>JAGWLO010000022.1 GCA_028872015.1 Burkholderiales bacterium | reverse complement strand
TGGCCACGCAATATTTGCCCATGAGTCGCGGTACCGCCCCGGCCGCGACGGCGCCCGCTCGGCGGGAGTGCGCCAGGCGCAAGGCCGGCACATGAACAGCCCGGCGGTGCGCCTGCGCCCGACCATGAGCTCCGACCTGGACTTCGTGATCTCGGTCGAACAAGACCGCGCGAACCGCCCGTTCATCACGCCCTGGGATCGCACCCAGCACGAGGGCGCGATCCGCTTCCCGGACTTTCGCCACTTCATCGTCGAGGCCGGCGTTGGCTACCCGTCGGTGGGGTTCGCGATCCTGCAGGGCTGCCGCAACCCGCACCGCTCGATCGAGCTCAAGCGGATCGTGCTGCTGCCGGCGGTGCACGGCCAGGGCATTGGCCGCTCGTGCATCCGCTGGCTGGCGCAGATGGCGTTTCGCGACCTGCACGCGCACCGCTTCTGGCTCGACGTGAAGGCCCGCAACGTGCGCGCGCAGGCGCTCTACCGCAGCGAAGGCTTCGTCGAAGAAGGGCGATTGCGCGAGAGCGTGCGCACCGACGACGGCTACGACTCGCTGATCGTGATGGCGATGCTCGAGCCCGAACATGCCGCAGCGCTCGCGGCGCGTCGCGCCGGCGCGCGCGCGGATTGAGCGAACTCCACGGGGGATGACCATGCAAGCCACGATGATGAATGTGCCGTTGTCGCTCAACCATCTGCTGGAGCGCGCCGGGCAGCTGTTCGCCGCCAACACGATCGTCTCGCGGCGGCCCGACAAGTCGCTCGTGACCCACACCTACGGCGAGTTCCACCGCCGCACGCGCGCGCTCGCCTCGGCGCTGCAACGGCTCGGTCTGAGCAAGGGCGAGCGCGTCGCCACGCTCTGCTGGAACCACCACGCGCATCTCGAGTGCTACTTCGGCATACCGGCCGCGGGCGGCGTGATGCACACGCTGAACCTGCGCCTGGCGCCCGACGAACTCGGCTGGATCGCCGCCGACGCGCAAGACCGCTTCCTGGTCGTCGACGACGTGCTGCTGCCGCTGTACCGCCAGTTCGCGCACCTGCACGCGTTCGAGCGCGTGATCGTGGTGCCGTTCTCCGGCGCCGCCGTGCCGCGAGAGTTCACCGACTACGAGTCGCTGCTCGCCGGTGCCGACCCGGACGGCTTCAGCTATGCGGCGCACACCGAGGACGACCCGGTCGCGATGTGCTACACGTCGGGCACCACCGGGCGCCCGAAGGGTGTGGTCTATTCACACCGCTCGACCGTGCTGCACACACTGGTCGGTTGCCTGCCCGACCACTGGGGCCTGGCCAGCACCGACGTGGTGTTGCCGGTCACGCCGATGTTCCACGCCAACTGCTGGGGCGTGCCGTACGCCGCGGTGATGCTGGGCGTGAAGCTGGTCTTCCCCGGCCCGCACCTGCACCCCGACGACCTGCTCGACCTGATGCAGTTGCAGCCGCCTTCGCTGGCGCTGGGCGTGCCCACCATCTGGATGGGCCTGATCCAGCGCTACGACCAGGCCGCCACCGCCGAGCCCGGCCGCTGGACGCTGCCCAAGGGCCTGCGTTCGCTGGTCGGCGGCGCCGCGGTACCCGAGGCGCTGATCCGTGCCTTCGCGAAGCACGGCGTGTGGCTGCTGCAAGGCTGGGGCATGACCGAGACCTCGCCGCTGGCCACCGTCTCGTACCTGCGCAACGAGCTGAAGGACGCCGGTGACGAGGTGCGCTACCAGCGTGCCGCGATGGCCGGCGTGCCGGTGCCGCTGGTCGATGTGCGCATCCGCTCCGACGACGACACCGACGCGCCGTGGGACGGCAAGACGATGGGCGAGATCCAGGTGCGCGGCCCGTTCATCACCGGCTCGTACCATGAGGTGCCCGTCAGCGCCGACAAGTTCACCGTCGACGGCTGGCTGCGCACCGGTGACGTGGCGACGATGGACGCGCTCGGCTTCGTGCGCATCACCGACCGCACCAAGGACCTGATCAAGTCCGGCGGCGAGTGGATCAGTTCGGTCGATCTCGAGAACGCGTTGATGGCCCACCCGCTGATCAATGAGGCCGCGGTGATCGCGATTCCCGACGACAAGTGGAGCGAGCGGCCGCTCGCCTGCGTCGTCGTCAAGCCCGGTCAGCAGGCGCCGCTTGCCGGCCTGGCCGAGGTGCTCGGCGCGCACCTGTTGCAGCACGGCTTCGCGAAGTGGCAGTTGCCCGACCGCTACGAGGTGATCGACGCGGTGCCGCGCACCTCCACCGGCAAATTCTGGAAGCTCAAGCTGCGCGAGCGGTTTCCGCGCTGACACGTCGTTGCGCTACACTCGACCTGACCAACGTTGGTCAGGTTTGGGAACGCCATGCAGGTCAATATCTATGAAGCCAAGACGCGGCTGTCGGAGTTGGTGGATCAGGCCAGCCGGGGCGAAACCGTGATCATCGCCAAGGCGGGCACGCCGATGGCCAAGTTGACGCCGCTGGCCAGCGGGCCCAAGCGCAAGCTGGTTTTCGGGCTGATGAAGGGCAAGATCGAGATCGCCGACGACTTCGACGCGCCATTGCCCGACGACGTGCTGGCGGCGTTCGAAGGGGCCGGCAAGCGCGCGAAGCGCCGATGAACCTGCTGCTCGATACCCACCTGATGCTGTGGGCGATGCAAGGCCGCGCCACATTGCCCAAGGCGGCCCTGCCTTGGCTGGACCGCGCGGATGCGGTGTACGTCAGCGCCGCGTCACTGTGGGAAGCCACCATCAAGGCCGCGCTCGGCAAGCTCAAGGTCGACGTCGCGTCGCTCGAAGAACGACTGGACGACGCCGGCTTTGTGCAATTGCCGGTGCGCTGGACACATGCGGCCCGGGTCGCCTCGTTGCCGCAAGCGGCGCATCGTGATCCGTTCGACCGCCTGCTCGTCGCCCAGGCCCTCAGCGAGCCGATGCACTTGCTCACCTGTGACGCTGGATTGCGTGCCTACACCGACCTGGTGATCGTTGTTCCCGCGTGAACTGCGCTCACCGATGCTGCGGCGCGGCGCTCGCAGCACCGATTCCGATCGATCTCTTTGCCATTGACGCATGACCCCCGAACCCGATCTCTTCACCTCACCCCCCGACGACGGTGGCAGTGCCATCGGCCTGGCGCAGTACGCCGAACGCGCCTATCTGGAATACGCTCTGAGCGTCGTCAAAGGACGCGCGCTGCCCGATGTGTGCGATGGGCAAAAGCCGGTGCAGCGGCGCATCCTGTTTTCGATGGAGCGCATGGGCCTGGCGTTCACGACCGCGGCCGGGCCGAAGGCGGTGAAGAGCGCGCGCGTGGTCGGTGATGTGCTCGGCAAGTACCACCCGCACGGCGACACCGCGGCCTACGACGCGCTGGTGCGGATGGCCCAGGGCTTTTCCCAGCGCTACCCGCTGGTCGACGGGCAGGGCAACTTCGGCAGCCGCGACGGCGACGGCGCAGCGGCGATGCGCTACACCGAGGCGCGGCTGGCGCCCATCGCCCGGCTGCTGCTGGACGAGATCGACGAAGGTACGGTCGATTTCCAGCCCAACTACGACGGCAGCACCGAAGAGCCGCGCCAGCTGCCGGCCCGGCTGCCCTTCGTGCTGCTCAACGGCGCCAGCGGCATCGCCGTGGGCCTGGCCACCGAGGTGCCCAGCCACAACCTGCGCGAGGTGGCCGCGGCCACGATCGCGCTGCTGAAAGACGAGCGCCTCTCCGACGACGCGCTGCTGACGCTGCTGCCGGCACCCGACTTTCCCGGCGGCGGCCAGATCATCAGCGCGCCGGCCGAGATCCGCGAGGCCTACGCCAGCGGCCGCGGCAGCCTGAAGGTGCGCGCGCGCTGGGTCGTCGAGGACCTGGCGCGCGGCCAGTGGCAGCTGGTCGTGACCGAGCTGCCGCCGCAGACCAGCGCGCAGAAGGTGCTGGAAGAGATCGAGGAGCTGAGCAACCCCAAGGTCAAGGCCGGCAAGAAGGCACTGCTGCCCGAGCAGCTGCAGCTCAAGGCCGCCCTGCTGGCGGTGCTGGACGCGGTGCGCGACGAGTCGGGCAAGGACGCGCCGGTGCGGCTGGTGTTCGAGCCCAAGACGCGCACCGTCGAGGTGAACGAGCTCGTCGGCCTGCTGCTGGCCCACACCAGCCTGGAAGGCAGCGTGCCGCTGAACCTGACGATGGTGGGCGCCGACGGCCGGCCGGTGCAGAAGGGCCTGCGCCGCATCCTGCTGGAGTGGATCGCCTTCCGGCTGGCCACCGTCGAGCGGCGCACGCGCCACCGGCTGGGCCGCGTCGCCGAGCGCATCCACGTGCTCGAGGGCCGGCAGCTCGTGCTGCTGAACATCGACGAGGTAATCCGCATCATCCGCAACGCCGACGAGCCGCGGCCGGCGCTGATGGCGCGCTTCGCCCTGAGCGAGCGCCAGGCCGAGGACATCCTCGAGATCCGGCTGCGCCAGCTGGCGCGGCTGGAGGCGATCCGGATCGAGCAGGAGCTGGCCGAGCTGCGCGCGCAGCAGGCCCGGCTGGAGGAGATCCTGGCCAGCCCCGCGGCGCTCAAGCGCAGCGTGATCAGGGAGATCGAGCAGGACGCCAAGGCCCATGGCGACGCCAGGCGCACGCGGGTGCAGGAAGAGCGCCGCGCGGTGGCCGAGATCAAGGTCGTCGACGAGCCGGTGACGGTGGTCGTGAGCCAGAAGGGCTGGGTGCGCGCGCTCAAGGGCCACGAGGTCGACGCCGCGGCGCTGGCCTTCAAGCCCGGCGACGCGCTCTACGCCACCTACGCCTGCCGCTCGGTCGACACCCTGCTGGCCTTCGGCAGCCGCGGCCGCGTCTACAGCATCGCCGTGGCCACGCTGCCGGGCGGGCGGGGTGACGGCGTGCCGGTGACCTCGCTCATCGAGCTCGAACCCGGCACCCAGCCCGTGCACTACCACGCCGGGCCCGCGGCCCAGACGCTGCTGCTGGCCAGCAGCACGGGCTACGGCCTGCTGGCCCGGGCCGGCGACCTGCACGGCCGCCAGCGCGGCGGCAAGAGCTTCCTCACGCTGGACGAGGGCGCCCGCCTGCTGCCGCCGGTGGCGCTGCGCGCCGAGCACTCACGCGTGGCCGCGCTGGCCGGCGACGGGCGGCTGCTGGTGTTCGGCCTGGACGAGCTGAAGCTGCAGCCCGGCGGTGGCAAGGGCCTGAACCTGATGGACGTCGACGCGCAGGCGCCGCTGATCGCGGTGGCGGCGCTGGCCGACGAAGTGACCGTGCGCGGCACCGGCCGCGGCGGCAAGCCGCGCGAGGAGCGGCTCAAGGGCGCGGCGCTGGCCGCGCACGAAGGCCGCCGGGCCCGCAAGGGGCGCAAGGTCGAGGGGGTGCTGAAACCGCTGGGGCTGGGCTGATCGATGGCGCCACGACGGCGCCCGGCCGCCTTCAGCGGCGCCGCGTCAGCGACCAGGCCGCGGCCCCGGCCAGGGCCAGGAACAGCGCCAGGCTGTAGAACTCGTAGGGCACGCCCAGCAGCTTGACCGCGGCGTCGGCGCAGGAGGCGTAGGGCTGGAAGACATCGGGCCACAGCTCGTTCAGCCCGGCCTGGCGGATGAGCTTGTCGGCCAGCGTCAGGTCGCAGGAGTTGCTGGCGGCCGCCACGAAGTGCTGCCACAGCGCCGAGGCGACGCCCGCCATCGCCAGCAGGCCCATCAGCAGCGCGGCCAGCCTCTGAAGCCCGCGCACCGGCAGGAGGCCGGGCAGGGCGGCCAAGGCGATGGCGACGAAGATCACGCGCTGCAGGATGCACCAGGGGCAGGGCATGATGTCGAAGACATGCTGCGACACCAGCGCCGCGCCGACGGCGGCCAGGCTCGCGACGATCGCGCCGCCGAAGAAGCGGCGCTGGGCCGCGCCCGGCTTCATGCGACCTCGGCCGTGAGCTCGATCTCGACGCAGGCGCCCATCGGCAGCTGCGCCACGCCGAAGGCACTGCGCGCATGCGCACCCACCTCGGGGCCCAGCACCGCCACCAGCAGTTCGCTGCAGCCGTTCGTCACCAGGTGCTGCTCGGTGTAGCTGGGCGTGCTGTTGACCAGGCTCAGCACCTTGACGATGCGGCGCACGCGGGCCAGGTCGCCCGCCGCGGCCTGCAGCGTGCCCAGCAGGTCGATCGCCACGGCGCGCGCTGCCTCGCGTCCCTCGTCGGTGCCGGTGGTCAGGCCGAGCTGGCCGACCCAGGGCTTGCCGTCGCGCTTGGCGATGTGGCCCGAGACGAAGACCAGGTTGCCGCTGCGGACGAAGGGCACGTAGGCCGCGGCCGGCGTGGCCAGGGGCGGCAGCGTGATGGCGAGGGCTTGCAGGCGCTCGGCGATGCTCATGGCGAGGGGGTCCGCTCAGGTCAAAAGGGCATCCTACACTGGGGTGATGCAGGGAGCGGGCCCGGTCGAGGCGGCTGCGAGCGCGGGCGCGAGTGCGGGCGCGGGTGCAGACCTGGGCGTGGGCGCAAGGGCAAGCCCGGAGCCGGGCCCGGGCCGGCCGCGGCGCCTTGGCCCGGGGCCGGCCGCGCAGGCGGCGCTGCTGGGCCTGGCGGCCCTGGCTGGCGTGGGCTGGCAGCTACAGCAGGCCGAAGCGTTGGCGCGCGGCCCGGCGCTGGGCGTGGCTGCGATGGCGCTGGCCTTGCTCGCGTCGGCCTGGCGCTGGCGGCAGCGCGGGCCGGCCGTGGTGGCCGTGGCCGCGCAGGGCGCCGTGTGGCTGGCCGTGGCGGCGCTGGCCTTCGCCGGCACCACGCTGCGGGCCCAGGCGCGGCTGGCCCAGGCGCTCGACCCGGCGCTCGAAGGGCGCGACCTGCTCGTCACCGGCGTCGTGGCCGACCTGCCGCAGACCAGCGCCATCGGCACCCAGTTCGTCTTCGACGTCGACTCGGCCACCTGGCGAGGCCAGCCGGTGCGCCTGCCGCCGCGGCTGGCCCTGGGCTGGTGGCAGCGCGGCGACGACGACCTCGTGGCCGGCGCCGCCGTGCCGCCCATCCGCGCCGGCCAGCGCTGGCGCCTGCCGCTGCGGCTGCGCGCGCCGCACGGCGCGTTCAACCCGGGGGGCTTCGACCTCGAGCTCTGGTACTTCGAGCGCGGGCTGGGCGCCAGCGGCAGCGTGCGCGCGTCGGGCGCGGCGGGCGTAGCGGGCGTGGCCGGCGCAGCAGGCGCATCGGATGCGGCCAGTGCAGCAGGTGCAGCGGATGCGGCCGATGCGGCCGGTGCGACCGGTGTGCCGAAGGCGGGCGCCGCACCGATCCTGCTGGCCGAAGGCCAGGGCGGCGCGCTGGCGCGCTGGCGCCAGGGCCTGCGCGACGCCCTGCAGCAGCAGGTGCCCGACCCGCCGGCCGCCGGCGTGCTGGCCGCGCTGGCGCTCGGTGACCAGGCTGCGATCGACGGCCCCGGCTGGGCCCTGTTCCGCAGCACCGGCGTGGCGCACCTGATGTCGATCTCGGGCTTGCACATCACGATGCTGGCGGCCCTCGCCGCGGCGCTGGTGGCGCGGCTGTGGCGGGTCTGGCCGCGGCTGCTGCTGGCCTGCCCGGCGCCGGTGGCGGCGCGCTGGGGCGGGGTGCTGGTGGCCACGGGCTATGCCGGCTTCGCGGGCTGGGGCGTGCCGGCGCAGCGCACCGTGTGCATGCTGGCGCTGGTCGCGCTGCTGCGCGGCGGCGGCCGGCGCTGGCCGCTGCCGGCCGTGCTGCTGGCCGCGGCCCTGGGGGTGACGGCGCTCGACCCCTGGGCCCTGCTGCAGCCGGGCTTCTGGCTTTCCTTCGGTGCCGTGGGCCTGCTGCTGGCGTCGGCGCCGGCGCACGATCCCGCGGCCGCACCTGGCACCGCGCTGAACTGGCGGACGCGACTGCGCCGCGTGGCCTGGGGCGGGCTGCGCAGCCAGGTCGTGGCCACGGTGGGGCTGGTGCCGCTGACGCTGCTGTGCTTCCAGCAGCTGTCGGTGGTGGGCTTTGCCGCCAACCTGGTGGCGATTCCGCTCGTCACCCTGCTCGTCACCCCGCTGGCCCTGATCGGTGCGCTGCTGCCGCCGCTGTGGCTGGCGGCCGCGGCGCTGGTGCAGCTGCTGACGGCCTGGCTGCAGTGGCTGGCCGGCCTGCCGCTGGTGACCTGGAGCGCGGCCGCCGCACCGGGCTGGGCGGTGGCCTGCGGCCTGCTCGGCGCGCTGGTGGCGGTGCTGCCGCTGCCTGCCCGGCTGCGCCTGCTGGCCGTGCCGCTGATGCTGCCGCTGCTGGGGCCGCCGCCGGACCGGCTTGCGCCGGGGCGGTTCGAGCTGGTCGCGGCCGATGTCGGGCAGGGCACTGCGGTGCTGGTGCGCACCCATGGACATCTGCTGCTCTACGACGCCGGCCCGCAGACCTCGCCCGAGTCCGACGCCGGCGCGCGCGTGCTGCTGCCGCTGCTGCGCGTGCGCGGCGAGCGGCGCATCGACCGGCTGCTGCTCAGCCACGGCGACAGCGACCACACCGGCGGCGCCGCCTCGGTGCTGGCCGGGCTGCCGGTGGCGGGCGTGATCAGCTCGTTGCCCGAGAGCCACCCGCTGATCGCGGACCTGCCGCCTTCGCGGCCGCACCAGCGCTGCAGCGCCGGCCAGGCCTGGGTCTGGGACGGTGTTCGATTCGAGCTGCTGCACCCGCTTGCGGCCGACCACGCGCGGCCCCTGGCGCCCAACGCGATGAGCTGCGTGCTGCGCGTGCAGGGCCTGGGCGGCAGCGCCCTGCTCACGGGCGACATCGAGGCGCCGCAGGAGGCGGCCCTGCTCGGCCGCGCCGCGGCTGCGCTGCGGGCCGACGTGCTGCTGGTGCCGCACCACGGCAGCCGCACCTCGTCGACCCCGGCCTTCATCGAGGCCGTGCAGCCGCAGGTGGCGGTGGTGCAGGCGGCCTACCGCAGCCGCTATGGCCACCCCGCCCCCGCCGTCGTGGCGCGCTACCTCGAGCAGGGCGTGGTCCTGCGGCGCAGCGACCGCTGCGGCGCCTGGACCTGGCGCGACGGCGCGGCCCCGGGCGACACCGGCCGCTGCGAGCGCGAGGCCGCGCGGCGTTACTGGCATCATCGACCGGCCCAGGCCGATGGCCCGCCGCTTGCAAGCAGCGCCTGCAACCCCACCGACCCGGCCAGGAGCCCATCCCCGTGTCCATCCATGTCGCGCTGAACCATGTCACGCGTTACCGCTACGACCGCCGGGTCGGCCTGTCGCCGCAGGTCGTGCGGCTGCGGCCCGCGCCGCACAGCCGCACGCGCATCCTGAGCTACTCGCTGCGCGTCGAGCCGGCGCAGCATTTCGTCAACTGGCAGCAGGACCCCTTCGGCAACTACCTGGCGCGGCTGGTCTTCCCCGAGCCCATGCGCGAGCTCGAGGTCACGGTCGACCTCGTGGCCGAGATGTCGGTGCTGAACCCGTTCGACTTCTTCCTCGAGCCCGAGGCCGAGCAGTTCCCCTTCGCCTACGCCCCCGAGCTGGCGCGCGACCTGCTGCCCTACCTGGCGACCGAGCCGCTGTCCGCACAGTCGCCGCGCTTCAAGGCCTTCGTGGAGAGCGTCTCGCGCGAGCGGGTGCGCACGATCGACTTCATGGTCGGCCTGAACCAGCGCCTGCAGCGCGAGATCTCGTACCTGATCCGGATGGAGCCGGGCGTGCAGACGCCCGAGACCACGCTCGCCAACGGCAGCGGCTCGTGCCGCGACACCGGCTGGCTACTGGTGCAGCTGTTCCGCCACCTGGGCATCGCGGCGCGCTTCGTCTCGGGCTACCTGATCCAGCTCCGGCCCGACGTGAAGTCGCTCGACGGCCCGTCGGGCGCCGAGCACGACTTCACCGACCTCCACGCCTGGTGCGAGATCTACCTGCCCGGCGCCGGCTGGATCGGCCTGGACCCGACCTCGGGCCTGCTCGCCGGCGAAGGCCACATCCCGGTGGCCTGCACGCCCGAGCCCGGCAGCGCGGCACCCATCAGCGGTGCGGTGGACGACTGCGAGGTCGAGTTCTCGCACCACATGGCGGTCACGCGCATCCACGAGTCGCCACGCGTGACCTTGCCCTACACCGATGCGCAGTGGCAGGCCATCGTCGAGCTCGGCCAGGCGGTGGACGAGCGGCTGCAGGCGCAGGACGTGCGCCTGACGCTGGGCGGCGAGCCCACCTTCGTGGCCGTCGACGACCGCGATGCGGCCGAATGGAACACCGACGCCCTGGGCCCGACCAAGCGCGGCCTGGCCACGGCCCTCGTGCACGAGCTGCGCCAGCGCTACGGCCAGGGCGGCTTCCTGCACTTCGGCCAGGGCAAGTGGTACCCGGGCGAGCCGCTGCCGCGCTGGGCGCTGACCATCGCCTGGCGCGCCGACGGCCAGCCCTGCTGGAGCGACCCGGGCCTCTTCGCCGACGAGCGCGACGACCACCGCTGCACGCCCGCCGACGCTCAGCGCTTCACCCACGCCCTGGCGCGCCGCCTGGGCCTGGACGAGCGCTTCGTGCAGCCGGCCTACGAGGACACCTGGTACTACCTCTGGCGCGAGCGCCGGCTGCCAGTGAACGTCGACCCCTTCGACGCCCGGCTCGACGACGAGCTCGAGCGCGCGCGCCTGCGCCGCGTCTTCACGCAGGGGCTGGATGCGGCCGTGGGCTACCTGCTGCCGATCAAGCGCGAGTGGCCGCTCGGCCTGGCCGGCCCGGCCTGGATCACGGGGCCCTGGTTCCTGCGCGACGAGCGGCTGTACCTGATCCCGGGCGATTCGCCGATGGGCCTGCGGCTGCCGCTGGACTCGCTGCCCTGGGCGGCCGAGGCCGACCGGCCCGCGGTGCCGGTGCAGGACCCCTACGCCCCGCTGGCGCCGCTGCCCAGCGCGGCGGCGCTGCGGCTGCAACAGGCCTCTCGCGCCGAGGGCGGGGAGGCCAGGGAGGGCAGGAACCGCAGCAAGCACGGCGTCGAAGGCGTCCAGGGCATTGAGGGCATCCAGGGCCGTGTGGCCGGCCCCGCGGCCGCCGGCCGCCCCACGGCGCACGACCCCGTCACGCCCTGGGCCGGCGACCCGCTCGCCGCGCCGCGGCGCTACGAGTCGGCCGGCGGGCTCACCCGCACCGCGCTGTGCGTGGAGGTGCGCGATCCCCAGCGCGGCAACGGCCCCAAGGCCGAAGCCGAGGCCGAGGCGAAGCACGGCGGCCGGCGCGGCGTGCTCTACGTCTTCATGCCGCCGCTGCAGTACCTCGAGGACTACCTCGAGCTGCTGGCGGCGGTCGAGGCCACCACCGCCGAGCTGGGCCTGAAGATCGTGATCGAGGGCTACCCGCCGCCGCGCGACCCGCGCCTGAAGACGCTGTCGGTGACGCCCGACCCGGGCGTGATCGAGGTCAACATCCACCCGGCCGCGAACTGGGCCGAGCTGGTCGACCACACCGAGTTCCTCTACGACGCGGCCCACCGCACGCGGCTGTCCACCGAGAAGTTCATGCTCGACGGCCGCCACACCGGCACCGGGGGCGGCAACCACTTCGTGCTCGGCGGCGCGACCCCCGCCGACAGCCCCTTCCTGCGCCGGCCCGACCTGCTGGCCAGCCTGCTGACCTACTGGCACAACCACCCGAGCCTGAGCTACCTCTTCAGCGGCATGTTCATCGGCCCGACCAGCCAGGCGCCGCGCCTGGACGAGGCGCGCAACGACCAGGTCTACGAGGTCGAGATCGGTCTGAACGAGCTCGAGCGCGTGCTCGGCCTGCACGGCACCGTGCCGCCCTGGATCGTCGACCGCACGCTGCGCAACCTGCTGGTCGACGTCACCGGCAACACCCACCGCAGCGAGTTCTGCATCGACAAGCTCTACTCGCCCGACGGCCCCACCGGCCGCCTGGGCCTGCTCGAGCTGCGCGCCTTCGAGATGCCGCCGCACGCGCGCATGAGCCTGGCGCAGCAGCTGCTGCTGCGCGCGCTGGTGGCCTGGTTCTGGCGCGAGCCGCACCGCGGCCGCGGCGCGACGCGCCTGACCCGCTGGGGCACCGGGCTGCACGACCGCTTCCTGCTGCCCACCTTCGTGCAGATGGATTTCGACGACGTGATCGCCGACCTGCAGGCCGCGGGCTACGCCTTCGACGGCGCCTGGTTCGCGCCGCATTTCGCGTTCCGCTTCCCGCTCATCGGCGAGGTCGCGGCGCTGGGGGTGGAGCTGACGCTGCGCAACGCGCTCGAGCCCTGGCACGTGATGGGCGAGGAGGGCTCGGCCGGCGGCACGGTGCGCTACGTCGACTCCTCGCTCGAGCGGCTCGAGCTGAAGGCCACCGGGCTCAACGGCAACCGCCATGTCGTCACCGTCAACGGCCGCGCGCTGCCGCTGCAGCCCACGGGCCGCGCCGGCGAGTTCGTCTGCGGTGTGCGCTACCGCGCGTGGCAGCCGCCGTCGGCCCTGCACCCGACGATCGCGGTGCATGCGCCGCTGACCTTCGACCTGGTCGACCGCTGGCAGCGGCGCTCGATGGGCGGCTGCCGCTACCACGTCTCGCATCCGGGCGGCCGCAGCCACGAGGTCTTCCCGGTCAACGCCTACGAGGCCGAGAGCCGGCGCCTGGCGCGCTTCTTCCGCTACGGCCACACGCCGGGCCCGATGGACGTGGTGCCGGCGGCGCCCAGCCTGGAGCACCCGTTCACGCTCGACCTGCGGGTGGGATGATCCGCGGGCATGCCGCAGACCCAGTCCCAGAGTTCGCTGCCGTTCGAGGGCCCCCCGGCCTCGGGCGAGGCGGCGGCTCATGCGCTGGCCAGCCAGGCCCTGCCGGCCGAGGCCGGCGTCTGGGACGAGTTGCGCGACGCTGCCGGCGGGCTGCGCGCGCCCTGGCAGCGCTTCGCCGCCGCGCTGCCCGCGCCGGCCGGCGGCCTGGACGTGGCGGCCGACCTCGACCGCCGCGTCGAGCAGGTGGCGCAGCGCATCCGGCTCGACGGCGTCACCCACAACGTGTTCGGCGACGAGGGGCAGGCCGGCACCCGGCCCTGGTCGCTGGAGCTGCTGCCGCAGCTGATCGAGCCCGCCGACTGGGCCGTTATCGAGGCCGGCGTGGTGCAGCGCGCCGAGCTGCTGCAGCGGATGCTGGCCGACCTCTACGGCCCGCAGACGCTGCTGCGCGAAGGCCTGCTGCCGCCGGCGCTGCTGCTGCGCCACCCGGGCTGGCTGCGGCCGATGGTCGGCGTGCAGCCGCCGCTGGCGCTGCGGCTGTTCATCGTCGCCTTCGACATCGCGCGCGGGCCGCAGGGCCGATGGTGGCTGGTGGCGCAGCGCACCCAGGGCCCCTCGGGCCTGGGCTACGTGCTGCACAACCGGCTCGTGATCTCGCGCCAGTTCCCCGACGCCTTCCGCGACCTGCGCGTGCAGCGCATCGCCAGCAGCTACCGGCGGCTGCTCGACACGCTCGAGCTGGCGGCGCAGCAGGTGGCCGGCGGCGCTGCGCCGCGCATCGTGCTGCTGACGCCCGGGCCCTACAGCGAGACCTACTTCGAGCATGCCTACCTGGCGCGCTACCTGGGCGTGCCCCTGGTCGAGGGCGGCGACCTCACGGTGCGCGAGGAGCGCGTCTACCTCAAGACCGTCGAGGGCCTGGCCCCGGTGCACGGCGTGCTGCGGCGGCTGGACGACGACTGGTGCGACCCGCTCGAGCTGCGGCCCGACTCGGCCCTGGGCGTGCCGGGGCTGCTGCAGGCGGCGCGCGCCGGCACCGTGGTGATGGCCAACGCGCTGGGCAGCGCCTTCCTTGAGTCGCCCGCGATCCAGGGCTTCATGCCGGCCATCGCCCAGCACCTGACGGGCCAGGCCCTGCGCCTGCCCTCGCTGCCCACCTGGTGGTGCGGCGAGGCCGCGGCCTGGGCCGACGCGCGGGCGCAGCTCGACGACAAGCTCGTGCGCAGCACCTTCCCCGCGGGCGGCCGCACCTCGCAGGTGCGTGACCTGGCCAGCGCCGCGGTCGAAGACGACCCCGACGCCTGGACGATCCAGGGCCGGCTGCGCCTGTCGCGTGCGCCGATCTGGAGCGCCGGCATGCTGGCGCCGCGCCCGGCCATGGTGCGCGTCTACGCCATCGCCGACGGCCGGGGCCGCTGGCACGTGCTGCCCGGCGGCATGACGCGGGTCTCGCGGCGCGAGGACGGCAGCGTCAGCATGCAGCGCGGCGGCACCAGCCTGGACACCTGGGTGCTGACCGACGGCCCGGTCGACACCTTCTCGATGCTGCCCAAGCGGCTGCAGGTGGACGACATCGCCGGCCGCAGCCGGCCGGTCAGCAGCCGCACCGGCGAGAACCTCTTCTGGCTCGGCCGCTACACCGAGCGCACCGAGCAGCTGGTGCGCCTGGCGCGCGCCACGCTGATGCTGATCGATGCCGACAACGACGCCCCGCCCGAGGTGCTGCAGGCACTGTCGCTGCTGGCCGTGCGCACCGGCCTGGCGCCGGCCGGCGTGCCCACGCTGCAGCAGTCGGCCACGCTGTTCGAGCGCGCCCTGTTCGCCGGCCTGGTGGACGCCGAGGACGCCACCAGCATCGCCTACAACCTGGTCGCGCTCGAGCGCGCCTCGATGGCGCTGCGCGAGCGCCTGAGCGCCGAGCACTGGGGCCTGCTGCGCACGATGCGCGAGACCTTCACCGCCGCGCTGTCTGCGCCGGGCGACGAGCTGCCCACGCTGGCCCAGGTGCTGCCCGCGCTGGACCGGCTGGCGCTGCAGCTGGCGGCCGTGACCGGTGCGCAGACCGACCGCATGACGCGCGACCATGGCTGGCGGCTGCTCACGGTGGGCCGCCTGGTCGAGCGCCTGATCGGCGTGGCGGCGCGGCTGCAGGCCTTCGTCGAGGCGCGGGCCCTGGCCAGCGCGGCCGGCATCGACCTGCTGCTCGAGCTGTTCGACAGCGTCATCACCTTCCGCGCCCGCTACCAGCGCCACGAAGACCTGCTGGCGCTGGCCGACCTGCTGGTGCTGGACGGCGCCAACCCGCGCGCCTTCGCCGGCGTGCTGCGCCGGCTGCGCACCGAGATCGGCAAGCTGCCCGGCGACGACGAGGGGCGCCAGGCCCTGCTGGCGCTGCTGCCGGCCGAGGGCGCCGGCCTCACGCTGGAGTCGCTGCGCGACGCCGACGACGCCGCCATCGCCGCGGCGCTGCTGGCGCTGGCGCGCTCGCTCGGCGCACAGGCCGCGACCCTGGCCGACCGCGTGGGCGAGCGTTTTTTCACCCTGGCCCAGGGCCTGGACCAGCGGGTCTGAGCGGCGCGGCCCGACCATGCGACACCAGCCCGGCCCCCCGGCGACGAGCGAGCTCGAGGTGGTGCACGAGACGCGCTACGCCTATGCCGCGCCGGTGTCGCTGGCGCACCACCTGGCCCACCTGCGGCCCCTGGACGATGCGCACCAGCGGCTGCAGGCCTTCGCCCTCGAGATCGATCCGCCGCCCGGCCACAGCCGCGACGGCGTCGATGCCCTGGGCAACGCGGAGTGCCACTTCAGCCTGTCGCAGCCGCACCGCGCCCTGCGCGTGCGCGCGCGCAGCCGCTGCACCGTGGTCGAGCGCTACGCCGCGCTGCAGCCCGAGGCCGCCCCGGCCTGGGAGCCGCTGGCCGCCCGGCTGCGCTACGTGGCCCGCGGCCCGTTCGAGCCCGCCACCGAATTCGCCCAGCCCTCGCCCTACGTGCCGCGCCTGCGCGAGCTGCGCGACTACGCCACCCCGTCGTTCACGCCCGGGCGGCCGGTGGCCGCGGCGGCGATCGAGCTGATGCACCGCGTGCACGCCGACTTCCGCTACCAGAGCCAGGCCACCGCGGTGGACACCCCGCTGGCCGAGGTCTGGGCCACGCGGGTGGGCGTGTGCCAGGACTTCGCCCACCTGATGGCCGGCGCGATGCGCATGCTGGGCCTGCCGGTGCGCTACGTCAGCGGCTACCTGCTGACCCGGCCTGCCGACGGCGGCCCGGCGCTGCAGGGGGCCGACGCTTCGCACGCCTGGGTGCAGGTCTGGTGTCCGGGCACGCCCGGGGTGCCGCACGAGGGCCCCGGCGCCGGCTGGCTCGACCTCGACCCCACCAACGACCTCGTGCCCGGCAGCGCCCACCTGCGGCTGGCCGTGGGGCGCGACTTCGGCGACGTCACCCCGCTGCGCGGCGTGATCCGCGGCGGCGGCGCGCACACCCTGCGCGTGGCCGTGAGCACGCGGCGCCTGGGCCCGGCGGCCCCGGAACGCGAGTTGCTAGAGGGTGGCCAACCGGAGATCGCGAACCCATGAAGTCGGCCTTCGACGAGATGCACGCGGCGGGCGCCGAGGTCCGCGAGCATTACCGCACCTATGCGCGCTGGCTGCAGCGCCAGCCGCGCGAGGCCATGCAGGCGCGGCGCGAAGAGGCCGAGATGATCTTCCGCCGCGTCGGCATCACCTTCGCGGTCTACGGCGCGAAGGACGAGGACGCGGGCCCCGACAATGGCGGCACCGAGCGGCTGATCCCCTTCGACCTGATCCCGCGCGTGATCCCCGAGGCCGAGTGGGCGGCGATGCAGGCCGGGCTGGCGCAGCGCGTGACGGCGCTCAACCGCTTCCTGCACGACGTCTACCACGAGCAGGCGATCCTGGCCGCCGGCATCGTGCCGGCCGCGCAGGTGCTCGAGAACGCGCAGTTCAGGCCCGAGATGATGGGCGTGGCGGTGCCGGGCAACGTCTACTCGCACATCGCGGGCATCGACATCGTGCGCGCCGGCAACCCCGACGGCAGCGGCACCTACTACGTGCTCGAGGACAACCTGCGCGTGCCCAGCGGCGTGAGCTACATGCTCGAGAACCGCAAGATGACGATGCGGCTGTTCCCCGAGCTGTTCAGCATGCACCGCATCGCGCCGGTGGCGCACTACCCCGACCTGCTGCTGGAGACGCTGCGCGCGGTGGCGCCGGCCGGCGTGAGCGAGCCCACCGTGGTGGTGCTCACGCCCGGCATGTACAACAGCGCCTACTTCGAGCACGCCTTCCTGGCCCAGCAGATGGGGGTGGAGCTGGTCGAGGGCCAGGACCTGATGGTGCGCGAGGGCTTCGTCTACATGCGCACCACGCAGGGCCCGAAGCGGGTCGACGTGGTCTACCGCCGCGTCGACGACGACTTCCTCGACCCCAGCGCCTTCCGCGCCGACAGCACCCTGGGCTGCGCGGGGCTGCTGGACGTCTACCGCGCCGGCAACATCGCGCTGTGCAACGCCATCGGCACGGGCATCGCCGACGACAAGAGCATCTACCCCTACGTGCCGAAGATGATCGAGTTCTATCTCGGCGAGAAGCCCATCCTCAACAACGTGCCCACCTACCTCTGCCGCGACCCGCAGGACCTGCGCTACGTGCTCGAGCACATGGCCGAGCTGGTGGTCAAGGAGGTGCACGGCGCCGGCGGCTACGGCATGCTGGTGGGGCCGGCGGCCACGAAGGCCGAGATCGAGGCCTTCAAGGCCGTGGTCCGGGCCAACCCGGCCAACTACATCGCCCAGCCCACGCTCAGCCTGAGCACCTGCCCGACCTTCGTCGACAGCGGCATCGCGCCGCGCCACATCGACCTGCGGCCCTTCGTGCTCTCGGGCAAGACGGTGCAGACCGTGCCCGGCGGCCTGACGCGGGTCGCGCTCAAGGAAGGCTCGCTGGTGGTCAACTCGTCGCAGGGCGGGGGCACCAAGGACACCTGGGTTCTCGAGGGCTGAGGCCGGAGGCCACCGATGCTGTCACGCACCGCCGACCACCTGTTCTGGATGGCGCGCTACATGGAGCGCGCCGAGAACACCGCGCGCATGCTCGACGTCAACTACCAGACCTCGCTGCTGCCGCAGTCGGCCGACATGGCCGAGCAGGGCTGGCGCGGCCTGCTGTCGATCAGCGAGCTCACCGGCCCCTTCTCGCGCAAGTACCGCGAGGTCGGCGCCGGCAGCGTCATGGACTTCATGGTGCGCGACGAGACCAACCCCTCGAGCATCGTGGCCTGCCTGCGCGCGGCGCGCGAGAACGCGCGCGCGGTGCGGGGCGCGCTCACGACCGAGACCTGGGAGACGCAGAACCAGACCTGGCTCGAGTTCAGGCGGCTGCTGGCCAGCGACTACTTCGAGCGCGACCCGGGCAACTTCTTCGAGTGGGTCAAGTTCCGCTCGCACCTCTCGCGCGGCGTCACCGTGGGCACGATGCTGCAGGACGAGGCGCTGCACTTCCTGCGCATCGGCACCTTCCTCGAGCGGGCCGACAACACGGCGCGGCTGCTCGACGTGAAGTTCCAGGCCCTGGCCGGCGACGACTATTTCGGCCCCGGCAGCGCCAAGGACACGCTCGAGGTGGACTTCTACCACTGGAGCGCGATCCTGCGTTCGGTCTCGGGCTTCGAGATCTACCGCAAGGTCTACCGCAACGTGATCCGCCCCGAGAAGGTGGCCGAGCTGCTGATGCTGCGGCCCGACATGCCGCGCTCGCTGGCCGCCTGCATGAACGAGGTGGTGACGAACCTGCAGATGGTGGCCAACGAGCAGAGCGGCGAGACCCTGCGTCGCGCCGGCCGGCTGCGCGCCGACCTGCAGTACGCCCGCATCGACGAGATCCTGGCCACGGGGCTGCATGCCTACCTGACCGAGTTCCTGGACCGCGTGAACGACCTCGGCGTGGGCATCAGCCGCGACTTCCTGGTGCCGATGGCGGCCTGAGCACGGACCGGGCCCGCGGCCAGGGCCGGCTGCGCGCAGGGCCCAGCGGGTCCGCGAAGGGCCGTGAACGCCCGCGAAGGACAGCGCCCGGCCGCGCTCTATCATCGTTAGATGCTCACGCCCCAGCCCCTGCCGCCCCTGGCCCCGGCCCGCCCGCACGTCGTCACGAGCCCCCACGGCGACCGCATCGACGAGTACTACTGGCTGCGCGACGACGACCCCCGCGCCAAGCGGCCCGAGGTCATGGCCCACCTCGAGGCCGAGAACCGCTACACCGAGGCGATGCTGGCGCCGCTGGCGCCGCTGCAGGCGCAGCTGGTGGCCGAGATGCGCTCGCGCATCCAGGACGACGACAGCACGCCGCCGGTCTACGACCATGGCTGGTGGGTCTGGCGCGAGTACGCCGCCGGCGCCGAATACCCGCGCCTGCTGCGCCAGCGCGGCGGCCCCGAGCGGCCCGACGCGAAGGCGCCCCGCGAGCTGATGCTGGACCAGCCAGCGCGGGCCGCGGGCCAGGCCTACTACCGTGTCGGCGGCTGGGCGGTCAGCCCCGATGGACGGCGGCTGGCCTGGGCCGAGGACACCGGCGGCCGCCGCATCCACACGCTGCGCTTCAAGGACCTGGCCAGCGGCCGGATGCTGCCCGACGAAGTGCCGGGCGTGCTCGAGGACCTGGCCTGGGCCAACGACAGCCGCACGCTCTTCTACATCCGGCAGGACCCGGTGACGCTGCAGAGCGGGCCGGTCTGGCGCCACCGCCTGGGCACGCCGGCAGCCGAGGACGTGCTCGTCTACGAGGAGCCCGACAAGTCGCTGTTCGTCGGGCTGGCGCGCAGCGCCTCGGAGCGCTACGTCCTCATCGAGCTGCACGGCACCGACACCACCGAGACCCGGGCCGTGCCCGCCGATGCGCCCACGGCGCCGGCGCGGGTGGTGCTGGCACGGCGGCCCGGCGTGCGCCACAGCGCCGACCACCGGGGCCGGCGCTGGTTCATCCGCACCAACGAAGAGGCGCTGGATTTCAGGCTGGTCAGCGCCCCCGAGGGGGCACCCGAGGTGCGCAGCCTCTGGCGCACGGTGGTGCCGGCGCGTGCACAGGCCACGCTGGAGGGCTTTGCGCTGTTCGAGCGGGGCATCGCGGTGCAGGAGCGCGTGGACGCCGACACCCGCGTGCGCCTGCTCGGCCCGGGCGGCGGCCGAGTGCTTGGCGCAGGCGCGGGCCACACGGTCGAGCTGGGCGAGCACCGCGACGCGCGGGCGGCGCACCTGCGCTACACGGTCACCTCGATGGTGCGGCCCAAGGCCACGCACGACCTGCACCTGGCCAGCGGCCGCACCCTGCTGCGCAAGGTGCAGCCGGTGCCGGGCTACGAGCCGGCGCTGTACGCGACCGAGCGCTTCTGGGCCCCGGCCCGCGACGGCCTGCGCATCCCCGTGACGCTGGCCTGGCGGCCCGACCGCGCGCGCCGCGACGGCAGCGCACCGCTGCTCGTCATCGGCTACGGCTCGTACGGCCTGTCCTACGACCCCGAGTTCTCGTCGCCGCGCGTGAGCCTGCTCGACCGCGGCTTCGTGCTGGCCATCGCCCACGTGCGCGGCGGCGCCGAGCTCGGCGAGGCCTGGTACGAGGCCGGCCGGCTGATGCACAAGCAGAACACCTTCAACGACTTCGTCGACGCCACGCGCTCGCTGGTGCAGGCCGGCTGGGGCGACGCGGCCCGCGTCTTCGCCTCCGGCGGCTCGGCCGGCGGCCTGCTGATGGGGGCGGTGGCCAACCAGGCCGGCGGCCTGTACCGCGCCATCGTCGCCAAGGTGCCTTTCGTGGACGTCGTCACGACCATGCTCGACGAGAGCATCCCGCTCACCGCCAACGAATGGGAGCAGTGGGGCGACCCGCGCGAGGCGGCGGCCTATGCCTGCATGCTGGCGTACTCGCCCTACGACAACCTCGCGGCCCAGGACTACCCGGCGATGCTCGTCACCACCGGGCTGTGGGATGCGCAGGTGCAGTACTTCGAGCCCGCGAAGTACGTGGCCCGGCTGCGCGCGCGCAAGACCGATGCGCGGCCGGTGCTGCTGCACGTCAACATGGAAGCCGGCCACGGCGGCGCCTCGGGGCGCTTCCAGATCCTGGCCGAGGAGGCGCGCGATAAGGCCTTCCTGCTCGACCAGGCGGGCCTGGCCCCGCGCAGCTAGCCCAGCGCCCGGGCGCCGCGACGCCTGCCCGGCGCCCGGGCGCCGTCAACGCAGCCCTCGCAGCCCCCGCGCCGCACGGGCGAAGCCCTGCCACCAGGCGCGCTGGCTGGCCCGGTCGGTGGTGCCGACGCGGTAGCGCTGCCGGTCCAGCGCGTCCAGCGCCGCGGCCAGCGCCTCGCCGCGCTCGCCCAGCCGGGCCCGCACCTGCTGCGCTCGCTCGCGCGGGGGCTGGTGCGGCTGCACGGGAACGCCCAGCGTCTGCAGGCGCTGCTGCACGCGCCGCTGCAGCCGCTGCCAGGGGTCCTGCCGGTGGCGGTCCCACCAGGCCCAGGCGGCACCGGCCAGCGCCGTCGCCGCCAGGCTCAGGATCAGCAGGTGGGCCAGGTCCTGCCAGTCGGGCGCACGCACGCCCAGCCCGCGCAGCAGGTCGAACTGCTGCTGGCGCGAGTAGTTCAGCACCCACTGGTTCCAGCGGTTGTCCAGGCGCTCGAAGGCGTTGCGCAGCCGCGTGGCCAGCGCCGGGTCGAAGCGGCCGAGGGCGCCGGCCACCAGGCCCTGCGGCAGCGGCAGCCGGGTGCCGCGCTCGATCCGGTCGGGGGCCACCGCGGCGGTGGGGTCCACGCGCAGCCAGCCGGCGCCGGGCTGCCAGATCTCGGCCCAGGCGTGGGCGGCGCTCTGGCGCACGATCCACCAGCCGTCCTGCGGCTGCGGGTCGGTGCCCTGGTAGCCGGTGACGATGCGCGCCGGCACGCCCATCGCCCGCATCACCACCACGAAGGCGCTGGCGAAGTTCTCGCAGAAGCCGCGCTTGCGGTCGAGCCAGAACTCGTCTACCGCGTCGCGGCCGTAAGTGCCGGCGCTGAGCGTGTAGGTGTAGCCGCCGTCGCGGATGTGCTGCAGCACGGCTTGCGCCAGCGTGCGCGGGTCGGCCTCGGCGAGCTCGGGCCGGGCATGCAGGCGCTGCGCCCAGGCCAGGGTGCGCGGGTTGTAGCCGGCCGGCAGTGCGAGCAGGTCGACCAGGCCCGGCACCGGCTGGCGCGGGCCCTGATGGAACGACAGCCAGGCCGTGGCCTGCAGGCGCAGCCGCTCGGCCACGGGGCGGTCGGTCTGCCACTGGCCATCGGGCCGCTGCAGCACCAGCCAGCCGGGCAGGCGCGGCGCGGCGCCGGGTCGGTCGGGCGTCATCTCCAGCAGCGGCAGCAGCGGCAGTCGGCTGGGCTCGAGCGTCATCTCGTAGCGCAGCCCGGGCCCCTGCGTGGCCAGCTCGAGCCGGGGCCGCGAGGCCACGGGCACCGTGGGCACCAGGCGGGTCCAGACCCGGCCGTCGAAGGTGGACAGCACGGGGCCGCGGAAGTACAGCGCGTCGGGCGGTGGCGGGGGGCCGAAGAAGCGCACGCGCAGCGCGATGGAATCGTCCTCGGCCACCTCGGCCAGTCCGCCCATGCGCAGCGTGCCCGACAGTCCGGTGCTGGCGCCGGCGTCCTGCGGCAGGCCCCACAGCGGCCCGATGCGCGGGAACAGCGCGAACAGCAGCACCATCAGCGGCACGCCCAGCAGGGCCGCGCGCGCGGCCACCGCGCCGGCGCGCGCCAGCGGCGGCCGGCCCACCGGCATGTGGGCCAGGGTCAGCGCCGTCAGCAGGCCCCACACCGCCGCGAGCAGCCACAGGCCGGTGGCCAGCGACTGCGAGTAGAGGAACTGCGTGAGCACGAGGAAGAAGCCGAGGAAGAACACCACCAGCGCATCGCGGCGCGCGCGCAGCTCCAGCGTCTTCAGCGCCATCAGCACCACCAGCATCGTGACGCCCGCCTCCTTGCCCAGCAGCGTGCGCTCGGTGGCCAGCGTGAGCCCGGCGGCCAGCAGCAGCAGTGCGCTGACGACCCAGCGACCGGGCAGGGCGGCGCCGGCCAGGGCCAGCCGCGCACGCCACAGCAGCAGCAGTGCCGTGAGCGCGCTGCACCAGGGCGGCAGGTGCCCGAAATGCGGGGCGATGGCCCAGCCGATGACGGCCAGGTGGAACAGGGTGTCGCGGGTCTCGCGCGGCAGCCGCGCGGCGCGTTCGCGCCAGCCGGCCAGGCCCGCGGCGGCCGGGTTCACTGGGGCACCCTACGGCCTGCGGCCGGTCCCGCCGAGCGGGAACGAGCCCTCGGCAAAGCCTGCGGGCTCACTGGACGACCCTTCGCGCTGCGCGCTCCGGGATGAGCGCTTGGGAGCGGCCCGGCGCGCTCATGGCCACAGCGCCAGCAGCTCGAGCGCGGCGCGGCGGTGCGCCTCGCCCTGGCCCGGCGCCAGCTCGCGGCCAGGCAGCCGCAGGCCGCAGGCCAGGCCTTCGCGGTCGGCCATCAGCACCCAGGCCGCCAGCCGCGACAGGCGCGGCTCGACCTCGCCGCCGCCGGCCGGCCAGTCGAGCCAGAGCTGGCGCTGGGCGCTGCCGCTGGTCTCGCGGCTGACGAGCTCGCCGCTGTGCGCGACCTTCTTCCACAGCACCTGGCGCAGGCTGTCGCTGCGGCGCCAGGCCCGCACGCCGTCCTGCTCGCCGCCGGCACCGGCCTGCAGCACCGCCTCGCCGGCGCTGGCGGCGTCCTGGCGGGGCAGGGGAGGCGGTGCGGGCTCGGGCCTCGGCCAGGCCAGCACGCGGGCCGCCGGGCGCCACACGGTCCAGGCCCTGAACAGGCCGAACGGGAACACCGTCTCCACCACCAGCGCCGGCACGGCCTGCCAGCCGCGGCGTGCCGGCACCAGCCCGAGCGCGAACTGCGCCTGCCCCTGGGCCGGCGCATCGCACCAGGCATGGCTGCCGCCGTGCCGGCTGGCGTCCTCGAAGCGCAGCGCCAGGCCGTGGCGCTGGCCGCCGGGGTTGGTGATGACGACCTCCAGCCGCGCCGGCTCGCCGGCGAACACCGGCGCGGCCGGCCGCAGGTGCAGCGTCAGGCCGCGCAGGGTGCCGTGCGTGAGGTGCATCGACACCAGCCCGGCGCCGGCCAGCAGGAAGGTCAGCGCGTAGCCCAGGTTGAGCTGGTAGTTGATGGCCGCCAGCAGCATCACCACCAGCGTCAGGGCGAAGGTGAGCCCGGCCCGCGTGGGCAGGATGTAGACGTTGCGCTGGCCCAGCGTCCAGGTGTCGGTGAGCGGCAGGCGCGACTGCCACCAGCGCCTGAACCACGCACGCGGCGAGGCCACGCCGGTGCTCACGGGATGGGGGTGGCCTCGATCATCGCCCGCACCTGCTCGACCGCGCCGCGCCCGGCGCCGGCGGCCGGCTGCAGCCGGTGCGCGATGGCCTGCGGCAGGATGGCCTGCAGGTCATCGGGGGCCACGTAGTCACGACCGGCCATCAGCGCGCGCGCCCGGGCCACGCGCAGCACGGCGATGCCGGCGCGCGGCGACAGTCCGGCGCTGAACCAGGTGCCCGAGCGGCTGGCCGCGATCAGCGCCTGCAGGTAGTCCAGCAACGGCTCGGCGGCGCGCACCGCCAGCACCGCCTGCTGCGCCGCCTGCAACTCGGCCGGCGTCATCACGGGCACCAGGCGCTGGGCCGCGGCGCGGCGGTCGCCCCCGGTCAGCAGCGTGCGCTCGGCGGCGCGGTCGGGGTAGCCCAGGGTGATGCGCAGCAGGAAGCGGTCGAGCTGGCTCTCGGGCAGGGCATAGGTGCCGAGCTGGTCGCTCGGGTTCTGGGTGGCGATGACGAAGAAGGGCTGCGGCAGCGGCCGGGTCTCGTTCTCGACCGAGACCTGCTGCTCCTCCATCGCCTCGAGCAGCGCGCTCTGGGTCTTCGGGCCGGCGCGGTTGATCTCGTCGGCCAGCAGCACCTGCGCGAACACCGGGCCGGGGTGGAAGACGAAGGCCTCGCGCGTGCGCTCGAAGACGCTGACGCCGATGAGGTCGGAGGGCATCAGGTCGGCCGTGAACTGCACGCGCCGGAAGTCCAGCCCCAGCGACACCGCCAGCGTGTGCGCCAGCGTGGTCTTGCCCACGCCCGGCACGTCCTCGATCAGCAGGTGGCCGCCGGCCAGCAGGCAGGCGACGCAGTCCTCGATCTGCGCCCGCTTGCCGACGACGATCGTGCTAATCTGGTCCACCAGCCGAGAGAGCCGGCGCGCAAGGTCGGTATCCATGCGCGGCACCATAACCGAAGCGTCCCGACCCGATTCGCCCGATGAGCACTGCCTTCTACAGCCATCCCGCCTGCCGAGGGCACGACATGGGCCGGGGCCACCCGGAGTGCCCGCAGCGGCTGGACGCGATCACCGATCACCTGCGAGCCACCGGCCTGGACCTGGCGCTGGACTTTCACGAGGCCCCGGCCGCCACGCCGGCCCAGCTCGAGCGCGCCCACAGCACCGCCTACACGACCGAGCTGTGCTTCGAGCTGCAGCGCCTGCACGATGAAGGCGCCACGCACGCGCTCGACCCCGACACCATCGCCGGCCCGCAAACGCTGGCCGCGGCGCTGCATGCGGCCGGCGCCGCGGTGGCGGCCACCGACGAGGTGATCGCCGGTCGTGCCGGCACGGCCTTCTGCGCCGTGCGCCCGCCGGGGCACCACGCCACGCGCGACGCCGCGATGGGCTTCTGCTTCTTCAACAACGTGGCCGTCGCGGCGCGCCATGCGCTGGACGTGCACGGGCTGCAGCGGGTGGCCATCATCGACTTCGACGTCCATCACGGCAACGGCACCGAGGACATCGTCGCCGGCGACGAGCGCGTCCTGATGTGCAGCATCTTCCAGCACCCGCTGTACCCGTACAGCGGCGCGGTGCCCAAGGGCACGAACATGGTGAACGTGCCGGTCGCGCCCTACGCGCGCGGGCCGGCCGTGCGCGAGACGGTCGAGGCGATGTGGCTGCCGGCGCTGGAGGCCTTCAGGCCGCAGATGCTGTTCGTCTCCGCCGGCTTCGACGCCCACCGCGAGGACGAGCTGGGCCAGCTCGGCCTGGTCGAGGCCGACTACGCCTGGATCACAAAGCAGCTGGTCGACGTGGCGGGCCGGCACGCGCAGGGCCGCATCGTCTCGTGCCTGGAAGGCGGCTACGCGCTGGGGGCGCTGGCGCGCAGCGTGGCTGCGCACCTGCGCGTGCTGGCCGGGCTGGCGTGAGGCGCCGGGCCGTGGCGCGGGCCCGTGTCGCGCGGACCGGGGAGCGGCCGTGATCACCGCGCGGCCGATGTCGGCCGAAGAGCTGGCCGACCTCGTCCAGGGCCTGTTCAAGCCCACCGCGGCGATCGAGCTCGCGGTGCTGGCGGGCTGCCTGGCGCTGGCCTGGGGCGTGGTGCGCCTGATGGCAGGCAGCGCCCCGCGCCACGGCTCGGTGTGGCTTGGCCGGCGCATCGTCGACGGCGTGCTGTTCCCGCTGCTGGCGCTGGTGTTCGCGCTCATCGCGCACGAGCTGATGCGCACCCGCATCCCGATCACGGTGTTCAGGATCGTGCTGCCGGTGCTGTTTTCGCTGGCCGGCATCCGGCTCACGGTGCGTGTGCTGCGCGGCGCCTTCCCGGGCTCGGACGCGATGCGCAAGCTCGAGCGCAGCGTGTCGTGGCTGGCCTGGCTGGGCGTGGTGCTGTGGATCACGGGGCTGCTGCCGTGGATGCTGCAGGAGATGGGCGAGGTGCGCTGGAAACTCGGCGCCTCCGAGGTCTCGCTGCGCAACGTGGTCGAGGCCGTGGTCACGGCCACGCTGGTGCTGATCGCGGCGCTGTGGGTCTCGTCGGCGCTCGAGCAGCGGCTGCTGGCCGGCGCCGGCGACAACCTGTCCACGCGCAAGATGGCGGCCAACGCGCTGCGTGCGCTGCTGCTCTTCGTGGGCCTGATGTTCGCGCTGGAATCGGCCGGCATCGACCTCACGGCGCTGGGCGTGCTGGGCGGCGCCCTGGGCGTGGGGATCGGCTTCGGGCTGCAGAAGCTGGCCTCGAACTACGTCAGCGGCTTCGTGATCCTGGCCGAGCGCAGCATGCGCATCGGCGACACGGTCAAGGTCGACGGCTTCGAGGGCCGCATCACCGACATCAACACCCGCTACACCGTGATCCGCGCGCCCTCGGGCCGCGAATCCATCGTGCCCAACGAGATGCTGATCACGCAGCGGGTCGAGAACGCCTCGCTGCGCGACCCCAACCTGCTGCTGAGCACCGTGGTGCAGGTGGCCTACGGCACCGATCTGGAGGCGCTGATGCCGCAGCTGGCCGCGGCGGTGGCCCCGGTGGGCCGCGTGCTGGGCGAGCCCAATCCGCCTTCGGTGCGGCTGACCGCGTTCGCGTCGGACGGCCTGGAGCTGACGGTGTTCTTCTGGATCGCCGACCCCGACAACGGCCAGGCCAACGTGCGCTCCGACGTCAACCTGGCGATCCTGCGCACGCTCGACCGGCTGGGGGTCGAGATTCCGTATCCGCAGCGCGTGGTGCGGGCGCTGGCGCCGCTCGCTGCACCCGCTGCACCCGCTGCACCCGCTGCACCCGTTGCACCCGTTGCACCCGTTGCAGCGGCGTCCGGCCCGGCGGCCGGGTGCTGAGCGTCCGGCGGCAGCCTCGGGCGCCGGGCCGGTTGGTGCAGGGGCAGCAGCCCGCCCGCTTCAGGGGGCCAGGCGCTCGCGCTGCCAGGTGCCGCCCTGGCGCCGGTAGCGCAGCCGATCGTGCAGGCGGTCGCGGCGGCCCTGCCAGAACTCCCAGCACTCGGGCAGCAGCCGGTAGCCGCCCCAGTGCGGCGGTCGCGGCGGGTTGTCGCCCAGTTGGGCCGTCGACCGCGCCGTGGCCTGTTCGAGTTCCGCGCGCGAGGCGATCACCTGGCTCTGCGGCGAGACCCAGGCTCCCACGCGCGAGCCGAGGGGGCGGCTGGCGTAGTAGGCATCCGACTCGGCGTCCGTGGTCTTCTCCACCCGGCCTTCGATGCGCACCACGCGCTCGAGCTCGACCCAATGGAACTGCAGCGCCGCGGCCGGCTGCTGCGCGAGCTCGCGCCCCTTGCGGCTGTCGTAGTTGGTGTACCAGGCCAGGCCGCGTTCATCCAGGCCCTTGAGCAGCACCACGCGCGTGGAGGGCCGGCCGTCGGCGCCCACGGTGGCCAGCGTCATCGCCGTCGGCTCGGGGATCTGGGCCGCCAGCGCCTGGTCCAGCCAGCGCTGGAACTGGCGCAGCGGATCGGTATCGGAGGCGGTTTCGTCGAGCTGGTCGCGTTCGTAGCTCTTGCGCAAGGCGGCGATGTCCATGTCCACGAGTATAGGAAGCGCCTGCGCCCTTCCGAACGACTAGGGGGGATGTGCCGTAGGTGTAACGCCGTAAGTGGACCCCCCATTGCCCGCGGGTGGCGGCGGCGGCCATTCTCGACCTCGGGCTTTCTTCAGTAAATCGCGGCTGCGGCCGCGCGCATCGATGGCAACGCGTCCCACCCTCATCGTGCCGGCCGCCGGGCAGGGCAGCCGCTTCGGCGGTCCGCAACACAAGCTGGCGGCCGAGTTCGAAGGCCGCAGCGTGCTCGGCTGGACGGTGCTGCGGGCGATCGAGTCGCGGCTGCCGGTGCTGGTGGTCACCACCGAGGCCCTCCTGCCGCTGGTGGACCCGCTGCTGGACCCGCGCGACGTGCTGGTGATCAGCCAGGCCGAGGCCCTGCGCGGCATGGGGGCCACCATCGCCGCCGGTGTGGTCGAGCGCTCGGGTGCGCCGGGCTGGCTGGTGCTGCCGGCCGACATGCCGCTGGTGCGTCCCGCCAGCATCCTGGCCGTGGCCGCGGCGCTGGACCAGCATGCGGTGACCTATGCCCAGCACCGGGGGCGGCGCGGCCACCCGGTGGGGTTTGCCGCCGAGCTGTATTCCGAGCTGATCCAGCTGCAGGGCGACGAGGGTGCGCGGCGCGTCGTGGCCCGCTACCCGGCGCACGGCGTGGAGCTCGACGACCGTGGCGTGCTGGTCGACGTCGACACCGAAGCCGACCTGCAGGCGCTGCGACGGTCCGGCCCCGACGCCGGGGCCTGAGCGGCGCGCATGGGCGGCCCGGCGGCGGGCATCACAACAGCGCGTGGTGGCGGGCCAGCCGCATCAGGCGTTCGATCTCGCGGTCGCGCACGCCGCGCTCGTGCAGGGCCTGCGCGGTCTGTGCCAGATAGTCCAGCGTGCTGCCGTAGCGGCCGCGGGCATGGCGCAGGATGTGCACCAGCTCGGCCTCGGGCAGCTGGGGCAGGCAGGCCTCGCTGCGCCGGCTGAGCGTGAAGGCCAGCGCCAGCACCGGACCTTGCGGCGTGCGACAGGGCAGCAGGCGGGCGTCGTAGACGCCGGTGGGCATCTCGCGCGCCCAGAGGCGGTCCAGCTCGGGCTCCGCCTGCTCGGCCCGCAGCCGGTAGACCATCCCGCGGCAGGCGCCCCCGGGCAGCAGCGCGAACACCAGGCCGGGCTGCTGCGGCGTGCCGCGATTCACGCGCGAGCGCATGCGCAGCGCCCGGTGCCAGCCGCGCACCAGCGCCGGGCGGTGCTCGGCTGCGTCGAACTCGGGGCGCCAGATGAGCGAGGCGTAGCCGAACACCCAGCGCTCGGGGCTGCCGCTGCCCGCCCATTGGTGGCGCAGGCGCTGCAGCGCCTGCGCAGGATCGCGCAGGATCAGCTCGGGGGCGATGGAGTCGTTCACGGCGTGCGCCACAACCACATCACCACAACGGCGGCGCTGCCTGCGGCGTTGTCAGGCCGGCCCCGGCAATTTGACTGTGTAACGTAGTTACTCGATAATCGATCCGTAGGTTACAGGATCCGCCATGACCGCTGCCCTTGCCGAAGTCACCCACCGCATCACCGAGCGCAGCGCCGCCACGCGCACCGCCTACCTGGCCCGCATCGCGCGCATGGCGCAGCGCCGGCCGGGGCCGGAGCGCATGGGCTGCGCCAACGTGGCACACGCCTTCGCGGCGTTGCCCGGCAGCGACAAGCTGCGCGTGGTGGCCGAGAAGGGCCCGCACATCGCCGTGGTCACCGCCTACAACGACATGCTCTCGGCGCACCAGCCGTACGAGGCCTTTCCGGCGCTGATCCGCGACGAGGCGCGGCGCCAGGGAGCCACGGTGCAGGTGGCCGGCGGCGTGCCGGCGATGTGCGACGGCGTCACGCAGGGCCTGCCCGGCATGGAGCTGAGCCTGTTCTCGCGCGACACCATCGCGATGGGCACGGCCATCGCGCTCACGCACGACGTGTTCGACGCTGCGCTGCTGCTGGGCGTGTGCGACAAGATCGTGCCGGGGCTGCTGATCGGGGCGCTGCACTTCGGCCACCTCCCCTGCGTGTTCGTGCCGGCCGGACCGATGAGCACGGGCTTGTCCAACGATGCCAAGAGCCGGGTGCGCGAGCGGTTCGCGCAAGGGCAGGTCGGCCGCGAGGCGCTGCTCGAGGCCGAGTCGGCCGCCTACCACGGCGCCGGCACCTGCACCTTCTACGGCACCGCCAACAGCAACCAGATGCTGCTCGAGGCGATGGGCCTGCACGTGCCGGGGTCGGCCTTCGTGCACCCCCACGCGGCGCTGCGCGAAGGGCTCACCCGCGAGGCGGTGCGCACGGTGCTGGGCCTCACGGCGAAGCAGCGCTACCTGCCCATCGGGCGGCTGGTCGACGAGCGCGTGATCGTCAACGCGATGGTGGCGCTGCTGGCCACCGGAGGCAGCACCAACCACCTCATCCACTGGGTGGCGGTGGCGCGCGCGGCGGGCATCCTGATCGACTGGAGCGATTTCTCCGACCTCTCGCACGCCACGCCGCTGCTGGCCCGGGTCTATCCCAACGGCAGTGCCGACGTGAACCAGTTCCAGGCCGCCGGCGGGCCCGGCTACGTCATCCGCGAGTTGCTCGACGCCGGCCTGATGCATGGCGACGTGGCCACCGTCGCGGCCGGCGGCCTGGCCGACTACGGCCGCGAGCCGCGGCTGGCCGACGCGGGTGCGGCGGCACCGCTGCACTGGCAGCCCCTGCCCGCTGCCAGCGGCGACGACAGCATCGTGCGGCCGGTGGCTGCGCCCTTCAGCGACCATGGCGGCCTGGCGCTGCTCACCGGCAACCTGGGCCGGGCCGTGATCAAGACCAGTGCCGTGCCCGACGACCGGCATGTGATCGAGGCGCCGGCCCTGGTCTTCGAGACGCAGGATGCGCTGCTGGCCGCGTTCAAGGCTGGCGCGCTGGAGCGCGACTTCGTGGCCGTGGTGCGCTTCCAGGGACCGCATGCCAACGGCATGCCCGAACTTCACAAGCTGACGCCACCGCTGGCGGTGCTGCAGGGCCGCGGCTTTCGGGTGGCGCTGGTCACCGACGGCCGCATGAGCGGCGCCAGCGGCAAGGTGCCGGCGGCGATCCACGTCAGCCCCGAGGCGCTGGCCGGCGGGGCGCTGGCCCGGGTGCGCGACGGCGACACGATCCGCCTGGACGCCGTGGCCGGGACGTTGGACGCCCTGGTGCCGGCGGCCGAATGGGTTGCGCGCACGCCGGCGACCCTGAGCCCGGCGCAGGCCGAGATCAACGGCCACGATCTCGGCCGGGAACTGTTCGCCGGCCTGCGCCGCAACGTCAAGAGCGCCGAAGAGGGCGCCATCACCTGGATGTGAGACCCATGCTGAACACACTCGAACTGGCCGGCCACGGCCCCGTGATCCCGGTCATCGTGCTGCAGCGGCTGGAGCACGCGGTGCCGCTGGCGCAGGCCCTGGTCGACGGTGGCGTGCGCGTGCTCGAGGTCACGCTGCGCACGCCGGTGGCGCTGCAGTGCATCGAGGCCATCGCACGCCACGTGCCCGGCGCGATCGTCGGCGCGGGCACCATCCGCAGCGCGGCCGACGCCCGCGCCGCCCGGGCCGCGGGCAGCCGGTTCGGCGTCAGCCCGGGCTACACGGCCGCGGTGGGTGCGGCCTGCCGCGAGGCCGGGCTGCCGCTGCTGCCGGGCGTGGCCAGCGCCAGCGAGGTGATGGCCGCCCAGGCCGACGGGCTGTCGTTCCTGAAGTTCTTTCCCGCCACGGCGGCCGGCGGCATCCCGATGCTGAAGGCGCTGGCGGGGCCGTTTGCGGACATCGTGTTCTGCCCCACCGGCGGCATCACGGCCGAGACCGCGCCGCAGTTCCTGGCGCTGCCCAACGTCAAGGTCTGCGGTGGTTCGTGGCTGACGCCGACCGATGCGGTGGCAGCCGGCGACTGGGGCCGCATCACGGCCCTGGCGCGGGCGGCGGCCGCGCTGAGGCCCGCCTAGGCCTCGAACGAGCCGCCTCAGGGCGCCGGGGAGGCCGCGTCCTGCATCAGCGCGGCGGTGGCGCAGGCCTGGGCATCCCCCTGCTGCAGTCCGGCCACGACGCCGGCACGGTCGCCCGCGCTGCGGTTCTGGCTCAGCTTCCACTTGCCCACGAGGGTGGTCACCGCGATCTCGATGCCGACGATGGCGCGCAGCATCTGCTGCACGTAGTCGTCGGGGGCGTCGGCCACGGCCCAGGGGCGGGCCTGCGGGCGCTCGTGGTGGGCCGTCAAGCGGCTCACCAGCGCATGCAGCCAGGGTGCGTCGTCCACCGCGCGCAGCACGCCCTGGGCGTGGACCACGGTGTAGTTCCAGGTCGGCACCACCTTGTGCGTGGCCGCCTTGCTCGGGTACCACGAGGGTGACACGTAGGCCTGCGGGCCGGTGAACACGGCCAGCACCGGCTGGCCCTGGGCCGCGCGCCACAGCGGGTTGGCGCGCGCCACGTGGCCGCGCAGGGCGTTCGACGCCGGATCGAATTCGAGCGGGATGTGGTCGGCCGTGGGCAGACCGTCCTGCAGCGTGACCAGCACCGCCAGCGGATGCTCGTGCATCAGCGCCTGCAGTGCCGCGGGCTCGTGCTGCGCGAAGTGCGAAGGCTGGTACATGGGGCCAGGCCGGGCTGGCGGCTCACCAGGCGCCGGTGTTGGGCATCGAGGCCCAGGGTTCGGCCGGGGCCAGCGCGGCGCCGGCCTGCAGCAGCTCGATCGAGATGCCGTCGGGCGAGCGCACGAAGGCCATCCGGCCGTCGCGCGGCGGGCGGTTGATCGTCACGCCGTGCTCTTGCAGGCGGCGGCAGGCGGCGTAGATGTCGTCCACCGCGTAGGCCAGGTGGCCGAAGTTGCGGCCGCCGGTGTAGGTCTCGCGGCTGCCATCGGGCGCGGGCCAGTTGTAGGTGAGCTCGACCTGGGCGCTGTGGTCGCCGGGCGCGGCCAGGAAGACGAGCGTGAAGCGGCCGCCTTCGTTGTCGCGGCGCGAGAGCAGCTCCAGCCCCAGCGCGTCGCGGTAGAAGCGCAGCGAGGCCTCGATGTCGGTCACGCGGACCATCGTGTGCAGGTATCTCATGGCCTCGATTTTCACACCACCGGCGGCCGCGCGAACACCCAGCCGGTGGTGGTGCCGTTGGCGCAGTGCCGCCTCGTCGGCCAGCCCGCCCTGCAGCAACGAGTCCGGCATGGGCGGCTCCTGCGGTGATGCCAGCCTTCAGCCTCCGAGCGACCCCCAGCCCGCCAGCATCGCCACGCCCAGCAGCGCGAACGCCGCTGCGGCGACGCGCTGTACCCAGCGCAGCGGCACCCGCGCCAGCAGCTTGTCGCCCAAGAGCACGGCCGGGATGTCGGCCAGCAGGATGCCCACCGTGGTGCCGCCGATCACGGCCAGCGGCGCGTCGAAGCGGGCCGCCAGCATCATGGTCGCCACCTGCGTCTTGTCGCCCATCTCGGCGAGGAAGAAGCTGACCGCGCTGATGCCGAACACGCCGAGCCGCCCCGGGGGCTCGTTCGGGCCCTCGTCGGCCCGGTCGGGCACCAGCATCCAGAGTGCCATCGCGACGAAGGCGGCGCCCAGGCCCCAGCGCAGCAGCTGAGGGTCCAGGCGCTGGCCCAGCCACAGGCCCGCTGCGCCGGCCAGCGCGTGGTTGAGCAGCGTTGCCACGGCGATGCCCGCGATCACCGGTATCGGCTGCTTGAAGCGGGCCGCCAGCAGCAGGGCGAGCAGTTGGGTCTTGTCACCCATCTCGCCGAGCGCCACCACGCCGGCCGAGACCGCGAACGCGCCCAGCATCAAACCGGCACGGTGTAGTTGAGCGTCATGCGGCCACCGTCGACGACCACGATCTCGCCGGTGATGTAGCTCGCCGCGTCGCTGAGCAGGTAGGCGGTGACGTCGGCGATCTCCGACGGCTCGCCCAGGCGCTTCATGGGCGTGCGGCTCAGGATGCGGGCGCGCGCCTCGTCGCTCGTCAGCACGGCGCTGCGCGCCAGCTCGGTGGCGATGGTGCCGGGTGCCACCGCATTGACGCGCACGCCCTGGTCGGCCAGGGCCAGCGCCATCACACGCGTGAGCTGGTTGATCGCACCCTTGCTGGCGTTGTAGCTGGCGATGGTGGGGATGGTCAGCGTGCCGTTGACCGAGCTCATGTTGACGATGGCACCGGGCCGGCCGGCCGCGGCGCCCCGGACCATCTCGCGCGCCAGCGCCTGACCGACCAGGAAGGAGCCTTTCAGGTTGACCGCGATCACGGCGTCCCAGTCGGCCTCGTCGATCTCGAGGAAGGGCGCGGCCTTGAAGATGCCAGCGTTGTTGACCAGGCCGTCGACGAGCCCGAAACGGGCCAGCGTGGCCGCCAGCGCGGCCTCCACGTCGGCCTTGGTCGCGACGTTGCAGTGGCAGTACAGCACCCGGGCACCGGTGGCAGCCAGCTCGGCCGCCAGGGCCTGGCCGGCTGCATCGGCCACGTCCCACAAGGCGACCGCGGCGCCATCGCGTACCAGCCTGCGCACGCAGGCCTCGCCGATGCCCTGGGCCGCGCCGGTGACGACGACGACCCGGCCGCCGAGACCGAAGTGAACGCCTGATCCCATCAGGGGTGGCAGCGGCCCGCCGGCCCCGGTCAGGTGGTGGCTTCCAACATCCAGAGGCGGGCGATGTCGGCCACGCCGTCGCTGCCCCGGACGGCGCGCAGGGTCTGCAGGCCGGCTGCCTTGGTCTTGGGCGAGAGCAGCTGCGCCATGCCCAGGCGCAGCCTGGCCTCCTCGGGGTGCTTCAGGCCGTCCTTGGCGATGCCCTGCTTGATCAGCGCGATGCCTTTGTCGACCTCGCCCTGCAGCGCGTAGGCGTAGCCCACCTGCACCAGCGCATCGCCCTGCGGCAGGCCGGCCGCATCGGTGGCACGCCGGGCCAGCGAAGCCTGGGCCTCTTCGTCCTTCTTCACCGCCAGGTCGCGCAGCCGGTTCTGGCGCGCGGCATCGGGCCCGGTGCCGAGCACCCCGGCCTTGTAGCCCTGGTCGATGATGCGTCGGGCCTCGGCCGGGATGCTGGCCTGCAGGGCAAGCTGGGCCATCTCCATGTAGTCGTCGGCCTTGGTCAGGTTGCCGGTGGCCAGGCGCAGCCGCATCACGTCGAGCGCGAAGCGGTCGCTGAAGCCGGGCTTGCGCGTCAGGCGGGCCAGGTAGGCGGCCCAGTAGTCCTTCTTCGGGTAATCGAAGAGCAGCTTCTCCAGCGTCGCGACGTGGCCGTTGACGTTGCCCAGGCGCATCTGCGCGTCGGCCAGGCGCAGCAAGTCGGCCTCTTCGGGGCGGCGCCCGGCCTGCTCGGCGGCGGCCACCGCGGCTCCCGCGTCGCGGGCGATGGCAGCGTAGTCGCCGCTGGCCGATTCGAGGTAGCGCTGGAGTTGCTTGATGGTGGGGCTGTTGTTGCCGGCCTGCACCGCCTTGTTCAGCCAGGCGCTGGCCTGGGCGTTGTTGCGCTGCTGGGCGTAGGCCGAGGCCAGCTGCTCGGCGAGCTGGCCCTGCTCGGCCGCCGAGGCCCTGGGGTAGATCGCCTCCAGCGCCTGGATCGCCGACTTGGTGTCGCCAGCGCGCTGGGCCGCCGCGGCGCGCATGCGCTCGACCGTCAGCTGCTCGAAGGGCGTCTTGTTGGGCACGTTCTCGGCCTCGCGCACCTTGGCCAGGGCCTCCTTGGCCTTGCCCGCGCGCAGCAGCTCGGCAGCCTGCTGCAGCGGCTTGCCGATCTCGGCGCGCACGCCTTCGGCCGAGGCCAGGCCCATGCTGGCGGAAGCGGCCAGCGCCACGACGAGGACACGCAGGGACTTCATCTTCGCGTTCAGGGTCACAGGAACTGCTCGTTGCCGACGATGCCGATCTTGGTCACGCCCAGCCGCTGGGCGATGGCCATGATCATCGCGACGTACTTGTACTGCACCAGCTTGTTCGGTCGCAGGTGCACTTCGGGTTGATCGGGCATCGCGGCCACGGCCGCGAGGTGCTGCTCGAGGGCCACGCGGTCGCCGGCCGGGATGACTTCGCCGTTCCAGCCCACGGTGCCGTCGAAGTCGAGGTCGACCCGGATGATGTCGGGCGGCTTCGGCGGCGGCGCATTGTGGTTGGGCACCGGCATGTTCATCTTGACCGCGTGCGTCTGGATCGGGATCGTGATGATGAACATGATCAACAGCACCAGCATCACGTCGATCAGCGGCGTGGTGTTGATGTCGACCATCACGCCGCCGCTGTCCTCGTCGCTGGCGGAACCGACATTCATTGCCATCTTCTGTACTCCTGCCGCCTCACTGGGCGGCGATACCGGCTGGCGGCTCGGTGATGAAGGCCACCTTGTAGATGCCGGCGCGCTGGCAGGCCACGACCACGCGGCCCACGGCCTCGTAGCGCACCTCGTCGTCGCCGCGGATGTGCACCTCGGGCTGCGGTTCCTTCACCGACTCGAGCTTGAGGCGGTTGACGAGCGTCTGCACGTCGGGGATGCGTTCCATGCCCCAGAACATCTCGCCTTCGCGGTTGACCGCGATCACGATGTTGTCGGGCTTGGTCTGCGTCGGGACGTTGCGTTCCTTGGGCAGCTGGAGCTTGATCGTCTGGGTGACCACCGGGATGGTGATCAGGAAGATGATCAGCAGCACCAGCATCACGTCCACCAGCGGGGTGGTGTTGATGCTGTTGTTGAGCTGGTCTTCGCCGTCATCGCCGGCGGCAGCGACGTTCATCGCCATGGCGATCTCCTGGGCATGGAAGGGGCCGCGGCGGGGTCAGCGCTTGCCGGCCAGCAGCACGTTGTGCAGGTCGCCGGCGAAGGCCTTGGTCTGGTCCATCACGGCCTTGTTGCGCCGGATCAGCCAGTTGTAGCCCATCACCGCCGGCACGGCCACGGCCAGGCCGAAGGCGGTCATGATGAGCGCCTCGCCCACCGGGCCGGCCACCTTGTCGATCGAGGCCTGGCCGCTGATGCCGATCTTGACCAGGGCGTTGTAGATGCCCCAGACGGTGCCGAACAGGCCCACGAAAGGCGCGGTCGAGCCGACGGTGGCGAGGAAGGCCAGCCCGTCCTGCAGCCGGCTCTGCACGCTGGCGACGGCGCGGTCCACCGACATGCTGATCCAGGTGTGCTTGTCGATGGACTCGACCATCGTGCCCTCGTGGTGCTCGCTGGCGCGGATGCCCTGCTCGGCGATGAAGCGGAAGGCCGAGCCGTCCTTGAGCTCGTTCACGCCGGCCTTCACCGAGGTGGCCTTCCAGAACGAATCGGCCGAGGACTTGGCGCTGCGCATCATGGCGCTCTGCTCGAACACCTTGGTGAAGATGATGTACCAGCTGCCCATCGACATGATGACCATGATGATCAGCGTGCCGCGGGCGACGAAGTCACCCTGGCTCCACAGCGCCTGCAGGCCGTAGGGGTTGGCCACCGCCTCTTGCGAGACCGCGGCCGCGGCCGGTGCGGGCTCGGCCGCGGGCGGGGTCACCGCCGGGGCCGCCGCCGAGGCGCCGGTGGCGGCGTCCGAGGCGGCCTGTGCCAGTGCCGGGTGCGGTGCGGCCAGGGCCAGCACGAGGCTGGCGAGAGAGGCGGCCACGCAGGCCAGCGACTTGGCGGCCCACGAGCGGGTGTGAGGATGTTGGTTCAGGGACATGTTGACTCCAAAGGGACGGGCTGACGCGGCGCACTCGGGCCGCGCTCGTGGGGGACAGGAACGGGGGGCGGGACGCGAGGCCGGCGACGCCGGACTCAGTTCTCGAGCTTCCAAGAGTAGGTGACGCGACCGGTCAGCTTCTGCGGCTTGCCGTCGATCGTGCCGGGCGTGCCCTTGCAGGCCTTCACCGCCTCCAGCGCCAGGCGGTCGAGCACCTTGTTCTCGCGCATGGGGCCCGACGAACGCTCGATGCTGGCTTCATTGATCACGCCGTTGGTGTCCATCGTGTAGACGATGACGGTGTTGCCGCTGGCTTCGGCGCGCCGTGCCGCCGCCGTGTACTCGGGCGGCGTGCAGGCGTTCTGGAAATCGAGCTTGGGCTCGGTGCGGACGGGGCCGCGCACGGGCGGCGCCGGCGGCGCCTGCGGCGCCACCGTCACCGTGGTCGGCGGCGGGGCGACGGTGGTCACCGTGATGGTCGGGGCCGGGGTCGGCGGCGGGTTCACGTTCACCTCGGGCGGCGGCACGAAGGACGGCGGCGGCGGCGCGAACTTCGGCGGCGGCGGCAGGTTCTCCGGCGGCGGCGGCGGCGGCGGCTTGGTCTCCTCGATGATCTTGGTTTCGATCGGCGCCTTGATCACATCGACCAGGCGCTGGGCCAGGCCGTTGATCAGCGCCCATCCCAGAAGCAGATGCAGCGCCAGCACGATGCCGATGCCCACCATGTGCTTGCCCGGGTTGCGTTGTTGCTGGGCGTAATCCACTCAAATCTCCAGACTGCTGCGCCCCATGCCGGAGCGGACGTCTTCGCATTTTTCGAATACAACTTAAACATCCGCCCCAGTCCGAGGCGGTCAAGCGGCGGGACTATATCCCTAAGCGCACCCTCTCCAGACCGGGCGACACCCTATCTTTGCGGGTGTCACCAGGTACCGGAAAGGTAACTCGCGGCGGGGTTGCAAGATCGAGGCCAGCAGAGGCTTGGCGCCGCCGTCCGGGCGGCCTGCACCGACGCTGGGCTCAGGTTGCGCCAAGCTGGCGCAGCGCGTCCCGCGCAGCTGTCACGCCATCGGCCTCGTCGCAGGCGAAGACCGTGCGGCGCGTTATCGCGCGTAACCCGGTGAGCTGGCGCTTCGCCAACTGGCGCGTGGCGGCGATGCCCGCTTCACGAAGGGGCGCGAGCTGGCCCCGATCCAGGGCCTGCCAGACCTGGCGGTAACCCACGCAGCGCAGCGCCGGCAGGTCGGGGTGCAGGTCGCCGCGGGCCCGCAGCGCACGCACTTCGTCCACCAGCCCGGCGGCCAGCATCGCATCGAAGCGCGCGGCGATGCGCGCGTGCAGCCAGGCGCGCGAACGCGGCTCCAGCGAGACCAGCGGCCAGCGCCCGGCTTCATCGTGGCGGGCGCCGGTGTCGCTGAACCAGGCCGACAATGGCCGCCCGCTGCTGCGAAAGACCTCGATCGAGCGCTGGATGCGCTGGGCGTCGGCGGGCGCCAGCCGCGCCGCGGTGGCCGGGTCCACGCGCGCCAGCTCGGCATGCAGGGCCGGCCAGCCGCGGGCCGCGGCCTCGGCCTCGATCTGCGCGCGCAGGGCGGGGTCGGCCGGGGGCAGCGCGTGCAAGCCTTCGCGCAGCGCCTTGAAGTAGAGCAGCGTGCCCCCCACCAGCAACGGCAGGCGGCCGCGCGCGCGGATCTCGGCCGCCACCCGGCGTGCGTCGTCGGCGAAGCGGGCGGCCGAGTAAGCCTCGGTCGGGTCCAGCAGGTCGATCAGGTGGTGCGGCACCGCGGCCCGCTCGGCGGCGCTGGGCTTGGCGGTGCCGATGTCCAGGCCGCGGTACACCAGCGCGGAGTCGACGCTGACGATCTCCAGCGGCAGCTCGGCCGCCAGCGCCAGCGCCAGCGCGCTCTTGCCGGCCGCGGTGGGGCCGGCCAGGCACAGGCCCAGCAGCGCCATCAGGCGTCGCGCGGCACCCGGCGCCAGGCGACGACGGCGGTGGCCACGGCCCAGAAGCCCAGCGTGTAGGCCATCGGGCGCAGCGTGCCGTCCAGCGCCAGCCCGAGCCACTGTCCGACCGCGAACGCCACCAGCGCCAGCCCGAGCCCGGCCAGCGCCGATGCCGCACCGGCGGCGCGGGGAAACGGCGCCACGATGCCGGCCTGGCCGCAGGGCTGGTGCATGCCGTGGCCGAACATGAACAACCCGTGCGGCAGCAGCACCGACCACAGCGCATGCAGGCCCGACGCCGCGCCGGCAGCCATCAGCCCGCCGCCGGCCAGGCTGAACCAGGCCCCGCGCCGCACCGCGCCGGCCAGGCCGTGGTGGACGATCCAGCGCCGGCACACCAGCGTGCCGGTCAGGTAGCTGAGCGAGGCCATCGCCAGCACCGCGCCCTGGCCCTGCGGCGACAGCCCGAGCACGCCGATGTACACGAAGGACGAGGCCGCCAGCAGCGTGAACACGCCGCCGTAGCTGCAGGCCACCAGCAGCGTCCAGGCGCTGAACACGGGGTGGCGGGCGATCTGCCACCAGGTGCGCGGCAGCACCGCGATGGGAGCCGACGAAGGCGCCGGCAGCGTCTCGGGCAGCCGCCAGGCCACGAAGCCCAGCGCCAGCGCGCCGGCCGCTGCGATGACGCCCAGCGTGCCGCGCCAGCCCAGCCAGGCGGCTGCGGCCCCGCCCAGCGGCGGGCCGACGACGGCGATCACGCCCAGGCCCGACAGCGCCAGCGCCATGACGCGCGCGCCGGCCAGCGGCGGATACAGGTCGCGCACGATGGCGCGCGCACAGACGACGGCCGCCGCCAGTCCGGCGCCCTGCACGCCGCGCCAGGCGATGAGCGCCCCGATGCTGCCCGCCAGCACGCAGCCCGCGCTGGCCACCACGTACAGCGCCAGGCCCGCCAGCAGCACCGGGCGGCGGCCGACGCGATCGGCCACCGGGCCCCACACCATCTGCGTGATGCCGAACGTCAGGATCAGCACCGACATCGTGAGCTGGGCCTGGGCCATGCGCGCGCCCAGGGCCTGGGTCAGCATGGGCAGCGCGGGCACGATGATGTCGGTCGTCACCGACTGCAGGCCCATCAGCAGCGCCAGCGCGAAGGCCGCCAGCGGCGGCGACATGGGCGGCGGCGTGCGCGCGAGGGGCTTGGCCAGGCCGGACATGCAGCGGTGGTGGCGGCGGCAGGAACGCGGGCGCGGCCGGGTCAGAAGCGCTCGTCGTCGCGCAGGTAGCGCCACTGGCCGGGCGGCAGCGGCCCGAGCGCCACGCTGCCGATGCGCACCCGCTTCAGCCCCAGCACCTGCAGGCCCACCAGCTCGCACATGCGGCGAATCTGGCGCTTGCGGCCTTCTCGCAGCACGAAGCGCAGCTGGTCCTCGTTCTGCCAGCTCACGCGTGCGGGGCGCAGGGCCTGCCCGTCCAGCGACAGGCCGTGGCGCAGCGGTGCCAGGTCGAGCTCGGCCGGCAGGCCGCCGTCGACGCGCGCCACGCGCACCAGGTACTCCTTCTCGACCCGCGTCTCGTCGCCGATCAGGCGCTTGGCGATGCGGCCGTCCTGCGTCAGCACCAGCAGCCCGGTGGAGTCGATGTCCAGCCGCCCCGCCGGCGCCAGGTGCAGCCGGTGCGACGCGCGGTATTCGATGCGCGCGGTGTCCCCCGGCCAGCGGTTGGCGGGCGTCACCAGGGACAGCGCTGGTTCATGCCCGTCCTCGGCCTGGCCGCTGACGTAGCCGATCGGCTTGTTCAGCAGCACCGTCACGCGGTGCTGCTGCTCGGCGCGGGCGCGCGGGTCGATCTCGATGGCCGCATCCGGCGCCGCGCGCTGGCCCAGCACCGCGGGGCGGCCGTCCACGCGCACCCAGCCGGCCGCGATCCATTCGTCGGCCTCGCGGCGCGAAGCCAGGCCGCGCTCGGTCATGAGCTTGGAGACCCGGGTGCCCGCGGCCGCGGGCGCGCCGCCGACCGCGGGCAGGGCCGCCGGCAGAGGCGTCCGCGTGGACCCGGGCTTCGGCTGGGGAGCCGGGTGCGGGGCCGCCGGCCGTGCAGCGCTGCGCGGTCGCGGCGCGGTGGCGCCCCGCACGGGCGGGCGGCGCGGATCGCGTGGGGCCCCTCCGGTCGAGCCTGGGGGGCTGCGCTTGAGGCTGAGTTTCGGGCGTTCGGCCATACCGCGATTGGACCATGGCCCCCGCGCCAGGCCGCGCGCCCGACGGCGCTATCGTCGTGTCCTGGTCGTGACATGGCCGACCCACGACCGAACTGCATGCGCGCATCCACGCCCCTGTCGACCGCTGTCCCTCTGGCACTGACGCTCTTGGCCGCCCTCGGGCCCGGCGCGGCCGGCGCGGCGGCCGCGCTCGCCCCGGCGCTGCAGGCCGAAGTCGATCGGGCGGTGTCGGTCTACGAACACGGCGACCACGCAGCAGCGCAGGCCGCCTTCGAGTCGCTGGCTGCGCGCGGCGTGCCGGCAGCCGAGTTCGATCTCGCGCTGATGCATCTGCGCGGCGAGGTGCCGCGGCCCGATGCGGCGCGGGCGCGTCGGCTGCTGCAGCGCGCCGCCGCGGCCGGCTTCGTCACCGCGCAGCTGCAACTGGCCCAGGGGCTGGAAGGCGGCGCGTTCGGGCCGCGCGACATCCCGCAGGCGCAGCGCTGGTATGCGCTGGCTGCCGCGGCGGGCAGCGTGGAGGCGCAGGTGGCGCTGGGCACGGCGTACTACCTGGGTCGCGGCCTGCCGCTCGACCCGGCGCAGGCGGCGCACTGGTACCGCGCCGCGGCGCTGGGCGGCGACGTCGGCGCGATGTACCTGCTGGCCTCGATGTACGAACACGGCGAGGGCGTGGCGGCCGACCTGCGGCTGGCGCGGTACTGGTACGACCAGGGCGCACAGGCCGGCGACCTGCTGGCCGCGGCCAAGGCGCACGAGATGGTGGCGCGCCTGGCCGCGGCCGACGCCGCCGGCCCGGCCCCAGCCGCTACAGCACGACCCTGACCATCGGGTGGGTGGACAGCGTGCGGTACAGCTCGTCGAGCTGCTCGCGGCTGGTGGCGGTGACGGTGATCGTCAGGCCCAGGTAGGTGCCGGCCTTGCTCGGGCGGCGCTCGACCGTGGCCGGGTCGAAACCGGCATCGAAGGCGCGCGCTATGGCCACCACCGCGGCCTCGAAGCCCTCGGCCTGCACCCCCATCACCTTGATCGGGAAGGCGCTGGGGTAGGGGATCAGGCTGTCGGCGGCGGGACTCGGCGGCATGGCGGTCGAAGGCTGCACCGGCGGTTCAGACCGACATCAGCGGCTTGGCGCGCTGGTAGGCCTCGTACAGGCGCGCGTACACCGGCCCGGGCTTGCCGCGCAGGGCGCCATGGCCCACCGCCTCGCCGTCGATCTGCGTCACCGGCAGCACCTCCTTGGTGGCCGAGCTCAGCAGCACCTCGTCGGCGCTGCGCACGTCGGCCTCGGGGATGGGGCGCAGGTTGTAGGCGATGCCGCAGTCCTCGCACAGCTCGCGCAGCAGCTCGACCCGGATGCCTTCGAGCACATGCTCGCTCTTGGGCGGGCCCAGCAGCGCGCCCTCGTGCACGATCCAGACGTTGCTGGCGGCCGCCTCGGTGAGCAGGCCGTCGCGGAACATGATCGTCTCCACCGTGCCCTGGTCGGCCGAGATCTGGCGCGCCAGCACGTTGCCCAGCAGGCTGATGCTCTTGATGTCGCCGCGCTCCCAGCGGAAGTCGCGCGCCGTGGTGCAGGCCACGCCCTGGTGGCGCTGCTCGGGGGTGGCCTGCTTCATCGGGTGCGCCATCATGAACACCGTGGGCGCCAGGCCCGGCGGCATCACGTGCTCGCGCGGCGCCACGCCGCGCGTGATCTGCAGGTAGACCAGCTGGTCCTGCGCGCCCGTGGTCTCGAAGGTGGCGCTCACCAGGCGACGGCAGCGCGCCAGCCACTCTTCGCGCCCCGCCGGGTTGGCGATGCGCAGCTTGGCCAGCGATCGGTTCAGGCGCGCCATGTGTTCGTCGAAGCGGAACAGCCGCTGCGCGTACACCGGCACCACCTCGTAGATGCCGTCGCCGAAGATGAAGCCGCGGTCGAGCACGCTCACCTTGGCCTGCGACAGGGGCAGCACCTCGCCGTTGAGATAGCACAGGGCTTCGTTCATGGCAGGCCTTCGCGAATACGTTGCGGGGAGCGCCGAAATTGTGGCACGCAGGCTCGCTGCACCGTCACTTCACCCACAGCCGGATCGCATCCCAGGCGCGGCCCAGGATGCCCGCCAGCGGCACCGGCTCGAGCACCACCAGGGGCACGCTGGCCACCTCGGTGCCGCCGGCGGTGCTGACCTGGATCGTGCCCACGCGCTGACCCTGGGCCAGCGGTGCCAGCAGCGGCTCGGTGCGCTGGACCACGGTCTTGAGCTGGCCGCCCTCGCCCTTGGGCACGGTGACCACCAGCGCCCCGGGTGCGCCCAGCCGGGCCTGGCTGCGCTCGCCCTTCCACACCGGCACCGTGGCCACGGCCTTGCCGGCGTCGAACAGGCGCACGTCGTCCCAGGCCTGCCAGCCCCAGTTCAGCAGCTTCTGGCTTTCATTGGCGCGCGCCTCCTTCGAGGCCGTGCCCATCACCACGGCCAGCAGCCGGCGCTTGCCGGCCGGCGTGTCGCGTTGCGCACTGCTCACCTGGCAGTAGCCGGCGGCTTCCGTGTAGCCGGTCTTCATGCCGTCGACCGAGGGGTCGCGCTCGAGCAGCATGTTGCGGTTGTCCTGCTTGATGTGGTCCCAGGTGTACTGGCGCACGCTGTACAGGGGATAGAACTCGGGGTGGTCGGTGATGATGTGCTGCGCCATCACGGCGATGTCGCGTGCGCTGGCGTAGTGGCCCGGCTCGGTCAGGCCGGTGACGTTCTTGAACTGCGTGTTCTTCAGGCCCCAGGCCTGGGCCTGGCGGTTCATCAGGGCGACGAAGTTCTCCACCGAGCCCGCCACGCCCTCGGCCAGCGCCACCGAGGCGTCGTTGCCGCTTTGCACCACCACGCCGTGCAGCAGCTCGTCCACCGTCGGGTGCATGGTGGGGTCGATGAACATCAGCGAGGCCCCGCCCTTGCGCTCGTCCCAGGCGCGGCGCGACACCGGCAGCCGCTGGTCGAGCGCCAGCTTCTTGTCGCGCACCGCATCGAAGACGATGTAGGCCGTCATCAGCTTGGTCAGCGAGGCCAGGTCGGTGGGCTTGTCGGCGTCGTGCTGGGCCAGCACCTGGCCGCTGTTGACGTCGATCAGGATGTACTCGCGGGCGGCGATCTCGGGCGGCTGCGGCAGCTGGGCCTGCGCCGTGGCCGTGGCGAGCAGGGCCAGGCCCGCGAGGGCGAATGCGAAGAGTCGGTTCATGGGGGTCGGAGGCGGAAAAGGGTTCGAGGAGCGGCGTTCAGGACGGCAGCGCCGGCGGGCGCGCGGCCCATGCCGAGGTGACGACCTGCTTGAGCACGGGAAGGTTCCCGTGGAAGAAGTGGCCGGCGCCCGGCACCACCGTGATCGGCAGCACCTGCGGCCGCGCCCAGGCCAGCACCGCGGTCAGCGGCACCACGTCGTCGAGCTCGCCGTGTACCACCAGCGTGTCGGCGGCCACCGGGGGCAGCTCGAAGCGGCCCACCGCCGGCGCGATCAGCACCAGCCGTTCGGCCGGCGCACCGGCGGCGAGCCGCGCCGCCGCCTGCGCCGCCACGTAGCCGCCGAAGCTGAAGCCCGCCAGCACCAGCGGCTGACCGGGCGCGCGCTGCGCCGCCACCACGGCCAGCGCGTCGTCGATCTCGCCGCGGCCCTCGTCCCAGGCGCCGGCCGACGCGCCGACGCCGCGGAAATTGAAGCGCAGGCTGATGTAGCCCAGCTGGGCGAAGGCCCGTGCCAGCGTCTGCACCACCTTGTTGTCGAGCGTGCCGCCGAACTGCGGGTGCGGGTGGCACAGCACGGCCAGGCCGCGCGCGGCTGCGGCAGGCTGGTCCCGCGCACATTCGATCGCGCCGGCGGGGCCGGCCAGGCTGAAGCGCTCGGTGGCCGCGTTCAACGCCCCACGCCCGGCGCCAGCAGCAGGCGTTCGACCACGCGGCCCTGCGCCAGGTGGACATCGACGATCTCGTCGATGTCGTGCTGGTCGACGTAGGTGTACCAGGTCTCGTCGGGGTAGACCACGGCCACCGGGCCGCCGGCGCAGCGATCCAGGCAGCCGGCCTTGTTCACGCGCACGCCGCCCGGGCCGGCCAGGCCGGCCGCGCGCACGCGTGCCTTGCAATGGTCGAAGCCGGCCTGCGCGTCGTGGTCGCCACAAGAAGCTTCGCCGCCCGAGCGCTGGTTGAGGCAGAAGAAGATGTGGTGCTTGTAGTACGCCATGGCGGGATTGTAGGCAGCACCCTCACGCCGGGCTGCGCTGCGGGCCCGGATCGCGCGGGGCGGCCAGGCGCGCCAGCAGCCAGGCGATTGCCGTGTACGGCCAGAGCCAGCCGACCCATTGCGTCAGGCCGTGGAAACGCACGAAGCGCCCCTGCTCCCAGGCCTGCAGGCTCTGGGCGAAGTACGGGTCGGCCGGGGCCTGCGCCACGCCCACCACCAGCCCGGTCAGCGCCACCAGCGCCAGCCCGGCGACCACGCGCGGCGGCAGCGGCGCTGCGGCCAGCGCCAGCACCAGGCCCAGCGCCAAACCCGGCGGCACCGCGACCGTGAGCCAGGCCAGCGCATGCTCGGGGCCGAAGTTCAGCGCCGTCGACAGCGTCATGCCGCCCAGCCCCAGCCCCAGCGCGCCCAGCGCCATCGCGAGGCGACGCCAGCCCGGCGCCATGACCGACTGCGCCAGCAGGCAGGGCGCCAGCAGCCCCAGCATCACGATCAGGCCGTGCCCCAGCGGGCGCAGCGGCGGCGCCGGCGGGGCGGGCGTGGCCAGCAGGGCCTGCAGTGTGGCGGCCCAGGGCACGCCGCTGAGCAGGTCGGCCAGCCAGGCGCGCAGCCGCTCGCCCACCTGGCCCAGGCCCAGCGGCACCGGGGTCGGAAACAGCAGCCCCACCGGCCACAGCGCCAGCAACGCCAGCGCGCCCGCACTGTCCCGTGCGAACCAGCGCCCGCGCAGCGCGTGCCAGCGGTCCACCGCCCCCACGCGGTGGCCCAGCTGCGCCAGCAGCGCCCCCGCCAGCGCACCCAGGCTGTTCATCATCAGGTCTTCCATCGACGCCACGCGGCCGGGCACGAACTGCTGCAGCACCTCGCAGCTGTACGACAGCGCCGCCGGCAGCGCGATCGCCAGCGCCAGTGCGCGGCGCGCCCCCAGGCCGCTGCGGCGCGCCGCGATCAGCAGCAGCGCCCCCAGCGGCAGGTAGCCCAGCACGTTGGAGGTGACGTCGAAGGTGCCGTACCAGTGCGTCCAGGGCAGGGTGGCCAGATCGCCCAGGCCCTGGCCCGGTGGCCAGGTCCAGCCCTCGAAGGGGTAGAGGCTGGCATAGACGATGAGCGCGACGTACGCCAGCGCCAGCGGCACCGCCGAGCTGCGGTGGCGCCGCGGCGGGCCGGTCGGCGCGCGGGCAGCCATGGTCGGGCGCGGCGTCAGAACGGCTTGAGCACGACCAGCAGCACGATGGCCGCGAACAGCAGCACCGAGACTTCGTTGAAGACGCGGTACCAGCGGTCGGGGCGGCGGTTCTCCAGCCGCTCGAAGCGGCGCAGGATGGCGCGACAGGCGTGGTGGTAGCCGATGACGCCCAGCACCAGCAGCAGCTTCAGGTGCATCCAGCCGTTGCCCGGGCCGCTGCGGCCGATGCCCCAGCCCAGCCACAGCCACAGCCCGAGGCCGATCGCGGGCAGCATCAGCAGGCTGCTGAAGCGGTAGAGCTTGCGCGCCATCAGCAGCAGCCGCTCGCGCTCGGCATGGCTGTCGGGGGGCACCATGGCCAGGTTGACGAAGATGCGCGGCAGGTAGAACAGGCCCGCGAACCAGCTGGCGACGAAGACGATGTGTAAGGCCTTGACCCAGAGATAACCGCTGCTCATCGGCGCGATTATGGGCATGTGGAAAAAAGCGGCCCCGACGCAAGGTCGAGGCCGGCAAGCCTTATCGCTGTCATCACGCTAAGGCACCTGCTCAGGGAGGAAAAGCAGGGAACGACAGCCTCGCAGCTATCATTCATCGACGACTCTAGCAGACCGCCACCCAGGGCGCCACGACCAGGAGCCTCGATCGATGACGCCGCCGCCGTTCCCCGCCAGCCGCCCGCGCCGCCTGCGCCGCGATGCCTACACCCGCGCGCTGGTGCGCGAGCACCGTCTGGCCCCCGAAGACCTGATCCTGCCGGTGTTCGTGCTCGATGGCCGCGGCCGCACCGAGCCCGTGGCCAGCATGCCCGGCGTGCAGCGGCGCAGCGTCGACGGCCTGTTCGCGGTGGCCGAGGAATGCGTGGCGCTCGGCGTGCCGGTGATGGCGTTGTTCCCGGTGATCGACCCGGCCCTGAAGTCGCCCGACGGCCGCGAGGCCACCAACCCCGAAGGCCTGGTGCCGCGCACGGTGCGCGCGCTGAAGCAGCGCTTTCCGCAGCTGGGCCTGCTCACCGATGTCGCGCTCGATCCCTACACCAGCCACGGCCAGGACGGCCTGCTTGACGACAGCGGCTACATCCTGAACGACCCCACCGTGGCCGTGCTCACCCGGCAGGCGCTGGTGCAGGCCGAAGCCGGCGTGGACATCGTCGCCCCCAGCGACATGATGGACGGCCGGATCGGCGCCATCCGCGCCGCCCTCGAATCGAAGGGCGCCATCCACACGCGGATCATGGCCTACAGCGCCAAGTACGCCAGCGCCTTCTACGGTCCGTTCCGCGACGCCGTGGGCTCGGCCGCGAACCTCGGCCGGGCCGACAAGAAGGCCTACCAGATGGACCCGGGCAACAGCGACGAGGCGCTGCGCGAGGTGGCGCTGGACATCGCCGAGGGTGCCGACATGGTGATGGTCAAGCCCGGCATGCCCTACCTGGACATCGTGCGCCGCGTGAAGGACGCGTTCCGCGTGCCCACCTTCGCCTACCAGGTGAGCGGCGAGTACGCCATGATCGAAGCGGCCGCCGCCAACGGCTGGCTCGACCACGACGCGGTGATGATGGAATCGCTGCTCGCGTTCCGGCGCGCCGGCGCCGACGGCGTGCTCAGTTACCACGCGCTGGCCGCCGCGCGGCTGCTGGCGCGGCGCTGAGCGCGCCGGCCCCGTCCGGGCCGTCCGGACCACCGACGGCGATGCGCATCTTCCGCTTCGGCGGCGAGCACTTCGACGAGTTGCCGGCAGTGCCGGCCGAGCTGCCGCCGCAGGGCTTCGTGTGGATCGGCTGCGGGCGGCGCGAGTTCGAGCTCGCCACGCCCGAGCTGCAGGCCGCACTGCAGCGCTGGGGCTGCGGCGCGCTGGTCGACGAGCACGTCAGCGATCTGCTGAACGACCAGCTGCCCAGCCACTTCGACTACACCTCGTGGTACGACCTGATGGTGTTCCGGCGCCTGGCCGCCGGGGCCGGCAGCGAGGGCCTGTTCGTCGACGAGCGCCACGGCAGCGCCGGCACCGCGCGCCAGGCGCTGGCCGCCATCGACACCAGCCCGGTCGGCTTCGCGGTGTTCGACCGCGTGCTGCTGACCGTGCACCCCGCCGACTGCGCGGTGCGCGAGTACTTCGCCCAGCGCCTGGCCGGCCTGGCGGGCCAGGCCGAGGGCCGCGGCAGCGCGCGCATGCCGGTGGGCCCGGCCGACCTGATGTTGCGCATGGTGAACCACATCGTCGACAGCTACCTCGACCTGCGGCGCCTGCTCACGCGCCAGCTCGGCACGCTGCAGCAGCAGCTGCTCGATCCCCGCAGCCGCTTCGCCGACTGGCAGGTGCTGCTCGACGCGCGCGCCGCGCTGCACCTGCTGGAGGACACCTGCGAAGACCAGCGCAGCGCGGTGCAGGAGTGGATCGACGCGCTGGACGAATGGCCCGACGAGCCCGGCCCGCAGGCGCGCCGCGAGCGCGAGCTGCTGCGCGTGCGCTCGCGCGACGTGCAGGAGCACATCGAGCGCGTGCTGGGCCATGTGCGGCGCGTCGAGCAAAGCGCCGAGGCCGCGGTGCAGATGCACTTCTCGGCCCTCGGCCACCGCACCAACGACATCATGCGCACGCTGACCGTGCTGACCGCGGTGTTCCTGCCGCTGAACCTGATCACCGGCTTCTTCGGCATGAACTTCGAGGCCCTGCCGCTGATCCATTCGGCGCGCGGGTTCTGGATCTCGTTCGCGCTGATGCTGGCGATCGGCGGCGGGCTCGGCCTGTACTTCTGGCGCAAGCGCTACCTGGGCGGCGGGCGCGGCTGAACCTCCGGGACGGCTTGTGCTGGCGCGAAGTCAGGACAGCTTGCGCTCCCGCGGGGTCAGGACAGCTTGCGCTCCCGCGCAAGGGGCGGATGCCGCGCCAGGTAGCGCTGGATGCCGGCCTGCAACGCCACTACCAGCTCCTCGCGGTACGCCGGGTCGCGCAGCTGCTGCTCTTCCTCGGGGTTGGAGATGAAGGCCGACTCGACCAGGATGCTGGGGATGTCGGGCGCCTTCAGCACCGCGAAGCCGGCCTGCTCCACCGCGCCCTTGTGCAGCGGGCCCACGCGGCCGATGCGCGTCAGCACCTCGCGGCCCAGGGTCAGGCTGTCGCGGATCTGGGCCGTGGTGCTCATGTCGAGCATCGTGCGCAGCAACTGGGCGTCGCGCACGTCGGCCACGTCGACCCCGCCCACCTGGTCCGACGAGTTCTCGCGCTCGGCCATCCAGCGCGCCGCCGCGCTGCTGGCGCCGCGGCTGGACAGCGCGAACACGCTGGCGCCGCGGGCCTGCGGCTTGAAGTAGGCATCGGCGTGGATGCTGACGAACAGGTCGGCCTGCACGCGGCGCGCCTTGCGCACGCGCTCGGCCAGGGGGACGAAAAAATCGGCGTCGCGCGTCATCATCACGCGCAGATTGGGCAGCGCGTTCAGGCGCTCGCGCAAGGCCAGGCCCATGGCCAGCACCACGTCCTTCTCGTGCAGGCCGGTGGGGCCGGTGGCGCCGGGGTCCTCGCCGCCGTGGCCGGGGTCGAGGGCGACGATGACGAGCCGGTCGACCTGGCGCTGCTCGCGCGCGGTGGCGGGGCCC
>JAGWLO010000021.1 GCA_028872015.1 Burkholderiales bacterium | reverse complement strand
CGTTCACCTGCATCAAGTGGGAAAGGTGGGTGGCCACGACGGTCGCGCAATCAACGACGGTAAATCCGGCCATTTGGGCCATCTCCTTGTGGCGCTCCTCGATCCACACCGCGGGCAGGCCGAACGCCGGGTCCTGCGTGCGCGTGCCCGGCAGCTGCTGCTTGGCGCCGCCCGGGTTGATGGCCAGCAGCTGGCCCGGCACGGCCTCGCCCTCGCCCACCACCGCGCCGCGCAGCAGCACCCGGTACATGCTGGGCTTGAGCTCGACGAGGTTGTCGCGGATGTGCACCGGCGGTGGCAGGAAGCCCACGTCCTGCGCGAACTTCTTGCGCACGCCCTTGATGCGCGACAGCAGGTCGCCACCGGCCGGCGCGCGCGCCTTGTCCACCAGCGCGATGAGCCGGTAGCCCACCTCCAGGCCCAGCGTGTCCACCGGGGCCAGGTCGTCCCAGCTCGCCTCGGCGTTGGCCGGCTGCACGTCGGTGCCGAGGCTGCGCTCGGGCTCCGCCGCCGCGCGCCGGCGCTGGCGCATCAGCTGCGCCGCCAGCAGGCCCAGGCCGCCGGCCACGATCAGGAACACCAGGTGCGGCATGCCGGGCACCAGGCCCAGCAGGCCCACCACCGCGGCCGAGATGGCCAGCGCCTGCGGCGAGTCGAACAGCTGGCCCCGGATCTGGCTGCCGATATCCTGTTCCTTGCCCACGCGCGAGACCACCATCGCCGCGGCCACCGAGATCAGCAGCGCCGGGATCTGCGCCACCAGCGCATCGCCCACCGCCAGCGTCACGTACGAGGTGGCCGCGGCGCCGGCGTCCATGCCGTGCATGGTCATGCCGATGACGAAGCCGCCCACGGTGGAGATGAACAGGATCAGCAGGCCGGCCATCGCGTCGCCGCGCACGAACTTGCTCGCGCCGTCCATGCTGCCGAAGAAATCGGCCTCTTCCGCCACCTCGGCGCGGCGCTGGCGCGCCACCTTCTCGTCGATGAGGCCGGCGTTCAGATCGGCGTCGATCGCCATCTGCTTGCCCGGCATCGCGTCCAGCGCGAAGCGCGCGCCGACCTCGGCGATGCGCTCGGCGCCCTTGGTGACGACGACGAAGTTGATGACGACCAGGATCGCGAACACGATCAGGCCGACCGCGAAGTTGCCGCCGATCAGGAAGTGGCCGAAGGCCTCGATCACGTGGCCGGCCGCGCCGGGGCCGGTGTGGCCTTCCATCAGCACCACGCGCGTGCTGGCCACGTTCAGGCTCAGGCGCAGCAGCGTGGTCACCAGCAGCACCGTGGGCAGCGAGGCGAAGTCCAGCGGCTTGACCATCTGCGAGGCCACCATCATCACCGTCAGCGCCAGCGCGATGTTGAAGGTGAACAGCAGGTCGAGCACGAAGCTCGGCAGCGGCAGCACCATCATCGCCAGCATCATGACGACGAAGCCCGGCAGCACCAGGGCCTTGGCCGCGGCGCCCTGGGCGGAGCCGCCGCGCCCGAAGAAGCCGTTCAGGGTCTGGGTCAGCGCGTTCACGGGGCGGGCTCCGCGGCCGGCTCAGGCCGGGCCTGCAGGGGGTCGAGGTCGGCCGGCACTTCGGGCATCGGCGCATCGGCGGCCAGCGGGCGGCCGGCGGCCATCGCGTCGCGCAGCTGGTACACCCAGGCCAGAACCTGCGCCACGGCGCTGAACAGGCGGGCCGGAATCTCCTGGTCGATCTCGGTGTGGGCGTACAGCGCGCGCGCCAGCGCCGGCGACTGCAGCACCGGCACCCGGGCGTCGCGCGCCAGGTCGCGGATCTTCAGCGCCACCAGGTCGGCGCCCTTGGCGATGACGCGCGGGGCGGCCATCGCCTCGGCGTCGTACTTCAGCGCCACCGCGTAGTGGGTCGGGTTCATCACCACCAGGTCGGCGCCCGGCACGGCGGCGAGCATCCGGCGGTTGGCCATCTCGCGCATGCGCAGCCGGATCTTGGCCTTCACCTGGGTGCTGCCCTCGGCCTCCTTCATCTCCTTCTTGACCTCTTCGATCGACATGCGCAGCCGGCGCTGCAGCATGTGGCGCTGCAGCGGCACGTCCACCAGCGCAAAGGCGGCCAGCACGCCGCACAGCAGCAGCATCCCGCCCTGCAGCAGGCTGCCGCCGGCGGCCAGCGCCTGCGGCAGCGGCAGCGCCAGCAGCTCGGCGTGGCGCCACCAGTGCTGCGCCAGGTACAGGCCACCCACGCCGCCCAGCAGCACTGCCAGCACGCAGGCCTTCAGGGTCTGCACCAGCTGCTGGCCCGAGAACAGGCGCGGCAGGCCGGCCAGCGGGTCGAGCTTGCCGAACTTGGGCGCGATGGCCTCGAGCGTGAAGTTCCAGCCGCCGCACAACAGGCTGCCGGCCAGCGCCACGGCGACCATCACGCCGAACAGCGGCACCAGCACGGCCAGCATCTGCAGCGCCAGATCGGCCAGACGATGGCCCATCGCGGCGGGATCGCCGATCAGGGTGTGGTCGAAGCGCAGGCCCCGGCCCAGGCCGAGGACCAGCCACTGCGTGATCTGCGGCGCCAGTGCACCCACCAGCGCCACCACCGCCGCGACGGCGCCGAAATGCCCGAGATCGCGCGAGCGCGCGACCTGGCCTTCCCGGCGCGCCTTGTCGATCTTGCGCTGGGTGGCGGGTAGCTTGCGGTCTTGGGCGGAGTCGGCCATGGCGTCCGAGGCGCCGGGCGGGCCTCGAAGGGGTTGCGAAAGGCTTGTCGGGCAAGCCTTGCCATGGTGCCGCCGCAGGGGGCGGACTTGAGCGCGATAAGCGGGGTAAAGCGGCGGGTGTTCGGCCCGCCCTGGGCCTAGAAGCCCAGGCTCGCCAGCAGGTCGTCGACCTCGCCCTGGTTGCTGACGACGTCGGTGCGGCCGGCGGCGTTGACCACGGGGCCGTTGAGCACCGCGGGGTCGACCCGGCCGCGCTGGTCGGCCGGCGCCACCGAGACCAGCAGCTTGACCAGGCTGTCCTCCAGCTCGTTGGCCAGCGTCACCACCTTGGCCACCACCTGGCCCGTGAGGTCGTGGAAGTCCTGCGCCATCATGATGTCGGTGAGGTGGGCGTCGATGCGCGCGGTGCTCTGCTCGACGTCCTGCACGAAGTTCAGCACCGCCCCGCTGGCCACGGCCTTCACCGGGTCGGCGACGAGGGCCTGCGCCATGGCGCGCGTGGACCGGCTGATGGCGACGTGGTCGGCCTTGGCCTGGTCGACCGAGTTCAGCACCTTGTTGGCGGCCTCGGCGGTCTTGTTGGCGATGTAGGTGAGGCGGCTGCGCGCATCGGGCAGGCCGTCGGTGGCCACCCGCAGCCGCGGCATCACGCCCAGCTGCTGCAGGGTGTCGTGCAACAGCCGCGTGATCGAGCCGATCTGCTGAAACACCTCGGGCGAGGCGGCCAGCGCCTCGGGCGGGCGCAGCCGCGTGCTGTCGTCCGTCGTCATGGGGGGGCGGGCCAGGGCTGCGTTCATGCTGTCGCGGCCAGCTTCTGCAGGATCTTCTGCACCTTCTCCTCCAGCGTCGCCTTGGTGAAGGGCTTGACGATGTAGCCGGCCGCGCCGCTCTGCGCCGCCAGCACGATGTCTTCCTTGCGCGCCTCGGCCGTGACCATCAGCACCGGGATCGCGCGCAGCTGCTCGTCGGCCTTCACGGCCTTGAGCAGCTCGAAGCCGTTCATGTTGGGCATGTTGATGTCGGACACCACGAAGTCGTACTTCGTGTTCTTCATCATGCCCAGCGCGACGGCACCGTCCTCGGCCTCGTCGGCGTTGTTGCAGCCCATCTCCTTGAGCAGGCCGCGCACGATGCGGCGCATGGTCGAGAAGTCATCGACGATGAGGAATTTGAGGTCGGCGGGGGTGGTCATGGGGCGGGCGTCGGGGTGTGCCGGTCTTATCGGTGCGCCGCGTCGGGACTTGAGCCCGCCTGCGGCACCAGCTGCGGTCGCGGCGGAACGATCGAAGGTGCCGCTGCGTCTTCGGCATCGGGGCCGTTTGCGGGCGTGGCGCTGAACACCCGCTCTTCGGCCTCGCGCGTCATGACCACGATGCTGATGCGCCGGTTGGCCGGCGCCGCAGGGTCTAGGCGGTCGAAGGGGTTGGCCGCGGCCAGGCCCTGCACGCGCAGCACCCGGTCGTCGGGCAGGCCGCCGGCCAGCAGCTCGCGCCGCGAGGCGTTGGCGCGGTCGGCGCTGAGCTCCCAGTTGCTGTAGCCGCGGTCGTTGCCCGGGTAGGGCATCGAATCGGTGTGGCCCTCGAGCGTCAGGCGGTTGGGCACCGTGGCGAGCACGCCGCCGATGTCGCGCAGCAACTCGTGCATCTCGGGCTCGACCACCGCACTGCCGCTGGCGAACATGGGCCGGCCGTCGGCGTCCATGATCTGGATGCGCAGGCCGTCGGGGGTCATGTCCAGCCGCAGCTGCCGGCGCACGCCGGCCAGCCGCGGGTTGGCATCGATGCGCGCCTGGACCTGCGCCTTCAGCGTCTGCAGGCGCGCCACCTCGGCCCGGATCTGCTCGGCCTTGAGCTGGTGCAGGTTGATGGTGTCGCGCCGCGCCTGGATGTCGCCGCGCTTGACCTGGCCGGTGGTGCGCGTGAGGTCCTGGCCGCCGCCACGGATCACCGACGACGAGTCGCCCGAGCCCGAGCCGCCCAGCATCGCCACCTTCAGGGGCGCGCTGAAGTAGTCGGCAATGCCCTTCTTGTCGCCTTCGGTGGTGGAGCCCAGCAGCCACATCAGCAGGAAGAAGGCCATCATGGCCGTCACGAAGTCGGCGTAGGCGATCTTCCACGCGCCGCCATGGGCGGCATGGCCGCCCTTCTTGACGCGCTTGATGATGATGGGCTGGAGCTTCTTGGCGTCGCCAGCCATGGTCAGGGGCCCCCAGGCTTGTCGCTGCGCGCCTTCGCCACCCCCCGAGGGGGCTCATGCGACGGGCCGGCCGAGCCGGACCCGTGCATGCCCTGGGTCGCGTGCGCGTCAGGCCGCGTCATTTCTTGCCCTTCACGTGGCCTTCGAGCTCGGTGAAGGTGGGGCGGTCGCCGGAATACAGCACCTTGCGCCCGAACTCGATCGCCACCTGCGGCGCGTAGCCCTGCATGCTGGCCAGCAGGGTGGTCTTGATGCACTGCAGCTCCTTGCCCGCGTCTTCGACCTTCTGCTCCAGCAGGCCGCCCAGCGGCTCGACGAAGCCGTAGGCCAGCAGGATGCCCAGGAAGGTGCCCACCAGGGCCGAGCCGATCATGCCGCCCAGCACGGCCGGCGGCTGGCCGACCGAGCCCATGGTGTTGACCACGCCCAGCACGGCGGCGACGATGCCGAAGGCCGGCAGGCCGCCGGCCAGGCGTGCGATCGCCGCCACCGCCGCATGCTCCTCGGCATGGTGGGTGTCGATCTCGCTGTCCATCAGGCTCTCGATCTCGTGCGCGTTCAGGTTGCCCGAGACCATCATGCGCAGGTAGTCGGTGATGAACTCGGTCACGTGGTGGTCGCCGCCCACGGTGGGGTACTTCTGGAACAGCGGCGAGTTGTGCGGGTCCTCGACGTCCTTCTCGATCGACATCAGGCCTTCCTTGCGCGCCTTCTGCAGGATGTCGAACAGCAGCGCCAGCAGCTCCATGTAGCGCGCCTTGCTGAACTTGCTGCCCTTGAAGCACTGGCCCAGCCCGCGCAGCGAGGCCTTGACCACCTTCATCTGGTTGTTGGCCAGGAAGGCGCCGAGCGCGGCCCCGAGGATGGTGGTCAGCTCGAAGGGCAGCGCGCTGAGGATGACGTGGATGTTCCCTTCGTGCGCGATGAAGACGCCGAAGATGCAGGCCAGGGCCAGGACCCATCCGATGATGACGAACATGAATGAAGGTGATCCGCTTGGTGCCCGGGCAGCAACGGCAGGCGCCGCGGGCTTGTCTGCGTTATCGGCCGCCCGCGGCCATGGTTGAGCGCAGCGCCGCGGCGGCCGCCGCCCCCGGCATGCGGTACAGCCACAGCGGGCGCCGGCCGGGGCCCTGCAGGCAGGCGGTGGCGGGGGCATCGGGCACGGCGAACTCCAGGCTCACCAGCCAGGCTCCCGGCGCCAGTTCGCGCCGCGCCTTGGCGTAGGCACGCGCCATGCTCTCGGGGCGCTGGAACAGGTAGACCAGGTCGTGTCCGGCCCAGGGGGTGGCCCACATGTCGGCGCGCCGCACCTGCGCGAACGGACAGCGGCGCGCCGCGGCCCAGGCCAGCGGCGCGCTCCACTCCAGGCCCTGCAGTTCGGCCTGCGGCCACAGCGCGCGCAGCGCCAGCAGCCCATGGCCGAGGCCGCAGCCGGCATCCAGCGCGCGCCGCGGCGCGGCCACCTGGGCGGCCAGGCCCTGCAGCGCGCCGGCCGGGGTGGGAAACAGCGGCGCGTCGGCCCAGGCCCGCAGCGGATAGGCCGCCAGCAGGGGCAGCAGCAGCAGCAGCCAGGCCCAGGCCGGCCAGCCCCCCACCGCCCCCAGCGCCGCGGCCGAGAGCGGAAACCCCAGCGCGGCGATGAGGCGCCGCCGCACGCCGGCCCCGATCAGCACCAGCGCCAGCGCCACGCCGGCCAGCGTGCCGGCGGCCAGCGCCGGCCCGACGCCGGCACCGGCGGCCTGCGCCAGCCGCCACGCGGCCCAGCCCGCACCCCAGGCCAGCAGGGCCGGCAGGGGCCAGGGGGGTGCCGCGACGCGGTGCACCAGGGCGGGCAGCGAGGGTTTCATCGGCGGCAGGCGGGTGACCGCGGAAAGGAGCCACCGCGCGGAGTGTGGCCAGGGGCAGTGCACCGCGCCGACGGAAAAGCGACGTCAATCGCCCTCACTTGCGGCGGGCATCGCACCCGCCGAAGTACCGGCGGTGGAGCCCCTGCGCAAAAAAATGCGGGCCCCGAGGGGCCCGCCGCAAAGCACAGGGACTGTGCCAGGAGGAGACGCACAATGAACCGTAGACATCCTGGATGTCGGCGCCGCTGCCGCGCGCTGAAGGCGGCGCGGCGTGATCAATGTCCGGTCGCCGCCAGGGCGGCCGGCGCCGCATCGGCCAGGCCGGCCGTGAAGCGCCCCGACAGCTTGCCCTTGCCGGCCCGCGCCGGCGGATTGCACAGGCCGCACACGTAGTGGCGCGCGATCTCGTGCGGGTGGGTCACGTACTGGCCGCCGCACTTGCAGCAGCCGGTCATGGTGAGCATGCCGTTGTCGACGAACTTGACCAGTCGCCAGGCGCGGGTGATGCTGAGCAGCGGCTCCAGATCCTGCGCCTGCATCTGCTCGGTGTAGAGCTGGTAGGCCTTGATGACGGTGTCGATCTCGTCGAGCGCCGACGACTTGTTGAGGTACTCGTGGATGTTCAGGAACAGGCTGGCGTGGATGTTCGGCTGCCAGGTCATGAACCAGTCGGTGGAGAAGGGCAGCTGGCCCTTGCTCGGGCTCTTGCCTGCCACTTCCTTGTACAGGCGCAGCAGGCGCTCGTAGCTGAGATCGGTCTCGCTCTCGAGCACCTGCAGCCGCGCGCCGAGGTTGATCAGGGTGACGGCGCGCTCGATCTGGCGGGCTTCGGTCAGGACGCTCTTGCTGCGGGCCATGGTGATGCTCCGTCCTCGTTGTTGTCGAACCAGACGGGGCTCAGGCCGCTTCCTGGTGGCGGCCGGCCATCAGGATCGAGGCGTGCAGGCGCGACATGCCGTCGTTGGCGGCGCCCTTGCCGTGGTTGGTGAGCAGGTTCCAGACGATGTCGTCGTCCATCCGGAAGCGGCACAGCAGCGTGTTGCCGGCGGCGATCTTCATCATCTGCGCCGGCGTCAGGCTGCCGATGAGGGCGGCGGTCTCTTCGCTGACCCCCAGCCGGAACAGCGCCTGCTCGCGGTCGACGCGCACCAGGCTCTGGGCCAGCATCAGGTACGAGAGGTTGGCTTCGCGGATTTCGGCGAGGATCTGGTCAGAGGTCATGGCGGCGGGCTCCAGGGGTGGTCGGTAGGCGGGATGCGATGAAAGGAACTGTAGAGACGGGAATTGGCAGGCGACATCAGCCCATCTCCGTGGCTTGAGTCCCGCTTCTTCCAGGGCCGCTGTCGGGCAAATTCCTACACGCCGCAAGCGAAACGGCCGATGCCCCCGGGGACATCGGCCGTTTCGTCGGGCCCGCCGTGCGGGGTGCGCCGCCGGCAGCGTGCCTAGGTGCGCTCGATGCGCGCGTAGGCGGAGTGGTTGTGGATGGACTCGAAGTTCTCCACCTCGACCGTGTAGCGGCCCACGCGGGCGTCGGCATCGAGCGCCAGGGCCACGTCGCGCACCAGGTCCTCGACGAACTTCGGGTTCTCGTAGGCGTGCTCGGTGACCCACTTCTCGTCGGGACGCTTGAGCAGGGGCCAGAGCTCGCTGCTGGCCTGGTCTTCGGCAAAGCGCACCAGCTCGTGCCAGGGCAGCGGCTGCAGCAGCTCGACCCGGATCGTCACCCGCGAGCGCTGGTTGTGCGCGCCGTAGTCCGAGATCTCCTTCGAGCACGGGCACAGGCTCTTCACCGGTACCGCCACTTCGGCCCAGACGGCGGTGACGCCGGCGCGCGTCTGGGCGATCCAGCGGCCCTCGTAGTCGAGCAGGCTGGCCACGCCCGACACCGGCGCGCGCTTGCGCAGGAAGAAGCTGAACGCGGCCTCGATGCGGCCTTCGTCGGCGCCGAGCGCGTCGAGCATCGCGGCGTGGCGCGTGCGCAGCGCGGCCGCATCCAGCGGCTGGTCGGCGACGGCCAGCGCCTCCAGCCAGGCCACGAACCGCGACATGTGCGTGCCCTTCTTCTCGGCCGGCAGCGCGACGTCCAGCGACCAGGTCGCCGCGGTCGACTGCACCGCGCCGGCCACCATCAGCTGCAGCGGATAGCGCAGGTCCTTCACGCCCACGCGCTGGATCGCCAGGTGGCGCTCGTCGCGCGCGCTTTGCGTGTCGGGAATGTGCAGGGCGTCGGTGAGATTGGTCATGAGGGGCGCAAGGATGACACCGATCCGGTGCCGGTGCAGTCGCACGGTTTACTCACATCGTTCGGCGGCGCTGAATCGGCGCCGCAGCGGCGGCTCAGGCGTTGACCGCGGCCAGCGCCGGCCGGCCGCCGAAGCGCTGCACGATCGACTGCTCAATGCCCGCGGCGTCCAGCCCGCACAACGCGAGCAGCCGGGCCGGGTCCCCGTGCTCGACGAACCGGTCGGGCAGGCCCAGCTGCAGCAGCGGCACGGCCAGGCCGGCGGCGGCGATGCACTCGAGCACGGCGCTGCCCGCGCCGCCCATCACGCAGCCCTCCTCGACCGTGACCAGGCCCTCGTGGCTGCGCGCCAGCTCGAGCACCAGCGCCTGGTCCAGCGGCTTGACGAAGCGCATGTCGGCCACCGTGGCGCCCAGCTTCTCGGCCGCCGCCAGTGCCGGATGCAGCAGCGTGCCGAAGGCCAGGATCGCCAGGCGCTGGCCGCTGCGGCGCACGACGCCGCGGCCCCAGGGCCACTCGGCCAGCGCGGGGTCGACCGCGGCGCCGATGCCGGCGCCGCGCGGATAGCGCACCGCCACCGGGCCGTGCTGGCGGAAGGCCGTGGTCAGCGCCAGCCGGCATTCGTTCTCGTCGCTCGGCGCCAGCAGCGCCAGGTTGGGCACGCAGCGTATGTAGGCGATGTCGTAGGCGCCGGCATGGGTGGGCCCGTCGGCGCCGACGAGGCCGGCGCGGTCGAGCGCGAACACCACCGGCAGGTTCTGCAGCGCCACGTCGTGGATGAGCTGGTCGTAGCCGCGCTGCAAGAAGGTGCTGTAGATCGCCACCACCGGCTTGAGGCCCTCGCAGGCCAGGCCGGCGGCGAAGGTGACGGCGTGCTGCTCGGCGATGCCGACGTCGTGGTAGCGCTTGGGGAATCGCTGGTGGAACTCGACCATGCCCGAGCCCTCGCGCATGGCCGGCGTGATGGCCACGAGCAGCGGATCGGCCTCGGCCATGTCGCACAGCCACTGGCCGAAGACCTGGGTGAAGCTGGGCTTGCCGCCGGGCTTGGCGGCCGGGAAGCCCTCGTCGGGGTTGAACTTGGTCGACGCGGCGTGGTAGCGCACCGGGTCGGCCTCGGCCGGCTTGTAGCCGTAGCCCTTCTTGGTGACCACGTGCAGGAACTGCGGGCCGCGCTTGGCGCGCAGGTTCTCCAGCGTGGGGATCAGCGCGTCGAGGTCGTGACCGTCGATCGGGCCGACGTAGTTGAAGCCGAACTCCTCGAAGATGGTGCCCGGCACCACCATGCCCTTGGCATGCTCCTCGAAGCGCCGCGCCAGCTCGAACAGCGGTGGGGCGTTCTTCAGCACCGCCTTGGCCCCCTGGCGCGCGGCCTCGTAGAAGTTGCCGCTCATCAGGCGCGCCAGGTACTTGTTGAGCGCCCCCACCGGCGGGCTGATCGACATGTCGTTGTCGTTCAGCACCACCAGCAGGTCGGCGTTCACGCCGGCGTGGCTGACGCCGGCGTTGTTCAGCGCCTCGAAGGCCATGCCCGCGCTCATGGCGCCGTCGCCGATCACGGCCACCGCGCGCCGCTCTTCGCCCTTGAGCTTGCTGGCCAGCGCCATGCCCAGGGCAGCGCTGATGCTGGTGCTGCTGTGGGCGGTGCCGAAGGTGTCGTACTCGCTCTCCTCGCGGCGCGGAAAGCCGCCGATGCCGCCGAGCTGGCGCAGCGTGTGCATGCGGTCGCGGCGCCCGGTGAGCACCTTGTGGGGGTAGGTCTGGTGGCCCACGTCCCACACGATGCGGTCGTGCGGCGTGTTGAACACGTAGTGCAGGGCCACGGTGAGCTCCACCGTGCCGAGGTTGCTGCCGAGGTGGCCGTTGCCGGTCTGGCTGACGGTGCGCAGCACGAACTCGCGCAGTTCGGCGGCCAGCGCCGGCAGGTCGCCGCGCGGCAGGCGACGCAGGTCGGCGGGGCTGTCGATCTTGTTGAGCAGGGGCACGGGGGGCTTCATCAGTTGTCGCGGTCGACCACCTTGTCGGCCAGCACCGCCAGCAGGGCGGCGGCCGCGCCCAGGCGGCTGCGGGCCAGCGCCTCGTGGGCCTGCGCGCGCAGGCTCTGCGCATGCCGGCGCGCGGCGTCCAGGCCCAGCAGCGAGACGTAGGTGGGCTTGTCGTGCTGCTGGTCCTTGCCGGCAGTCTTGCCCAGCGTGGCCGAGGCCTGGGTCACGTCGAGGATGTCGTCGACGACCTGGAACGCCAGGCCCAGGGCGGCACCGTAGTCGTGCAGGGCGGCCCAGGCGCCGGCGTCGAGGCGGCCGCAGGCGGCGCCCATCTGCACGCTGGCCTGCAGCAGGGCACCGGTCTTGCGGCGGTGCATGTCGCGCAACGCGTGTTCATCGAGCACGCGTCCGATGCTGGCCAGGTCGATCGCCTGCCCCCCGGCCATGCCGGCATGCCCGGCGGCGCGCGCCAGCAGGCCGACCAGGCGGGCCTGCAGCGCAGGCGGCGGCCCGGCCTCCGGCGTCAGCACCTCGAAGGCCAGCGCCTGCATCGCATCGCCGGCCAGCATGGCCTGGGCCTGGCCGTACTTCACGTGCACGGTGGGCTTGCCGCGGCGCAGCACGTCGTTGTCCATGCAGGGCATGTCGTCGTGGACCAGCGAGTAGGCGTGGATCAGCTCCACCGCCACGGCGGCGCGCAGCGCCGGCTCGCGGTCGCCGGCCGCGGCCTGGCAGCTGGCCAGCACCAGCAGCGGGCGCAGCCGCTTGCCGCCGTCAAGCACGCCGTAGCGCATCACCTCGCCGATGCCGGCCGGCGCATCGGCCGGCATCCAGCGCTCGAGCGCCGCTTCCACGGCGGCCGTTTCGCGCGCCGCCCAGCCGTCGAAATCGGTCGACGTCATGTCGCGGGCCAGGCCTTGAGCTGGCCGTCCTCGAGCACCTTGACCTGCTCTTCCACCGCCTGCAGCCGGGCGCGGCACAGGCCCAGCAGCTCGGCGCCGCGCCGGTAGGCGTCGAGCAGCTGGTCCAGCGGCAGCTGGCCGCCCTCCATCTGCGCCACCAGGCGATCGAGTTCGGCCAGCGCCTGCTCGTAGGTGGCGGGTTCCTTGGCGGCGGAAGTGCGGGCCATTTCAGGTGATGGAATCAAGCGCCCGATTCTAGACAAACGCATGTCCCGATCCGGCCTGTCGCCCGGGTGCTGGCGCGACCCCGCCACGACGGGCCGACCAGGGCGGGCGCCCGCGGCAGCGGCCATTAGAATCCCGCGCTCGCCTGCCCGGCCCCCCCCGGCCGGGCAGGCTCTTTTCCTATGCCGCCCGCGGGGCCACCGGGTGGCGGGGTCGATGTCCTTGCCAAGGAGGATCCTGTCGGATCATGTCGGACCTGAGCATCAGTCTCGAAGCTCTTGAGCGCAGCCGCACTCAACTCCCGGTTTCCAGCTATTTCGACGAGGGCCTGTTCCGCAGCGAGCAGGCACTGATCTTCCAGCATGCACCGCGCTACCTCGGGCACGCGCTCGCCGTGCCCGAGGTGGGCGACTTCCTGGCGCTGCCGCAGGAGGGCGAGGGCCGCGCCCTGGTGCGCACGCGCGACGGCATCGAGCTGGTCTCCAACGTCTGCCGGCACCGCCAGGCGATCATGCTCAAGGGCCGCGGCCACACCGGGCCACAGGTGGTGTGCCCGCTGCACCGCTGGACGTACGACCTGCACGGCCACCTGCTCGGGGCCCCGCACTTCGACCACGACCCTTGCCTGAACCTGCGCAACTACCCGCTGCAGTCCTGGAACGGGCTGCAGTTCGAGCACAACGGGCGCTGCGTGGCGACCGACCTGCAGGCCCTGGGCGCGGCACGCGATCTCGACTTCAGCGGCTACGTCTTCGACCGCGCCCACCTGCACCCCTGCGAGTACAACTGGAAGACCTTCATCGAGGTCTATCTCGAGGACTATCACGTCGGCCCGTTCCACCCTGGTCTGGGCGGCTTCGTGACCTGCGAAGACCTGCAGTGGGAGTTCGGCCGTCACCACTCGGTGCAGACGGTGGGTGCGCAGCAGGCACTGGCGCAGGCCGGCTCGCCCACCTACGCCCGCTGGCACGACGAGGTGCTGAAGTACCGCAACGGCCAGCCGCCGGCGCACGGCGCGATCTGGCTCACCTACTACCCCGGGGTGATGGTCGAGTGGTACCCGCATGTGCTGGTGGTCTCCACCCTGTTCCCGCAAGGGCCGCAGAAGACCCTGAACCTGGTGGAGTTCTTCTACCCGGAGGAAATCGCCGCGTTCGAGCGCGATTTCGTCCAGGCCCAGCAGGCCGCCTACATGGAGACCTGCGTCGAAGACGACGAGATCGCGCTGCGCATGGACGCCGGCCGGCACGCGCTGATGGCGCGCGGCGACGACGAAGCCGGCCCGTACCAGAGCCCGATGGAGGACGGCATGCAGCACTTCCACGAGTGGTACCGGCGCGAGATGGGCCTGCTGCCCCAGCGGGATTGAGCCGGCCGGCGACGATGCTGCTGCGCACTTTGATCCCCGCCCCGGCGTTGCTGGCGCTGCAGACGGCGTCGGCACCGCTGGTGCTGCTCGACTGCGGCTTCGACCTGGCCGACCCCGACGCCGGCGCGCGCAGCTTCGCCGCCTCTCACCTGCCGGGCGCGCAGTACGCCCACCTCGACCGCGACCTGGCGGGTGCCCGCAACGGCCGCAATGGCCGCCACCCGCTGCCCGATCGCGCGGACTTCGCGGCCCGGGCCGGGCGCTGGGGCATCGCCCCGGGCGTGCCGGTGGTGTGCTACGACGCCCAGGGCGGCCCCTATGCGGCGCGCGCCTGGTGGCTGCTGCGCTGGCTGGGCCACGCCGACGTGGCGGTGCTGGACGGCGGCACGGCGGCCTGGCAGGCTGCGGGCGGCCGGCTCGTCGCCGAGCTGGCCCCGCCCCGGCCGCAGCCCCCCTACCCCGCCCCGGCGCCGGCCATGCCGACCATCGACGCCGACACCCTGCTCGCCCGCCTGGGCCGGGTGCGGCTGCTCGACGCCCGCGCCGGCGAGCGCTTCCGCGGCGAGGTCGAGCCGCTGGACCCGGTGGCGGGCCACATCCCGGGGGCCACGCAGCGCTACTTCAAGGACAACCTCGGCGCCGACGGCCACTTCAAGCCGGCGCTGCAGCTGCGGCGCGAATTCACCGCGCTCGGTGCGGGCCAGGGCGAGCCGGTGGTGCAGCAATGCGGCTCGGGCGTCACCGCCTGCCACAACCTGCTGGCCATGGCCCACGCCGGCCTCGGCGACAGCCTGCTCTACCCCGGCTCCTGGAGCGAATGGTGCAGCGACCCGGGGCGCCCGGTGGCGCGGGGCTGACACCCCTTCGCCGGCGAACCGCTGCCGGCGCGGCTTGACGACCATCAACCGCGGGCCCTCGGGAGGGCCCAGACTGCGTGCTGCGCCAGCTTCCCCGTGCCACAAGGAGCCGCCATGTACCAACGCATCCTGTTCCCCACCGACGGCTCGGCCGTCACCGCCAAGGCGCTGGCCGCGGCGATCGGACTGGCCCGCCTCACCGGCGCCGAATTGCGCACGCTTGCCGTGAAGGAGCCCTTCCCGTACAGCGCCATCTCCGAGATGCAGCCGATCCCGCCGCAAGAGTACTTCTCGACCCAGCAACGCGTGGCCGCGGCGCGGGTGCAGGAGGTGCTGGACGCGGCGGCGGCCGCCGGCGTGCCGTGCAAGGGCGAGACGGTCGAGCATCTGCACCCCTGGCAGGCCATCCTCGAGCACGCCAAGGCCGAGGGCTGCGACCTGCTGGTGATGGCCTCGCACGGTCGCCGCGGCGTGAGCGCGTTGCTGCTGGGCAGCGAGACCCAGAAGGTGCTGACGCACAGCACGCTGCCGGTGCTGGTCGTCCGCTGACGGCCCGGAGCCCGGGGGCTCAATGCCCGGCGTCGCGCAGGCCGACCATCGCCAGCGCCACGATCGCCAGCCCGCCGGCCAGCCACGCCATCTGCGCCAGCGTCTCGCGCCACGACAGCCGCTGCTGCAGGCGCGGCAGCAGATCGGACACGGCCACGTAGATGAAGCTGCTGGAGGCGATCACCAGCAGGTAGGGCAGCATCGCCTTCCAGGGCCCGACCAGGAAATAGCCCGCCACGCCGCCCGCCACCGCCGCCAGGCCCGCCACGGCGTTGAACAGCAGGGCCCGGCTGCGCGAGAAGCCCGCGTTCAGCAGCACGATGTAGTCGCCCGCCTCCTGCGGGATCTTGTGCGCCAGGATCGCCAGCGCCGTGACCGCGCCCAGCGCCGGGTCCACCAGGAAGGCGGCCGCGACGATGCCACCGTCGCAGCTGTTGTGCACGCTGTCGCCCAGCAGCACGGTGAGCCCGCCGCGGCCGGCGCGCCGGGCATCGAAGTGGTCGCCGTGGCCGTGCCCGTCGCCTTCGTGGTGGTGATCGTGGCGGTAGAGCTCGGCCTTCTGCAGCAGCCAGAAAAACAGCAGCCCGCCCAGCAGCGCGGCGAACAGCGTGTGCGGGTCGGCACCGCTTTCGAAGGCCTCGGGCAGCATGTGCAGCAGCGCCGTGCCCAGCAGCACACCGGCCGAGAGGCTGACCAGGTGCTTGACCAGGCGCCCGAGCACGGCCCGCGTGAGCGAGGCGGCCACCAGCACCGACAGCAGGCCGCTGGCCGCGGTGGCCAGCACGATGTAGAGCAGCGTCATCGCGCCGACGGCGCCGCGCCGTGGGCACGCAGCCAGGCCAGGCAGCGACGCCAGCCGTCGTCGGCCGCGTCCGCGACGTAGCTGTTGCGGTAGTCGGCGTTGAAGGCGTGGCCGGCCTGCGGGTAGACCACGAACTCGGACTGCCGGGCCGCCGGGCTGCCGCCGGCCAGGGCGGCCTTCATCTGTGCGATCGAGCTCTGCGGGATGCCGCCGTCCTGGCCGCCGTACAGGCCCAGCACCGGCACCTGCAGCGCCGGCGCGACGTCGATCGGATTCGTGGGCTGCAGCGGCGTCGGCGCGCCCACCAGGCGGCCGTACCAGGCCACCGCGGCCCGCAGGCTCGGGCTGTGCGCCGCGTACAGCCAGGTGATGCGCCCGCCCCAGCAGAAGCCGGTGATCGCGGCATGCCCGGCGTCGGCGCCCTGCTGCGCGGCCCAGGCCAGCGTGGCGTCCAGATCGCCCAGCACCTGGGCATCGGGCACCTTCAGCACCACCTCGCTCACCAGCTTGCCGATCTCGCCGTAGCTGCCCGGGTCGCCCTGGCGCGCGAAGAGCTCGGGCGCGACGGCGAAGTAGCCGGCGTGGGCCAGGCGCCGCGCGATGTCGGCGATGTGCTCGTGCACGCCGAAGATCTCGCTGACCACCAGCACCACCGGCGCGCTGCGGCGGCCGGCCGGCGCGGCGCGGTAGGCGGGCATCTGGAAGCCGCCCACCGGCACCGTGACCTCGCCCACCAGCAGCCCGTCGGACGAGGTGTGCCGGGCCTGCGCCGACACCGGCAGCACGGCGGCGGCGAAGCTGCTGCCCAGGGTGGTGCGGATGAAGTCGCGGCGCTTGATCGGGCCCGGGGGCAGGTCTGGCATGGGCATCGGCGGGCTCGGAAGGCGGGGCTGCGAAGCCGCGAGTGTAGGGAGGTCGGCAGGTACGATCGACAGATGGAACCCAGCGTCAATCCGGCCGGCCTTTTGGCCGCCGTGGACATCGGCTCGAACAGCTTCCGGCTCGAGATCGGCCACCTGCCGCAAGGCCGCTACCGGCGCATCGATTACCTCAAGGACACGGTCCGCCTGGGCGCCGGCCTGGACGCCAACGGCATGCTCTCGGAAGACGCCGCGCAGCGCGGCCTGGCCTGCCTGCGCCGTTTTGCCGAGCGGCTGACGGGCGTGGCGGCCAGCCAGGTGCGGGCGGTGGCGACGCAGACGCTGCGCGAGGCGCGCAACCGCAATGCCTTCCTGCTGCGGGCGCAGGAGGCGCTGGGATTCCCGATCGAAGTCATCTCCGGGCGCGAGGAAGCGCGCCTGATCTACGCCGGCGTGGCGCACCTGCAGCCCAGCGACGCGACGCGGCTGGTGGTGGACATCGGCGGCCGCTCGACCGAGCTCATCCTGGGCCAGGCCCGCCAGCCGCTGCAGGCCGAGTCGTTCGGCGTCGGCTGCGTCAGCCTGTCGCTGCGCTACTTCGAGGGCGGCACCATCACCGAGGCCGGCTTCCGCGCCGCGCAGGTGGCCGCCGGGGCCGAGCTCGAGGAAGGCCTGCAGCCCTTCGCGCCCGACCGCTGGGAGCATGCGCTGGGCGCCTCGGGCACGGCCGGCGCGGTGTCGCAGCTGCTGCAGGCGGCCGGCGTGACCGACGGCCGCATCACCCCGGCCGGCCTGCGCTGGTGCATCGAGCGCTGCATCGCCGCCGGCCACATCGACCGCATCGAGATCCCGGGCCTGAAGCCCGACCGCCGCGCTGTGCTGCCCGGCGGGCTGTCGATCCTGTACACGCTGGCCGCGCAGTTCCGCATCGAGAGCCTGTGGCCGGCCAAGGGTGCGCTGCGCCAGGGCGTGATCATCGATCTGCACGACCGGCTGCTGGCGCAGTCGCAGGCGGACGGCCGCGGCCGAGCCACCGACGTGCGCGACGCCACGGTGGCCGAACTGCAGCAGCGCTTCGCGGTCGATCGGGCGCAGGCCGCACGCGTCACGGCAGTGGCGCTGGCGCTGTTCGACGCCGTGCTGCCCGACGCCGGCAGCGAGACCCGGCGCGAGCTCGGCTGGGCCTGCGCGCTGCACGAGCTGGGCCTGATGGTGTCGCACCACGACCACCACCGGCACAGCGCCTACCTGCTGGCGCACGTGGATGCGCCGGGCTTCTCGCAGAGCCAGCAGCGGCGCGTGGGCGACCTGGTGCTGGGCCAGCGTGGCGGGCTGCGCAAGCTCGAGCCGCAGCTGGCCAGCGAGACCTTCGCCTGGCAGGTGCTGTGCCTGCGGCTGGCCGCGATCGGCTGCCATGCGCGCGCCGACGCCGACCCGCGGGCCCTGGCGCTGCAGGCGCGCGGCCGCGACGCCGTGCTGACCTACGGCACCGCCTGGGCGGAGAGTCATCCGCGCACGCTGTTCCTGCTGCGCGAGGAGGCCATCGCCTGGACGCGCAGCGGCCCGCTGCGCCTGCTGCTGCCCGGCTAGACGAGCTCGGGCGAGACCACGGCGTGCAGCACCACCTGCAGCCGGCCTTCGCGCTGGCGCGCCCGCAGCCACCACACGGCGCCCTTGCGCACCGGCCAGGCCTGGGCCTGGCCGGCCAGCAGGTAGGCCGCCACCAGCCCGAGCGCCGGCTGGTGGCCCACCACCAGCACGGGCTCGCGCGCATCGGGCCAGCGCACCGCGTGCAGCAGCGCCTCCACCGTGGTGTCGGGCGCCAGCGCCGGCACGGTCTTGACCTTGCGTTCGAGCGCGGCGGCCGTCTGCTGCGCGCGCCGCGCCGGGCTGGCCAGCACGCGCGTGCTGGAGGGCAGCTGGCGGTTGAGCCAGCCGGCCATGCGCTGGGCCTGGCGCTCGCCCTTGGGCGTGAGCGCGCGGTCGAGATCATCGGCCACCTCGCGCATCTCCAGCGCCTCGGCGTGCCGCCACAGGATCAGGTCCATCGCGTTAGCCGGTGAAGCGCTGCATCAGCGCCTGCTGCGCGCTCACGCCGACCTCGGCGACGCGGCGGTATCGGCCCTCGCCGTCCAGCAGCCAGGCGTCGCGGCGGTCGTGCAGATAGGGCACCAGGCCTTCGTCGATCACGCGCTGGCGCAGCGCGGGGTCGCGGATCGGCCAGGCCACCTCGACGCGGCGGAACATGTTGCGGTTCATCCAGTCGGCGCTGCTGAGGTAGAGCACCTCGTCGTCGACGCCGTCGCCCCAGCGGAAGTAGGCGATGCGCGAGTGCTCGAGGAAGCGGCCCACCACCGAGCGGACGCGGATGTTGTCGGTGTGCCCGGGCACACCCGGCGGCAGCATGCAGGCGCCGCGCACGATGAGATCGATCTGCGCCCCCGCCTGGCCCGCCTCGATCAGGGCCTGCATCAGCGGCGGGTCGGTCAGGGCGTTGATCTTGGCCACCACGCGGGCCGTCCGGCCCTGGCGCGCCGCCGCGGCCACCTGCGCGATGTGGCGCAGCAGCCGGGCATGCAGCTGCAGCGGCGCCGTCAGCAGGTGCCGCGGCGCGCGGGCCCGCGTCTGGCTGGCCAGCTGCAGGAACACCGCGTCGGCATCGGCGGTGAGCCCGGGGTCGGCGGTGAGCATGCCCATGTCGGTGTACAGCCGCGCCGTGCGCGGGTTGTAGTTGCCGGTGGACAGATGCAGGTAGCGCCGCAGCCGGGTGCCCTCGCGCCGCGTGACCAGCAGCAGCTTGGCGTGCGTCTTCAGGCCGACGATGCCGTAGACCACCTGCGCACCCACCGCCTCGAGCCGCTCGGCCCAGTTGATGTTGGCCTCCTCGTCGAAGCGGGCCTTCAGCTCGACCACCGCCAGCACTTCCTTGCCGCGGCGCGCGGCCTCGATCAGCAGGTCCATCAGCACGCTCTGGGCGCCGGTGCGGTAGATGGTCTGGCGGATCGCCAGCACGTCGGGGTCGTGCACCGCCTCGCGCAGGAACTGCACCACCGGCTCGAAGCTCTCGTACGGGTGGTGCAGCAGCAGGTCGCGCTCGCGGATCTGGTCCAGGATCGGCCGCCCGCGGGCCAGCCGCGGCGCCGGCCACATCGGCTCGAAGGGCGGGAACCGCAGCGCCGGCGCCTCGGCCTGGTCGATGAGCTGGTTCAGCCGCACCAGGTTCACCGGCCCGTTCACCTTGTACAGCGCCACCGCCGGCAGGCCGAACTGCTCGAGCAGGAAGTCCGACAGCTCCGCCGGGCAGGTGCTGGTCACCTCGAGCCGGATCGCCTGCCCGAAGTGACGCGTGGTCAGCCCGCTGCGCAACGCCTGGCGCAGGTTGGTGACGTCGTCGCCGTCGACCTCGAGGTCGGAATCGCGGGTGACCCGGAACTGCGAGAAGGTGTCCACGACCCGCCCCGGGAACAGCTCGGCCAGGTGGGCGCGGATGACGCTGGTCAGCAGCACGAAGCCCTGCTGCAGGCCGCACAGCTCGGCCGGCAGGCGGATGACGCGCGGCAGCACCCGCGGCACCTTCACGATGGCGATCTGGTTGGCGCGCCCGAAGGCGTCGCGGCCACCCAGGCGGGCGATGAAGTTGAGCGACTTGTTGGCCACCAGCGGGAACGGGTGGCTCGGGTCCAGGCTCACCGGCACCAGCAGCGGCCGCACCTGGGTCTCGAAGAAGCGCTGCACCCACCGGCGCTGCGCGGCGTTGCGCTCGGCGTGGTTCAGCACCACGATGCCTGCGCGCTGCAGGGCCGGCATCACGGCGTCGTTGAAGGCGGCGTACTGCTCGTCGATGAGCTCGTGCGCGGCGCCGGCCACCGCGGCCAGGTCGTGACGCGTGACGCCCGAGCCCGGCAGCCGGGTGGCCTCGATGATGTCGGCCACCCGCACCTCGAAGAACTCGTCCAGGTTCGAGCTGACGATGGTGATGTAGCGCAGGCGCTCCAGCAGCGGCACGTCGGCGCGCAGCGCCTGTGCCAGCACGCGCCGGTTGAACTGCAGGATCGCGCGCTCGCGGTTGAGCAGCCGCAGTGGCTCGGCGGCCAGGGGTGCGAGCGCAGGCACGGGGTTGGCGGACATCCCGGCTAGTGTAGGGAGGCGGCGCTTCAGTGCGGTGACAGCCGGCGCGGCGCCGTCGGGCTCGGGCGGCGCGTTCGGACGGCTCGATCAGACGACCCGATCAGACGGCCCGATCAGACGGCGAGCAAATGCTGCCGGTAGTGCAGCAGCTCGTCGATGGACTCGTGGATGTCGGCCAGCGCGGTGTGCGCCTGCGCCTTCTTGAAGCCTTCCAGCGCGGCGGGCTTCCAGCGCCGCGCCAGCTCCTTCAGCGTGCTCACGTCGAGGTTGCGGTAGTGGAAGTAGGCCTCCAGCACCGGCATGCCGTTGGCCAGGAACCGGCGGTCCTGGCAGATGCTGTTGCCGCACATCGGGCTCTTGCCCTTGGGCACGTACTGCTGCAGGAACGCGATCGTGCGGCGCTCGGCCTCGGCCTCGTCGATGACGGACGCGCGCACGCGCTCGGTCAGGCCGCTCTTGCCGTGGGTGCCGCGGTTCCAGGCGTCCATGCCGTCGAGCACGGCATCGCTCTGATGCACCGCGAACACCGGCCCCTCGACGCGGACCGTGATCTGCGGGTCGGTGACGACGACGGCGATCTCGATGATGCGGTCGCGGTCCGGGAACAGGCCCGTCATCTCCAGGTCGATCCAGATCAGGTTGTGCTCGCTGGGGGCGAGCGCGGGCGCAGCAGTGTCGGTCATGGGGCCAGGCCGGTGTGGGGAGCGGGCATTCTCGCCCAAGCCTAAACTCCCACGGATGCAGAGCTCGCTCGTGACCCTGGTCTTCGCCGCCACCCTGATGCTGTCGCTGGCGGTCCGGTTGTGGCTGGCCACGCGCCAGATGCGCCACGTGGCGGCGCACCGCGACCGGGTGCCGGCCGCCTTCGCCGCCACCGTGGCGCTGCAGGCGCACCAGAGGGCGGCCGACTACACGCTGGCCAAGGGCCGGCTGGGGCTCATCGCCACCGCCTTCGGCAGCACCGTGCTGCTGGGCTGGACGCTGCTGGGCGGGCTCGATGCGCTCAACGTCGCCTTGCGCGATGCGCTGCTGCCGCGCTACGGCGCCATGGCCTACCAGCTGGCGCTGCTGGGGGCCTACGCCCTCATCGGCGGGCTGGTGGAGCTGCCGCTGGAGTGGTACGGCACGTTCCGCGTCGAGCAGCGCCACGGCTTCAACCGCATGACGCTGCGCCTGTGGCTGGCCGACCTGCTCAAGGGCGCGCTGCTGGGCGCGCTGATCGGGCTGCCGCTGGCAGCGCTGATCCTGTGGATCATGGGCGTCTCGGGCGGGCTGTGGTGGCTCTGGGCCTGGGGCGCCTGGGTCGGCTTCAACCTGGTGCTGCTGGTGCTGTACCCGACCGTCATCGCGCCGCTGTTCAACAAGTTCGAGCCCCTGCCCGACCCGGCGCTGAAGGCGCGCGTGCAGGCCCTGATGCAGCGCTGCGGCTTCGCCGCCAAGGGGCTGTTCGTGATGGACGGCAGCCGCCGCTCGGCCCATGCCAACGCCTACTTCACCGGCCTGGGCGCGGCCAAGCGCGTGGTCTTCTTCGACACCCTGCTGCAGCGCCTGTCGGCGGGCGAGGTCGAGGCCGTGCTGGCGCACGAGCTCGGGCACTTCAAGCACAAGCACGTGATCCAGCGCATGGCCGGCATCTTCGGCCTCAGCCTGGCCGGGCTGGCGCTGCTGGGCTGGCTGGCCGGCAACGCAGGCTTCTACGCCGGCCTGGGCGTGGCCCCGAACATGGCCGCGCCCAACGATGCACTGGCGCTGCTGCTCTTCATGCTGGCGCTGCCGCCCTTCGTGTTCTTCGTCTCGCCGCTGACGGCGCAGCTGTCGCGCCGGCACGAATTCCAGGCCGATGCCTACGCCTGCCAGCAAGCCGATGGCCGCGCGCTGGCCAGCGCCCTGCTCAAGCTGCACGAGGACAACGCAGCCACGCTCACGCCCGACCCGCTGTACGTACGCTTCTACTACTCGCACCCGCCGGCCTCCGAGCGCCTGGCGGCCCTGCCCGCGCCATGAACCCGCTCGCCCACCAGCACTGCCAGCCGCTCGAAGGCCACCTGCCGATGGCTGCGGCGGAAGTCACCGCCCGCCTGGCGCAGGCCCCCGGCTGGGCGCTGGAGGCAGGTGCGATCGAGAAGCGGTTCGACTTCGCCGACTACCACCGCACGATCGCTTTCGTGAACGCGCTGGCCTGGATCGCGCACACCGAAGACCACCACCCCGACCTGCTGGTCTCGTACAGCCGCTGCACGGTGCGCTTCAACACCCACTCGGTGGGCGGCCTGTCGATCAACGATTTCATCTGCGCCGCCAAGGTGGACGCGCTGCTGCCTTGACAGCCGGCCTGGTGGTTGCCGCGCATGGCCGCCACGTGATGGTCGAGACGCCCGAGGGCCGGCGCGTGCTGTGCCATCTTCGGGGCAAGAAGAACGAGCTGGTCGTGGGCGACCACGTGCGCTGGCAGGGCAGCGGCGACGCCGGCGTGATCGAGCAGACCGAGCCCCGGCGCAACCTGCTGTTCCGCCAGGACGAGTGGCGCACCAAGTCGTTCGCCGCCAACCTCGACCAGATGCTGATGCTGGTGGCCGGCGAGCCGGTGTTCAGCGAGTCGCAGCTCACGCGGGCGCTGATCGCCGCGCAGGCGGCGGGCATCCCGGCCTTGATCGGGCAGAACAAGACCGACCTGCCCTCGGCCGCTGCGGCACGCGAGCGGCTGGCGCCGTACCGGGCGATGGGCGTGGAGATCATCGAGCTGGCACTGAAGAAGGACACCGGTGCCGCGCGCGAGCGGCTCTTGGCGCGCCTGGCGGGCCGCACGACGCTGGTGCTGGGCCCCAGCGGCACTGGCAAGAGCACGCTGATCAACCTGCTGGTGCCGCAGGCCGCAGCGCAGGTGGGCGAGATCTCGCAGGCGCTGGGCACCGGGCGCCACACCACGACCACCACCAGCTGGTACTGGCTGGATGCCGGGCGCAGCGGCGCCCTCATCGATTCGCCGGGGTTCCAGGAATTCGGCCTGCGCCAGATCGCCCCCGAACAACTGGCCGCGCTGATGCCCGACTTCGCGGCCGTGCTGGGCGACTGCCGTTTCCACAACTGCAGCCATCGCCACGAACCCGGCTGCGGCGTGCGTGCGGCGATGGCGCGCGGCGAGATCAGCGCCGGCCGGGTGCGGATCTACGAAGAGCTGTTCGACGAGCTCTCGCAGAAGCGCTGGTAGCCCTCGCCGCGACCTGCGCTCAGCCGAGCACGTTGGCCAGCGTCAGCAACGCCACCAGGAACATCCATAGCACGACCGAGCGCCAGACCAGGCCGACCACGCTCTGCAGATGGCCCTGCTGGGGCGGCGCGCCCGAGGTGTAGCCCAGGGCATCGGCCGCACCGGCCTCGATGCCGGCGCTGAAGGTCTTGGAGCGGTCGGGCGTGACGCCGGGCGCGGCCGCGCCGCCGAGCTGCACGCCCACGGCACCGGCCGCCGCGGCGAGAATGATGCCTTCGTTCGGATGCAGCCACAGCCCGGCGTCGCGGCGCCAGCTGCCGACGGCTTCCTCGAAATTGCCCACGACGGCGAAGCCGAAGGCCGTCATCCGCGCCGGCAGGTGGTCGATGAGCGCGAACAGGCGCCGCGCCAGCGCCAGCAGGGCATCGTTGGCCGGGGCGTCGATCGCCATCTGCCGGTAGCCCCAGTAGCGGGTGCAGAACTCAGCCATGCGGTAGAACACCGCGCCCATCGGCCCCAGGCCGACGGCCGAGAGCACGACGAACCAGAAGAAGACGCCGAACACGTGGCGGTGCGCGGCCAGCAGCGCGTGCTCGATGACGTGGCGCAGCACCTCGGTGCGCGGCAGCTCGCTGGCGTCGAGGTGGCGCCACTCGGCGAGCAGTCGGCGTGCCTCGCCCTCGTCGCTGCGGTCCAGCGCGTCGCGGATGTCGGTGAAGTAGTGGCTGAACTGGCGAAAGCCCAGCGTCAGGTACAGCAGCGAAACGTCGAACGCCATGCCCAGCAGCAGGCTGTAGTGGGCCGCGACGAGGTAGATCACGGCCACCGCCAGCGAAGGCGCCAGCACCGCCACGCACCACACCACCCAGGTATGGCGCGGCTTGCCGGCATCGAAGTTGCGGCCCGTCCAGCGGACCCAGCCCATCAGCGTCTCGTGGACCCAGTTGTCGCGCGGCAGGGGCTTGAGCTGTTCGAGCAGCAGCGCGAGCAGGACGGCGAAGAAACTCATCGCCAACGATGATAGAGGCTCAGCCTGCGAGGAAGCGGTACAGGTTGCGCAGCATCGCGGCCGTGGCGCCCCAGATGAAGTACTCGCGCGGCGAGCCGTCGGCGGTGCTGCCATGCCAGGGCATCGACAGGAACCTGCGCTGCCCGCCCTCGTGCGCGTAGGCGTGCCAGCGGTGCTGCGCGGGGTTCATCAGGAAGGCCAGCGGCACCTCGAAGGCCTCGGCCACTTCAACGCTGTCCAGGGCCAGTTCGGTCGACGCGAGCGGCCCGCGCACCAGGCCCACCACCGGCGTGACGACAAAGCCGGTGACCGTGGTGTAGGGCGGCATCTGGCCGAGGAGTTCGACGCGCTCGCGCGGCAGCCCGATTTCTTCCTCGGATTCGCGCAGCGCGGTGCCCGCGGGGCCGTCGTCGCCAGCCTCGGTGCGGCCACCGGGAAAGCTGATCTGCCCGCCATGGTCGCGCAGATGGGCGGCTCGTTGCGTCAGCAGCACCTGCAGGCCGCCGTCACGCTCGAGCAAGGGCAGCAGCACGGCGGCCGGGGACGCCGTGCGCGCGCCGGCCAGGACGCCATCGCCGGTGAGCTCGGGCTGCCAGCGCCCGCCCTGCGACGCCGACGCGAAGCGCTCGCGCAAGGCGCCTGCCGTCAGGGCCTCGGCCGGCAGGCCGGGCAGGTGCGCGTCGGTGCCGACCACCGGCACGGCGCGGGGATCGGAGATGCGCGGCGGCGCCGTGGCGGTGCCTCGGGTCAGGCGAGCTTCTCTTTGATCCGCGCCGACTTGCCGCTGCGGTTGCGCAGGTAGTACAGCTTGGCGCGGCGCACGTCGCCGCGGCGCTTGACTTCGACGCTGGCGATGAGCGGGCTGTAGGTCTGGAACGTCCGCTCCACGCCCTCGCCGCTGGAGACCTTGCGCACGATGAAGCTGCTGTTCAGGCCGCGGTTGCGCTTGGCGATGACGACGCCTTCGTAGGCCTGCACGCGCTTGCGCGTGCCTTCGACCACGTTGACGTTGACGATCACGGTGTCGCCGGGGGCGAAGGCCGGGATGGTGCGGTTGAGACGCGCGATCTCTTCCTGCTCGAGGGTGGCAATCAGGTCCAAGGGGGTTCTCCGGGCGATCGTGCGACGGGCGGTGTTGTGGTTTGGCGCCCGGGTGGGCGCAGCAAAGCCCGGCAGAGGATCGAAAAGCCTTCCATTATAGCTGGAGCTCGCGCAGGAACTGCTCGTCGCGGCGGTCCAGCCGGCCCGCGGCGCGCGCCGCCGCGATCAGCTCGGGCCGGCGCCGGGCCGTGACGGCCAGCGCCTGCTCGCGCCGCCAGCGCGCGATGTCGCCGTGGTGGCCCGACAGCAGCACGGCCGGCACCGGGAGTTCGTCCCCGTCGATCGCCAGCCGCTCGGGCCGGCTGTAATGCGGCCCCTCCAGCAGGCCGGCGGCGAAGCTGTCCTGCTGGTGCGAGGGCGGGCTCAGCACGCCGGGCTGCAGCCGCGCCACGGCGTCCAGCAGCGCCAGCGCCGGCAACTCGCCGCCCGACAGCACGAAGTCGCCCAGGCTCAACTCGAGCGTCACGCGTCGATCGATCAGGCGCTGGTCGATGCCTTCGTAGCGCCCGCACAGCAGCACCGCCCCCGGGCCGGCGGCCAGGGCCTCGACCATGGCCTGGTCCAGGCGCTGCCCGGTGGGCGTGAAATGCACGACGGCCGGCGCCGGGCCGCCGCGCTCGGCAGCGATCGCTGCGAGCGCGCGCAGCAGCGGCTCGGCCAGCATCACCATGCCCGGGCCGCCGCCGTACGGTCGATCGTCGACCCGCCGGTAGGCATCGTCGGCAAAGTCGCGCAGCGGCCACAGCCGCACGTCCACCGCCGGCGCGCTGCCCTCGCCGCCCTCGAAGGCGCGGCGCGTGATGCCCAGGCTCAGGTGCGGTGCGAAGAGATCGGGGAACAGCGTGACGATGTCGAAGCGCATGGTCACGCGTCGGCAGCGTCCCAATCGGCGCGGATGAGGCGCGCCGGCAGGTCGACCGCGTCGATGTAGGCCGCCACGAAGGGGATCAGCCACTCGGCCGCGGCCGCGTCCGCCGGCTGCACGCGCAGCACGCAGTGCGGGCCGGTCTCGATCAGGCCGACCACCGTGCCCAGGGCCTGCCCCGGGCGGTTGCTCACCTGCAGGCCGATCAGGTCGACCCAGTAGAACTCGTCGCTGGCCGGCGTGGGAAAGCTGGCGCGCGAGACGAAGACGCGCGCACCCTTGAGCGCCTCGGCGGCATCGCGGTCGGCCAGGTCCTGCACCACCGCCACCACGGTATCGCCCTGCGTGCGGGCCGACTGCACCTTCAGCAGCGCCGGCAGCGCCGCCGGGGCGCCGGGCCGGGCCGGCTCGGGCGCGCGCAAGAACCAGCGCTTGGACGAGAACAGCGCCTGCGGATCGGCGGCGAAGGGCCGGACCTTGATGCCGCCCTTCACGCCCCAGGCGCCCAGCACGCGGCCGACCTCGACCGCGTCGGCGGGGAACGGCGGCGCGTCGCCCGGCGCCGGCATGGGGGATGCCGCTGCCGCGTTCACGGCGGCCGCGTTCAGGCCGCCTTCTTGGCCTGCTCGACCAGGCGCGCCACCGTGGGCGAGAGCTGGGCGCCGACGCCGGCCCAATGGGTCACGCGATCCAGCGCCACGCGCAGCGGCTGCTCGGCGCCGGAGGCGACCGGGTTGTAGAAGCCCAGCCGCTCGATGAAGCGGCCGTCGCGGCGCTCGCGCGAGTCGGCGACGACGATGTTGTAGAACGGGCGCTTCTTGGCGCCGCCACGGGCGAGTCGGATCACGACCATGTGCAGATTCCTTGGAATGGGGGTCGCGCCTGCCACGGGAGACCCACCGGGCGGACCACGCGGATGGCGATCGGGACCACCCCGACCACCGCGGCCGGCACCGTAGATACGCCCTGATGTCGCCACCACGGCCGGCGCCGGAAACCGCGCATTATAAACTGCCTTGGCCTGGATACCCGACGGACCGCTGCCGATGAAGCCCCTGCCACCCCCACGATCGAAGACCCTGGCCGCCTGGCTGGCCGTGGTTCTGGGCTGGCTCGGCGCACACCGCTTCTACCTGCGTGGTGCGAGCGACCGCGCAGGCTGGCTCTATCCCCTGCCCAGCCTGCTCGGGCTGTGGGGCCTGTGGCGGGTGCACGAACTGGGGCAGGACGACCGCCTGGCCTGGCTGCTGGTGCCGCTGCTGGGTCTGGCGATCACGGCGGCGATGCTGAGCGCCATCACCTACGCCCTGACGCCGGACGAGCGCTGGCACGCGCGCTGGGGCGCGGGCCGCGCGCCGGTCCCGAACACCGGCTGGGGCCCGGTGCTGGCGGCCGTGATCGCGTTGTTGCTGGGCGGCGGGGTGCTGATGGCCACCCTGGCCTACAGCGGCACCCGGCTCTACGAGTGGCAGGCCAACGCCAGCGCCGACTAGCGCTTCAGGCCGGCGGCAGGCGCTCGATGCGCTGCCCCGCCACGGCCGGCCGGAACGCGTCCAGCGGCCCGAGTCGCGGGTGCACCAGGTCGGGCGCCAGCAGCAGCAGCGGCAGCAGCACGAAGGCGCGCTGCGCCAGGCGCGGATGCGGCACCGTCAGGGCGGGGGTGTCGATGACGCGCTGGCCGTACAGCAACAGGTCGAGGTCCAGCGTGCGCGGCGCGTTGCGGTAGGGGCGCTCGCGGCCGTGCGTGGCTTCGATCGACTGCAGGGCCTGCCACAGCGCCCCCGGCGCCAGCGCCGTCTCGAGCTCGACCACCGCATTGAGGTAGTCGGGGCCATCGGCGTCCACCGGTTCGCTGCGGAAGTGCGGCGAGACCGCCACCTGCCGCGTGCCCGGCAAGGACGCCAGCGCCGACCGGGCGCGCTCGAGGCTGGCGCGCGCATCGCCCAGGTTGGCCCCCAAGCCGACGAACACGCGCTCGGGCGTCACTCGACGTTGGGCGGCGCACCCTCAGCGCTGCCACCCTCGCCGGCATTGTCTCGGCTGCCCTGGCCGGCGCCCGGCCGCCGGCGCCGGCGCCGGCGCTTGCGCGGGGCGGCACCGGCCTCGGGCACGGGCATCTCGGCGGCGGCCTCGGCTGGCGCGTCCTCGCCCGACTCGGCGCGCCCACGGCGCGGGCGTGGCGGCGTTGCCGCCTTCACGTCCTGCAGCAGTGCCTCGCGCTCGTCGTCGGTGCCGAGGTGGAAGTCCTCCCACCAGTCGGCCAGCTCGGCGGCGATCTCGCCGCAATCGGCGCGCAGGCGCAGGAAGTCGTAGCCGGCGCGGAAGCGCGGCTGCGCGATCAGCGCGGCCGCGCCGCTGGGCGTGCGGCGCTCGAAGCGGGGCTGCATGAGCCAGATCTCGCGCATGTCGGCGGCCAGCTTGCCGCGGCCCGAGATGTCGCCGATGCGGGCCTCGAACACCGCGTCCACCGCCTGCTGCAGCGCCGGCATCGGTGCCTCGCCACCCTCGCGCAGCGCGCTCCAGCGGCCCTGCACGTCGTGCCACAGCATGCAGGCCAGCATGTAGCTCGGCGCCACCGAGCGGCCTTCGGCCACGCGGCGGTCGGTGTCCTGCAGCGCGGCGCGCACGAAGGCTTCGCGCGCCGGGTCGGGCTGCGCCGGTGCCAGCGCCGCATCGAGCACCGGAAACACGCCCAAGCTGCCGCCGATGAGGCCGTGCTTGCGCAGCTGCTCGATGCTGGCCAGCGCGTGGCCGGTCTGCAGCAGCTTGACCATCTCGTCGAACAGGCGCGAGATGGGCACGTTGGGCAGCAGCGCCGACATGGCCCGGATGGGCCGCTCGGTGGCGGGATCGATGGCGAAGCCCAGCTTGGCCGCGAAGCGCACGATGCGGATGATGCGCACCGGGTCCTCCCGGTAGCGGGTGCCGGGGTCGCCGATCATGCGCAGCACGCGGGCGCGCACATCCGCCAGGCCACCGTGGTAGTCGACCACGGTCTGCGTCACCGGGTCGTAGTACATCGCGTTGATGGTGAAGTCGCGCCGCGCGGCATCCTCGATCTGCGGCCCCCAGACGTTGTCGCGCAGCACGCGACCGCTGGCGTCGACCACGTGGGTCCTGTCGGCGATGTCGCGGCGCGAGGTCTTCTCGTTGCCTGCCACCTGCTCGGCCGCGGCGGTGTCGAGGTAGGCGCGGAAGGTGCTCACCTCGATCGTCTCGTGCTCGCGGCCACGGCCGAACACCACGTGCACGAGCCGGAAGCGGCGCCCGATGATGAAGGCGCGTCGGAACAGCGCCTTCACCTGCTCGGGCGTGGCATCGGTGGCGACATCGAAGTCCTTCGGCCGCAGGCCGACCAGCAGGTCGCGCACCGCGCCACCCACGACGTAGGCGGTGTGGCCGGCCTCCTGCAGGGTCTTGACCACGCGCACCGCGTTCGCGTCGAGCAGGCTGGCGTCGATGCGGTGCTCGGCCGCGGCCACCTCGACGCGACGGCCCAGCGGGATGGCGGGCTCGGCCGGGACCTCGGGCTCGGTCCTGGTGCCCTTGCCGAGCAGGCGATGGATGAGTTTCTTGATCATGGGAACAGGTTCAGGACGGGCCAGCCGCGCTCGTGCGCGATGCGCGCCAGCGCCGGGCCGGGGTTGGTGGCCACCGCACAGCGGACGCGCTCGAGCAGCGGCAGGTCGTTGATGGAGTCGCTGTAGAAGGTGCTGCAGCCGAAATCTTCGAGCTGCCGCCCCTGCTCGCGCAGCCATTGCTGCACGCGCACGATCTTGCCTTCGCGAAAGGCCGGCACGCCCCGGATCGCGCCGGTGACGCGGCCGTGCGCATCGCGCTCGAGCTCGGTGGCGATCAGGGTGTCGATGCCCAGCAGCGCCGCAATCGGCCGCGTGACGAAATCATTGGTCGCGGTGACGATCGCCAGCAGGTCGCCCGCCTGGCGATGCCGCTGCACCAGGGCCAGCGCCGCAGCCGGCAACATCGGCCGCACCACCTGCGCGACGAAATCGGCGCTGGCCTGCGCCAGCTCGGCCGGGCTGCGGCGGCGCCAGGGCGTGGTGGCGAAGTCGACGTAGGCCGCCATGTCGAGCCGGCCGGCCAGGTAGTCCTCGTAGAACGCGTCGTTGCGCTGGCGAAAGGTGCCACCGTCGGCCCAGCCGCGCTCGACCAGGAACTCGCCGAAGGCGTGGTCGGAATCCTTGGGGATCAGCGTGCCGTCGAGATCGAACAGCGTGAGGTTCATGCGGTCCGCACCTCGCCGCCGCGGTGTCGTTGGCCGGCCGGCACGGCGGCGGCCGCGTCCTCGGCCAGCATCTGGCGCAGCAGTGGCAGCGTGATGCGCCGTGCCTGGGCCAGGCCATAGCCGTCGAGCCGGTCGAGCAAGTGCATCAGGTGGCCCAGGTCCCGCTCGAAGTGCGTCAGCAGGTGGTTCATCACCTCGTCGGAGAGGAACAGGCCGCGCCGGTCGGCCTCGCGCCGCAGCACGGCGCGTGCCTCGGCATCGGCCAGCGGCTGCAAGGCGAACACGTGGCCCCAGGCCAGGCGCGAACGCAGGTCGTCGCGCAGCGGCAGGTCGACCGGCGGCAGGCGGCCCGCCGCAGCCACCTGCACGCCCTGCGTGGCCGCCTCGACGAACAGCGTGAACGCGGCGTGCTGGCCGGCGGCTTCGAGCGCGTCGCAGCGGTCGATCACCACCAGCGACCAGCCGGGCAGCAAGGGCCAGGGCGGCGCATCGGCGGCGTCGAACCAGCCGACGCGCTCGCCGCGCTGCTGCGCCTGCGCCGCCAGCGCCCGCAGGAGGTGGCTCTTGCCGCTGCCCGCCGGGCCCCACAGGTACAGCGGCGCGGATGGCCCGGCCAGGCCTTGCAGGTGCGCCAGCGCGGCCCCATTGGGGCCGGGCAGGAAGTTGTCGAAGCGCGGTTGCGGCTCGGGGCCGATGGCCAGCGGGATCTGCTTCATCACCCGTCGCCGTCGCGCCGCCAGGCCGCCAGCTCGCGCCGCAGCGCGGCAGCGTCGCCGGCGTCGGGCCGCTCGCGCAGGTACGTCGCCAGCTCGTCGGCAGCCAGCGCATGGCGCCCCAGCTGCGACAGCGCCAACGCATGGTCACGCCGCTCGTCCCAGTCGACGGGCAGCAGAATCACCAGGCGGCGCTGCACCTTGGCCAGGCGCGGCCAGTCGCGCGCGCTGCGGTGGATCTCCTTCAGGTTGCGCAACAGCCGGGCGATGGTGTCGCGCGGTGTCGCCGCCTGCAGGTACAGACCCAGCGGCACGGACTCGTCGGCGGGGACCGCCTCGTAGGCGGCCTGGGCCTGGGGACCATGGGCTTGGCGGAAGGGCAGCAGGCGCTCCTCGAGGTCTTCACGCGCCAGCGACCGACCGCTGAAGGGGTCGATCACCACCTCGCCGCGCGGCAGGTGCAGCTTGACCAGGAAGTGCCCCGGAAACGCCACGCCATGCGCCTGCAACCCGATCTGCGTGGCCAGCTCCACGTACAGCAAGGCCAGCGTCAGCGGGATGCCGCGGCGCGTGCGCAGCACCTCCGGCAGCGCGCTGTTGGCACGGTCGTAGTAGTTGTTGACGTTGCCGCTGAAACCCAGCTCGTGAAAGAAGTAGGTGTTGAGCAGGCGCAGGCGCTGCAGCGGCGCGGCGTCGGCCGGCAGGCGCCGGCGCAGGCGCTCGGCCAGCCCGTCGATCTGCGCCAGCACGCCTTGCACGTCGAGCGCGGCGTCGTCGTCCTGCGCCACCGCCACGGCCGCCTCGAGCAGCGCAAAGTGGGTGTCGTCGGCCACCAGCGACGCGAAATAGTCGAGGGCGGTGGGCGCTTCGAATTGCAGGGGGCCGGCCATCGGCATCAGTGTAGGTCAGCCCCGACGCATGAAGTCGCGCGGCCGCAGGCCGCAGGCTGCGAGCACGCCGAAGTACAGCAGCGCCACCCCCGCCAGCACCCCCGCCAGCAGCCCCACGCGCTCGCCGGGGTGGGCGTGCAGGCCCAGCCAGTCGATGCTGCGGGCCGCCCACACCAGCACCCCGGCCAGCGCGCCGTTGGCCAGCAGCAGCCGGGCGCCGAACCCGGCCCAACCGGCAGACGGGCGGTAGGTGCCGCGCACCAGTAGCCCGCGCAACAGCAGCCCGGCGTTGGCCAGCGCGGCCAGGCCGATGGACAGCGCCAGGCCGGCATGGCCCAGCCAGGGCACGAGCACCAGGTTCATGAGTTGGGTGGCCACCAGCACCGCGATGGCGATGCGCACCGGCGTGCGCGTGTCCTGGCGCGCGAAGAAGGCCGGCGCCAGCACCTTGATCGCGACCAGCCCCAGCAGCCCCACGCCGTAGCCGCGCAGCGCCGCGGCGGTCATGGCCACGTCGGCGGCCGTGAAGCGGCCGTAATGGAACAGCACCGCCACCAGGCCCGTGGGCAGGATCAGCAGGGCCAGCGCGCACGGCAGCGCCGTCAGCGCGACCGAACGCAGGCCCCAATCGAGCATGTCCGAGTAGGCCGGGCCGTCACCGCGCGCCTGCGCCGCCGCCAGCTGCGGCAGCAGCACGACCCCCAGCGCCACGCCCAGCAGCGAGGTCGGGAACTCCATCAATCGGTCGGCGTAGCTCAGCCACGAGACGGCACCCACGGCCACGTGCGACGCGATCTGCGTGTTGATCACGAGCGACAGCTGCGCCACCGACACGCCCAGCAGCGCCGGCGCCATCTTGTGCAGGATCTGCCGCACGCCGGGGTGATGCCAGGCGCGCGCGATCGCCGCCGGCGTCAGGCCGATGTGCGGCATGCAGCCGACCGCACGCAGGGCCGGCACCTGCACCAGCGCCTGGAGCAGGCCGCCCAGCATGACGCCGAGCGCCAGGGCGTAGATGGGTGGGAAGCCCGCCGCCGCGGCCCGCGGCACCAGCCACAGCGCGGCGCCGATGATGCAGAAGTTGAGCAGCACTGGCGTCAGCGCCGGCACGGCGAAGCGCTTCCAGGTGTTCAGGATGCCGGCGGCCAGCGCCACCATGGACATGAAACCGATGTACGGGAACATCCAGCGGGTCATCACCACCGCCTCGTCCAGCTGCGCCAGGCCCGAGCCCATCGCCCACACCAGCAGCGGCGCCGCCACGACGCCGGCCAGGCAGGTGGCCAGCAGCACCCAGGCCAGCAACGTGGCCACGGCGTCGACCAGGCGCGCCGTGGCGGCATCGCCGTCGCGCTCGCGGGTGGCGGCCAGCAAGGGCACGAACGCTTGCGAGAACGCGCCTTCGGCGAACAGGCGCCGGAACAGGTTGGGAATGCGGAAGGCGACGTTGAAGGCGTCGGTGGCACCACCGGCGCCGAAGACGGCGGCCACGAGCTGCTCGCGCACCAACCCCGCGATGCGAGACAGCAGGGTCAGCAGGGAGACGGTGGAAGCAGCCTTGAGCAGGTTCACGGACGGGGCGCGATTATAGGCAGCCCGCCGCTGGCGACCGGGCGCGGCGCCGTACTGCAGGTGGCCCGTGCTATACTCGACGCTCTTTGCCCAGACTCAATCTCAGTCGGTCACCACCAAACACACCACCGATAGCTCACCAGCATGGCCACATCGTCCAAAGCCAAGAAGAAGACCGTTCGCCTCGCCTCGGGCCGCAAGCGCGCGCGCCAGGACGTCAAGCTCAATGCCGGCAACACGGCACTGCGTTCACACTTCCGCACCGTGGTCAAGAACGTGCAGAAGACCGTGACGGGCGGCGACAAGGTCAAGGCGGCCGAGGTGTTCAAGTCGGCCCAGAGCGTGATCGACTCCATCGCCGACAAGGGTGTGTTCCACAAGAACAAGGCCGCACGCCTGAAGAGCCGCCTGGCCGCCAAGGTCAAGGCGCTGGCGCTGAGCGCCTGAGCAGGCGATCCAGCCGCAAGACCGGCCGCTCCGAACGAAGGCCCGCGCTGCGGGCCTTTTTTCATGGCCGGGCGCCGGGCTCGACCTCGCTCACCTGCAGTTCGTTGTCGCGCGCGAAGTTCATGACGAAGTCCCAGGCCATCGGCTCGATGCCGCGCAGCGCATCGCTGACCAGCACGCACTTCACGCCGTCGATGAGCTGCGGCACGCAGTACGGCGAGTAGCCGATGTAGGCGGCGATGCCGCCGCTGCCACCGCCCGGCCGGAAGCTGGCCATGGCGCCGGCCAGGCGTTCGGCCCAGTCGCTGGGGCGGAAGGTGCGGCCATCGCGCGTGAGGCCGCGAATGTGGAAGCGTCGGTCAGTCAAGGGCGTGCAGCGGCTGCGCGATGGCGCTGGGGATGGACTGGCGCGGATTGTGCCTGCTGGCCACGGCGGTTGTTGCGACGCAGCATCGACAATTGCACGGGCCCGAGCGGCCGACCTGGCGCCCGGAACGACCTTTAGAATGAAAAGGAAAGAGCCGGGCCGTGACCAGGGTGTCGCCGCCCGGCATTTCTTTCTGCCCTGGCCCTGCCGATCCGATGGAGCCGCGATGAACGCACCCGAGCCCGCCGTCACGCAATCCCAGCGGCCGATGCCGCACGTGATGAACACCTACGGCCGCCTGCCGATCGCGCTCTCGCACGGCCGCGGCTGCTGGCTGTGGGACACGCAGGGCCGACGCTACCTCGACGGTCTGGCCGGCATCGCGGTCAACACGCTGGGCCACGCGCACCCGAAGCTGGTGCCAGCGCTGCAAGAGCAGATCGGGCGACTCATCCACAGCTCGAACTACTACGAGGTGCCGCTGCAGGAACAGCTGGCCGCCAAGCTGTGCGCCCTGTCGGGGCTGGACGCGGCGTTCTTCTGCAACTCGGGACTCGAGGCCAACGAAGCGGCGCTGAAGATCGCGCGCAAGTACGGCCACGACCGCGGCATCGAGCGGCCCGAGATCGTCGTCTACGAGCGCGCCTTCCATGGCCGCTCGCTGGCCACGTTGTCGGCCACGGCCAACCCCAAGATCCAGGCCGGCTTCGGGCCGCTGGTCGAAGGCTTCGTGCGCGTGCCACTGAACGACCTCGGCGCCGTCGAAGCGGTCGCGCAACGCCACCCGAACGTGGTGGCCGTGTTCCTCGAGACGATCCAGGGCGAAGGCGGCATCAACCCCGCGCGCTGGGAATACCTGCAGGGCCTGCGCCGCCTGTGCGATGCGCAGGGCTGGCTGCTCATGCTCGACGAGGTGCAGTGCGGCATCGGCCGCACCGGCCGCTGGTTTGCGCACCAATGGGCCGGCATCCAGCCCGACGTGATGCCGCTGGCCAAGGGCCTGGGCTCGGGCGTGCCCATCGGCGCCGTGGTGGTGGGGCCGAAGGCGGTGGATGTGCTCGGCCCGGGCAACCACGGCACCACGTTCGGCGGCAATCCACTGGCCATGCGCGCCGGCGTCGAGACGCTGCGCATCATGGAAGAAGAAGACCTGCTGGCGAATGCCGCCACGGTGGGCGCGGCGCTGCGGGGCGGGCTCGAGCGCGAGCTGGCCGGCGTGGCCGGCGTGAAGGAGATCCGCGGTGCCGGCCTGATGATCGGGGTCGAGCTCGCCCGTCCGTGCGCTGCGCTGCTGGGCCGCGCGGCCGAGGCGGGGCTGATGATCAGCGTCACCGCCGACACCGTGATCCGCATCGTGCCGCCGCTGATCCTGTCGCTGGACGAAGCGGCGCAGATCGTGGCCATCCTGGCGCCGCTGGTGAAGTCCTTCCTCGCCGAACCATGAAGCCGGGGCCCACGCTGCTGCGCCACTACCTGCAGTTCAAGGATCTGCGCGCCGAGGAATACGCCTACCTCTTCGAACGCGCGCGCATCATCAAGACGCGCTTCAAGAACTACGAGCGCTACCAGCCGCTGGTCGACCGCACGCTGGCGATGATCTTCGAGAAGGCCAGCACGCGCACGCGCGTCAGCTTCGAGGCCGGCATGTACCAGATGGGCGGCTCGGTCGTGCACCTGACCACCGGCGACAGCCAGCTCGGTCGCGCCGAGCCGGCCGAAGACAGTGCGCGCGTCATCAGCCGGATGGTCGACCTGGTGATGATCCGCACCTACGAGCAGGCGATGCTCGAGCGGTTCGCGGCGCACTCGCGCGTGCCCGTGATCAACGGCCTGACGAACGAGTACCACCCGTGCCAGATCCTGGCCGACCTGTTCACCTACATCGAGCACCGCGGCAGCATCGCCGGCAAGGTCGTGGCCTGGGTCGGCGACGGCAACAACATGGCCAACACCTGGCTGCAGGCGGCCGAGGTGCTCGGCTTCACGGTGCATGTCAGCACGCCCGGCGGCTATGAGGTCGACCCGCAGGTGGCCGGCATCCGAGACCGTGGCTGCTACCGGGTCTTCGACCACCCGCTGCAGGCCTGCGAAGGCGCGCACCTGGTCACCACCGACGTCTGGACCAGCATGGGCTACGAAGCCGAGAACGAAGAGCGGCGCAAGGCCTTCGTCGACTGGTGCGTGGACGACCAGATGATGGCCGTGGCCCGGCCCGATGCCCTGTTCATGCACTGCCTGCCGGCGCACCGCGGCGAGGAGGTCACGGCCGAGGTCATCGACGGCCCGCAGAGCGTGGTCTGGGACGAGGCCGAGAACCGCATGCACGTGCAGAAGGCGCTGATGGAGTACCTGCTGCTCGGCCGCATCGGGTGACCGGCACCGCGGCCGGCGCGCTGCGCCGCGTGCCCCGCGGCGTATGGCTGCTGGGCCTGGTCAGCCTGCTGATGGACGCCTCGTCCGAGATGATCCATGCGCTGCTGCCGATGTTCCTGGTCACCACGCTGGGCACCAGCGTCGAGTTCGTGGGTTTCCTCGAAGGCGCGGCCGAGGCCACGACCCTGGTCGTCAAGATGTTCTCGGGTGCGCTCAGCGACGCGCTGGGCCGGCGCAAGGGCCTGGCCGTGTTCGGCTACGGCCTGGCCGCGCTGACCAAACCGCTGTTCGCGCTGGCCCCGGGGGTCGGCCTGGTGGTCACGGCGCGGCTGCTCGACCGCGTGGGCAAGGGCATCCGCGGGGCGCCGCGCGATGCCCTCATTGCCGACATCACGCCACGCCACCTGCGCGGCGCGGCGTATGGCCTGCGGCAGTCGCTGGACACCATCGGCGCCGTGCTCGGCCCGGTGGTGGCGATCGCGTTGATGCTGGCCTGGCAGGACGACTTCCGCGCCGTGTTCTGGGTGGCCACCGTGCCGGCGGCCCTGGCGGTGGGGGTGCTGGCCTTCGGCCTGCGCGAACCCGCGCCGGCGCCTGCCGCGCGGCGGCCCAACCCGATCGGCCGCGCCGCCATCGCGCGGCTGAGCAGCGAGTACTGGCGGGTGGTGGCCTTCGGCGCGGCCTTCACGCTGGCTCGCTTCAGCGAAGCCTTCCTGGTGCTGCGGGCGCAGCAGAGCGGTGTGCCCATCGCCTGGGTGCCGGCGGTGATGGTGGCGATGAATCTGGTCTACGCCGCCAGCGCGTACCCCTTCGGCCGGCTGGCCGACCGGCTGCCGCCGCGGCGCCTGCTGGCGGCGTCGCTGCCGGTGCTGATGGCGGCCGACGCCCTGCTGGCGATGACGCCCACCCACGCCAGCCTGCTCATCGGCGTGGCGCTCTGGGGCCTGCACATGGGCATGAGCCAGGGCCTGCTGGCGACGATGGTGGCCAACGCCGCGCCGGCCGACCTGCGCGGCACGGCTTACGGCGTGTTCAACCTGGTCAGCGGCGTCTTCCTCATCGCGGCCAGCACGCTGGCCGGCCTGCTGTGGGACCGCCTCGGCGCGCCTGCCACTTTCCACGCCGGTGCCGCCTTCAGCGCGCTGGCGCTGCTGCTGCTGGTGCTGACACGCCCGCGCTGACCAGCCGGCGCTGACAAGCCGGCGCTGATGACCCGGGCGCATCAACCCGCGTACAGCGCCGCGGCCGCGGCCAGCCGCTGGCGCAAGGCCTGCACCAGCGCGGGGGGTGAGAGCACCTGCACCTGTTCGCCCTGGCGCAGCAGGTCCATCACGAGCTCGGTGTCGTCCACATAGGGCAGGCGCATCTCGTAGTGACCGTCGTCCAGCCAGCGGCCCTGTTGCTCCGGGTGCCACTCTTCACGACTGGCCCAGGGCGCGGCCTGCGGGCTGAAGCGCAGCACGGCCCAGCGGCGCGTGCCGCCGGCGTAGATGCCGTAGCCGGCGTCCATCTCGGCTTCGACCTGCCGCATCTCGATGTCGCTGGCAGGTTGCTCGAGCGCAGTCGCTTCTTCGATCGCATCCAGCGCAAAGCGGCGCAACGCCAGGGCGCGGTGGCACCAGGCGTCGAGGTACCAGGTGTTGCGGTAGTGCACCAGCCGCTGCGGCGAGACCTCGCGCTCACCGGCCTCGCCGCGGCCGCGCGTGTAGTAGCGCAGGTGGAGCCGCCGGCGCGCCAGCAGCGCCGCAGTCACGCGCTCGAAGAAGCGCGTGGGCACCGGCCGGCGCAGCGCGGTCACGATCTTCACCCGCGCCATCACGCGCTCGGCCGCCTGCGTGCCGTCGCCGCTGCCCAGCAGCTGCCGGATGCGGTCGAGCAGCGGCTGCAGATGGCGGCTGAGCAGGCCGTCGGTGTCCAGCCCCGCCAGCAGCTGCTGCGCCATCAGCAGCGAGTACAGCTCGGCCTCGTCGAACCACAGGCCGGGCAGCTCGTGGCGCTGGCCGGCCCCGGCCTGGCCGAAGCGGTAGCCGTTGGCCTGCGGGTCGTACTCGATGGGCGCCCCGAGCCGGCTGCGCAGGTACTCGAGATCACGCTTCAGCGTCGCCGGTGACACCTCGAGCTCGGCCAGCAGCTCGCGAAAGCTGACCTGGCCGCGGGCGCGGATCAGCGTCTCGATGCGGTACAGGCGCGCCGTGTTGCCGGCCATCCCTGCCCTCCCCGCCCGGGCAGCTGCCTCAGGCCAGCCCGACGATGTGCCCCTGCGCGTCCAGGTCCATGCGCTCGGCCGACGGCACCTTGGGCAGGCCGGGCATGGTCATCACGTCACCGCAGATCATGACGATGAACTCGGCACCGGCGGCCAGCCGCACCTCGCGCACGTCGACCACGTGGCCGCTGGGCGCGCCGCGCTGCGTGGCGTCGGTGGAGAAGCTGTACTGCGTCTTGGCCACGCAGATGGGCAGGTGGCCGTAGCCGGCCTGCTGCAGGCGCTCGATCTGCGCCCGCACCGCAGCGCTGGCCGAGACGCCGGCCGCGCCGTAGGTGCGCGTGGCCAGCTGGTGCAGCTTGTCCCACAGCGGGTCGGCCTCGTCGTAGGCAAAGCGCAGCACGCTGCGCTGCCCGCACAGCCGCACCACCTCGTGCGCCAGCGCGGTGGCGCCGCGGCCGCCTTCGGCCCAGTGACGCGCGGTGTGCACCGGCACGCCCAGGGCGCCGATGCGGTCGCGCAGCAGCGCGTGCTCGGCTTCGGTATCGCTGGCGAAGTGGTTCAGCGAAACCACGCACGGCAGGCCAAACACTGCGCGCAGGTTGTGCAGATGGCGCTCGAGGTTGACCAGACCCCGGCCCAGCGCGTCCAGGTTCTCGTGCCCCAGCGCGGGCAGCTCCACCCCACCGTGGTACTTCAGCGCCCGCACCGTGGCCACCACCACCGCGGCCGCCGGCGCCAGGCCGGCCTTGCGGCACTTGATGTCGATGAACTTCTCGGCGCCCAGGTCGGCGCCGAAGCCCGCCTCGGTGACCACGTAGTCCGCCAGGCGCAGCGCGGTGCGCGTGGCCAGCACCGAGTTGCAGCCATGGGCGATGTTGGCGAACGGGCCGCCGTGCAGCAGCGCCGGGTTGTTCTCGAGCGTCTGCACCAGGTTCGGCGCCAGCGCGTCGCGCAGCAGCACGGCCATCGCACCCTGCACCTTCAGGTCGCTGGCGCGCACCGGTCGGCGCTCGCGCGTCTCGGCCACCACGATGCGGCCGAGACGCTGCTTCAGGTCGGCCAGCGAGGTGGCCAGGCACAGGATGGCCATCACCTCGGACGCCACCACGATGTCGAAGCCGTCCTCGCGCGGGTAGCCGTTCGCCGGTCCGCCCAGGCCGACCGTGATCTTGCGCAGGGCGCGGTCATTCATGTCCATCACGCGGCGCCAGCTCACGCGGCGGGGGTCGATGTCGAGCGCGTTGCCGTGGTGGATGTGGTTGTCGATCGCCGCGGCCAGCAGGTTGTTGGCCAGCCCGATGGCGTGGAAGTCGCCCGTGAAATGCAGGTTGATGTCGTCCATCGGCACCACCTGCGCCAGACCGCCGCCGGTGGCCCCGCCCTTCATGCCGAACACCGGCCCCAGCGAGGGCTCGCGCAGGGCGATCACCGCCTTCTTGCCGATGTGGTTGAGCGCATCGCCCAGGCCCACGGTGGTGGTGGTCTTGCCTTCGCCCGCCGGCGTGGGGCTGATCGCGGTCACCAGCACCAGCTTGCCTTCGGGGCGACCGGCCAGCGATTCGATGTAGGGCAGAGAGAGCTTGGCCTTGTAGTGGCCGTAGGGCACCAGATGTTCGTCGTCGATGCCCAGGCGATCACGCGCCAGCTCGCCGATGCGGCGCAGCGTGGCCCGGCGGGCAATCTCGATGTCGCTCAACGGCACGGCGTTCTCCGAGCAGTGGTGGAGGGGTGAAGGGTCGGACGGACCACCCATTGTGCCGGCCGGGCCGGGGCCAGCGGGCACGCGCTCGGTGCCTGGCCGGACGCGGGCTTGTCGGCGCTGGCGCGGAGTCTCGCATCGGCGGCTGCGGCAGCGCGGGCGCTTGGCGTCCTGCAGGCTGCCCGAGGCGGGCTGGCGGAGTCGGAGTCTGTCAAGAACCGCGTGGATCCTAGCGATTCACGGGGTCCGCGTTCTATCCCCCGGCAGTCCCCCGCCGCGATCCTCGGCGCCTACTGGATCGCAGCAGGCCAGCGCTTGAGTCCCTTGAGCATGCCGTCATTGCGCACCCGGTAGACTGCCAGCGGCCCCTTGACGTTGCGCAGCACGACGTAGTCAAGGCCGTCGATCGTTTCGACGCTGCTCGACTTAGAGGGCTGCAGGGGTACGCCACCCTCGCCGGCCGCTGACCGGAAATAGGCCGCAAACGCTCGGCGCAGAAGATCGTCGTGAGAGGTGCTCATGGCTCGGTCGGGGTAGTGGTCGGGGCCGTCATCATGCGCTCATGTGGTCTGTTTGTCAAACATTGTTTGTTAAACAGACTAACGCCGCACCTACGCCAGCGGGCACACCTCGCGCGCCAGCGCCCGCCACACGGTCGCATCGGTCAGCCTGCGCTGCCGCGGGTCGTCGTCGCCCAGCAGCCGCTGCCTGAACCGGCGCCCTTCGAGATCCGGCAGCGTCGGCGCCGGCTCGCCGGCCAGCACCGCGCACATGGCGCCCCAGGGGTCGATCGGCGCTGCCTGCATGATCACTGCGCCCTGGCAGCGGCAGCGGCCTGCGCCACGTCCTGCGGGATCACGTACGGCGGCAGCGCCGGCTGTACGCTGAATGCGGCCGGCGGCATGAGCACCAGATCACAGGTCGTGCCGGCGTCGTTCTTGTGATACGTGACTTGGCTGATCATCCAATCCTTGTCGGCGCCGGTGATCTTCAGCGACGGCAGGTTCAGGCGTGCCACGGTGTTCGGCTCGTACAGCTTGCCGGCACTGTCGAACCAGCTGTCGGTCGTGATCGTGACCATCTGCGAACGGCCCCAGCGGCGGGCCAGTTCCCAAGTTACGCGGCGCTTCGCGATTTGCTCACTCAGTGCGTTGCCGGTTTCGGCGACGAGGATCTTCAGCCGACCGGGGCGGGCTTCCACGTCCTGCACCGTCGCGATGCGGTTCTTCGGCTCAGTGATGATGTCCTGGGTCGGCGCGTAGGCGTACCAGTAGATCCGGTACTCGGAGTACCGCTGGTCCGCAGACAACGTGGCGCGTGCGGCCTGCACGTTGACGACCTCGGTGAATCCCGACGCGGCGCTGCGCAGGCCGGTCGCCGCGGCGCCCGTCAACGGATCGGCCGGGTTGTCAGCCAGCAGCAGCGACCCGTCCGGTTGCTCGAATGCCAAGATCCCGGCGATTCGACAGAGACGCTCAATGACTTCCCAGGCCGTCTCCCCCAGCATCAAGTTGATGATCGGGATCAGCGAACCCTGGATGCCCACGGCGGGGCCGGTGACGCCTCGGACCGGCACGCCGTAGGGCTCGGCCAGTTTCTGGGCCACGTCCAGCACCGACGCCGATGAAATCTGCTGGTTCGGCCACTGGGCAGCGCAGTCGACCAGATCCTGGCAGGCGCCGCGGCCGCTGATCGTCACAGTGTGGGCCCCGCGGGTGATCGCCGGCGAGTAGCGGTCAACGTACCCCGTGATCACACGCTGTGAACCGATCCAGACCTCGCACCGCTGGCCTGGCGCGATGTCAATCTGCACCGGGCCACTGTCGGCGCCGGGGTACAACTCGGTGACCTGCACCTCGAAATCGTTGGGCACGCGTTCGATGCCGCGCGTGATCCGCACGTCGGACCACCCGCGCCACTCGACGTCGTTGACGATCAGGGCGACGTCATCGGGCGGGATCGCCTTGCCGAGAACAACAACGGTCTGGTCGGGGGTCACTTGCATGGGTTACCTCGGTGCGGTGGTGGGGTGAGCGCTTCACAGCCGGGACGTCCCAGGCGCTCGTGCTGCTGGCCAAAGGAAGGAAAGGGCTTCAACCAGCAGCGGGTGGTCGGCATGTAGGCGGCGCGCGGCGAGTGCCGACCGGCTCGGCGCCGCGCTGCCCCCCGGGGCTATTGCGTTCGTACCGCAGCGAATGCCGTGTCCCAGCCCGACGCGACGCGGGGCGCCACGGTGGGCCGGCGCGGCCGGTGCGCTGCAGCCGGCGCGGCCGGTGCGCCGCTGGCCAGCAGCGCCAGCGCCTCGTCGCGCGGCACGCGAGTAGTGAACGCGAGGTTGGCCGCCAGCACCGGGTCGTGCGCGCCGGCAGCCAGGATCGCCTCGCACCGGGCCTGCTCGCGGCGGCGCGCGGCCGCCACGGGGCTGGCGCCGTGCAGTTCGTGTTCGGGGTCGTGGTCGGCCGGGGGCGTGGCCACACGGGCCGCTGGCGCCGGGCGGGGGCGCGCTGGCACTGCGCTGGGCGTGCCGCAGCCGACGCCCGTGAAGTGCGCGAGGGGCAGCAGGCGCTGCAAAGTCTTGGCGTCGGGCATGGCGGGGTCCCTTTCAGGCTTCAACGAACGCGCGCGCCGACGGCTGGGCCAGCGCGGCGGTGTGCTTATGGATGTAGCCGCTCAACACCTCGGTCAGCTTGTCGGCGTCGATGGAAAGATCCGCGGCGATCATTGCGGCGTACTTGGCCGGGAACGCCAGCCACGAATCGCGCAGCGCCCGGAACTCGGTGAACAGGATCGCCTTAGCGACTTCCATCTCGACCAGTTGCCCATCGCGCTGGCGGAACTCGAGCTCACGCAGTAGCGACAGGAAATGCTCTTTCCGGGCCAGCGAATCGGCATAGGGCGGAACCGCCCGGTGGGCCGCGGCCGCGTCGGCGATCGCCCGCGCCGCTGCGGACGGGTTCGCGCCCTCTTCGCAGCGTAGAAGCGCTTTACGGACATTGCCTTCACGCCACGCGGTCCCGGCGATTGCGGCGTCGACCAGGCCGTCTTCGCCAACAGGGATGCGGCCTTCCGCGATCGCCTTGCGGACCAGCTTTTCCGAACACCCATCGAGCCGGGCCAGCTCGCGTCGGCTCACTCGACTAGCAGGCATGCGACCCCCTCGAGACGGTCGCACTTGGGCGCACATCGGGGCGCGCAATTGTCCTTGATGCACCAAAACGGGGAAGGACCCGCGGCGATTTCCGGCGGCGGCAGGGGCCGGTCCGACCTGCGCCAGCGCTGCGCGCAGGGCCGTAGCCGGTCCGTGGCGGGCCGACCGCCGTCGAGTCGGTGCCCACGTAGCCGGTCGTCGATTGGAGGGTCACCACGGCCTTGGATTCAGGCCGTAACGGGGTCGATCAGCGACCCGTTTGAGGCTCCGCCTTGATCGGTGCGTCCGTGCCAACGCGCAGGCCCAGTCGTCGGCGTCGTTGCAGCCTGCACCTCGCGCTGCAACGCAGTCAGCAATTGGCGCGGCTGTGCAAGTTCGTCGGCCATCGCGACCAGCACCGCGTCGTCACGCCACTGATCGAGCACCGACACGAACGCACCGGCGGCCGTCCTCGCGCGCAAACCATCGGCCAGCGGGTTCACCGGGCGAGTCGGGTCGGGAATGCAGAGGATGTTGAGAGCGGCCATGACATGCTGGGCGCCAGATGCCTGGCCGTAGGCGGCGGCCTCGCGCAGTCGGGGCAACGCAAACGCGACGATCTCGGCCAGCAACGCGCGGGCGTGCGCGGCGACGTCGGCCTGGCTCTGAAGCACAACGGCCTGCATCACGGGTACCTCGGCCCGCATTGCTTCGAACGCTTCGGCCTTGCGACGCTCGGCAGCGAGCGCACCCGCGGCAGCTTCCTCGGCTGCGTTGCGCGCACCGTCGTTGCCTTTGCGCGCGGCGGCCAGCGCGGCCTCGCAGCGCTTGCGGTCCTGGGGCGCGGCCTCAGCGAGATCCGCCAACGCATTGCCGACCGCGTTGGAGGCGACGGATTCTTGGGTCTTGGCAACCACAGCGGCAGCCTGGGCGGCGGTCGCCAGTTCGGTCAGGCGATGGTAGGCGGCGAGGCGGGCGCGGCCCTGCGCGCAGGCGTCGACGGTGGTGGGCGAGGTGATCGGCACGGGGGTTCCCTGGATTGCGGACGGTAAGCCGCAGTTTAGGGTAACTCCTATTGCGCGATCGGCAAATCTGTGAACGTATTATCTGGTCTTTCCCCGATTCGTCATAGCGAAACGGCTGGGCCGCTGGAAAACGCGATCGGCATTGCACCGTCGCGTGGCGCGGGGGCTACCCGGCGTTCGGGGCGGTCGGTGCGGCCGGAGCGGTCAAGCCACGCCACCACACAAGGTAGTTCACCGCTTCGCTGGTGGTCGTCCTCCCCACACGCTCCGTGCGTTCATCACCTGTGGTCACCAGCACCGGTTTACTCCACCGCTGCTTGCCCGCGTGCCAGAACCGTCGCAGGCCCGGATACATCGCCATCGAGGCGTCGTACCAACCGCTATGCACGGGCGCGCCCTGCTGCCACTCCGTAACTTCACTCATGTCGCATCCTTTCGAGGTCACGCGGCCACAGCGACCGCATCGGCACTGTCCGGGAAATTTTCGGCGGGGTCTACTCGTCGCTTGTCCGGGTTCACAAGACCGCGGTAATATTCCATCGGCCACCGTCTAGATCGACGCTAATTTCGTTCTAACGAATTAGCGTCGAAAATTACGAACACCGCGCGGGGTAAATTAGGCGGCCCGAAATTTAGCGCCTTGCTATTTCGGCGGCCACACCCCCGACGGCGGCACCCGGCGCCCACACCCCCGACGACGGCGGCACTTGGAACACTTGGAACACTCTCCCATTACAGAGGTATTGTGTGTGCGCGCGCCTACGTCGATAAGGTGTGGAGTGTTCCAAGTGTTCCAAACCCCCTATCGCGGCGCCCCCCATGTGGGTATCCGCAACCTGATCGGCGAGTAGCGAACCCCGTTCGAGACGCGCCTCGCGATGCCCGGCACCCGCTGCAGGCGCTCGCCCCATGTGGTTTGACTAGGAGGGTTCTCGCCCCTGTCCAGCTTCCACAGCTTGAAGTTGGTGTAGAGCTCGCCGGCTTTCGACTCGCCTTCGCGTTCCACGCGTTCCTCCATCCAGAGCTCAAGGTCGTCGTGGGCGGCTAGGTAGTCGGCGCTGGCACTCCGCACGCGATCAGGCGCCTTCAACCCCTCGGCGTGCCACTGGGCGGCACCCCGAACAATCCATGCCAGGATCCCGGGTGCTTCGGCGCGCAGCTTGTCGGGCATCGACGGGTCTCGTCGGTCGGGTCCGAAGACGGCGTCGAATGGCACCAGCAGCAGGCGGCGCGCCAGCGCAGGGTCACCGCCGCGAAGGCGCGGTCGATGGTTGGCGACGATCAGGTGCTTCTGGGTCTGGGCGAACGTGAAGAAGTCGCCCTTCATAAACCGGGCGGTCAGCGTGGCGTCGCCTGTCAATGACTTGACCAGCGGTTCGTTGAAACTCTGGCCCTCATCTAGCTCGGACGAGACCGCCAACCGCTTGCCGCGCAGCTGCGCGATGCTTGTGGGGTGCTGCTCGCTGCGGGTCGTCATCAACGTAGAAGACGGCAAGTTCAGCGCATAGCCGCCCAGCAGCCACTGCACAAGGTCCAGCAGCGTGGATTTCCCATTCGCCCCGACCCCGTGCCAGAACGCCAGAATCTGCTCGCGTCGGTCGCCTGTCGCGCAGTAACCCAGCAGGCGCTGCACGAACGCGATTAGGTCGTGGTCACCCAGGAACACGTCGGCCAGGAACCGCAGGAACGTCGGCGCGCTGGCGTTGAAGTCGGGCGAGACCGCAGCGCACTGGGTCAAGTAGTGCCCCGAGCGATCCACCGCGGCGCCCGTGCGCAGGTCGATCGCACCGTCGGGCGTGTTCAGCACGAACGGGTCGGCGTCCCAGGCCGCGGTCGGCACCTTCAGGCGCTCGTCACTCTGCGCCAGCGAGAGCACGCCATTGACCGTCTTGGACGACTGAAACGTGCGGCGCTCTGAATCGGTCTTGGCGAGCCCTGCGGCCTGCCTGCACACGCGGCGCGCTGCGTCATAGCGGACCAGCGCTTCGTCGCGTTGCCACACGGGGCCTGCCTGCGCCATCCAGCCCAGGCCGGGGCTCCAGCGCAGAGTGCTTTGGTAGTGCTCGGCCAGCGCCAGCGCCAGCACGTCCTCGCCCACCACGGGCTGGATGGCGAGCCCCCTCCTGACATCCAGAACGCTGGGCGGGCCTACCCGTGCCGGCGCGGGCGGTGCAGGCACCGTGGCCACGGTCGGCGCGGGCGGCGCAGGTGGCGCAGGTGGCGCAGGTGGTGCCATGACGCGGGCCATGATGGTCTCCAGAATCTGCTCGGCCACGTTGTTCTCCAGATCGGCCCATTCGGCGGCGATCGCGGCTGCATCGCGGCCGTCGAAGCCGTGCCATTCGTAGTCTTCGGCGATCCACAGGACGCCGACATAGCCACACCCATTGACCTCCGGCGGCAGGCCGTCGTCGGCGCAGATCGCGCGGAACTCCGCGAGGTCTCGATCGCGCGAGTCGGCGCGGCGCTGTGCAAGCCGGGCAGCCCATGTGGCCTCGGTGAACTGCAGGTCGCGAAAGTTCGTGATCGTGTCCATGTGGACGAACTCCGCCCACAGGTCGAAGGCTTCCGCCTCGGGCAGTCCGGCGGCGAGGTGAACCGCCAGGGTTCGTGTGTACTTGCGGCCCTGGCCGTACTCGATTGCCCGCAGTGCATCGCGCAGGATCTCGCGCCGGCGGGTGCGCTCTGCCTCCGGTAGTTCGGCCCAGTCGGCGTGGCGCAGCTGTGTCGCGCAGGTGCTCGTCATGCTGCACCTCCGCTTGCCACGGCCAGCGCTGCCAGGGCGCCGAGGTGCGCCCGCTCGAGCACGGCGGGCGTCGTGGCCACGGCGGGCAGGCAATCGACGCACAGCGTCAGCGCGTGCGCGTCGACCGCATCGTCGACCAGCACGCGGCGGGCGCACCGCGCGCACCGATGCCGTACTTGCGCCCCGGCGGGGGCTGCTGGAAAATCAGGGTTCACGTCGATCCTTCCTTGAAGCCCGGGCCGCGCCAACGGTTGCCGGGCTTCGTCACGTCTGGGGTACGCGCCGCAGCGCGCGGGCGGTAGTCAGGCGACCGGCTCGGCGGCTCGCCGTGCTCGTGCGGCGACCTTCCCGGCGGCGAGGCGCTCGGGCATCGCAGCGGGCTCGCTGCGGCGCGGCAGGTTCGCCGCGGCGGCCTCGAGTTCCGCGCGTGGCCAGCGCAGCAGTCGCGGGCCGAGCTCCACCGGCTGGGGCGTGCGGCCGGCGACGCGGAGCTTGTGGAAGGTCCGTTCGCTGACGCCCCAGACTTCGGCGGCCTGGGCGGGGGTCAGCAGCGCCGGCGGGGGCGCGGTGCGGGGTGTCTTGGTGTACTCCATCGGGGGTGCTCCGTGCACTGAGTTGCGACGCTTCGCAACCTAGGAGTGTGGGCGGCAGAAGTCTGCCGAGCTCAGGTGCTTGATCGATTGCCTGTGCAACGCAGCGGTTGCGTGGGCTCGGCGGCGCGGCGCGGCCGTGGTGGCGTCCAGAGAGCTTTGCGAGCGCCGCCGGGGCATGCTGTTGGAGTCGGTTTCGCTCATTTTGCTGCCCTCACGCGGCCTTCAGGTTGCCCATTCGCCTCAGGTTCAACGCCAAGCACACGAGCTTGAACTCGGCTTGCACGCGGTGCAGTCCTCGAAGGCTGAATTGCCGGAACCCCAGCACGCTCTTGATCCAGCCGTTGGGTGGCTCGGCAATCCATTTGCGCCTGCGGTACGCCGCCTTGCCTTCGTTGCTCTGCAGCTTGGCAGCCATGGCCGCCGTGTGCGGGCTCTGCTCGGCGTCGATCTCTGCGCAGCGCTTGCCTTCGCGCCCCAAGGCCACCACCGCGGCGATGCCTGAGCCGGCCAGGTCTTCGAGGTTCTTCTCGCTGCGGTAGCCCGCATCGGCCAGCAACTGCTCCGGTGCTTGGCCGGTGTTGTCCTTGACGGCCTTGAGCATCGGCAGCAACTGCCCCACGTCGGCCGCGTTGTTGCCCACCTCCGCGGCCACGATGATGTGCACCGTGTCGTCGACGGCTGTCTGGGCGTTGTAGCTCGGATCGAACCCGCCACCGGCGCGCTTCATGATGCGGCTGGCAGGGTCGGTGAAGTTGTCCTGTGCCTTGGGCTCGGGTACGCCGAACTCGCGCTTGTAGCGTCCGCCCTTGGGGTTGCCGTCCTCGTCACGCGGCTTGCACTCGTCGTCGTCACTGCGGCCGCGCTCGATGTCTGCATCGCGCTGACGCTGCTCCAGCCGCTCGCGGGCTTCGGCAATGGCCTTGAGCCGCGTCTCGCGCCGTTCGATCTCGGCCGGGATGTCCAGCTCTGGCTCGTTGGCCTCGGCCGCATCGGTGGTCTTCGCGCGCTCCAGCAGGGCGTCGATCTGTGCCTTCAATTCGGCTTCGGCCTGCTGCATGCGCTCGTAGCTCATCGCCTTGTGGCGGCTCGCATTGGCCTTGATCTTGGTGCCGTCGATAGCCACCGTGCCCAGCTTGACCAGACCCATCTCGCGGGCCAGCTTGACCACCTGCACGAACAGGTCGCTCAGTTCCTTGAGGTGCAGCGCGCGGAAGTCGCGGATCGTGCGGTGCTTGGGAAAGTTGCCTGCGCCCAGCATCCGAAACGCCAGGTCTTCGTGCAGCCGGCGCTCAATCTTGCGCGAACTGAACACGCCCGTCGCGTAACCGTAGACGAGTACCTTGACCATCATGGCCGGATGGAACGGCTGGTTGCGGGCGCCACCGCCGGCATAGCGGGCAAAGAACGCCTTGAGGTCCAGGGCATCGACCGTGTCGCTGATGAAGTACGCCAGGTGCCCCTTGGGCAGCCAGTCCTGCAGCGATGCGGGCAGCAGCATCTCCTGCTGCGGTTCGTAGGGGCGGTAGCTGATGGCCATGCCTGCTCAACGCTCGGGCAGATCACGAGACATCAGGGACTTCCCTTCTGCCGCCCACACTCCTAGAGGCCTCGCTCCGGAAGCGAGGCGTCTTGCCGCCCCGTGCTTCGAGCACCTCGGACGGGTCTGGCGTGTCGGTAATCGTCAAGAAGGAAGCTGCATCAGCGCAGTTGCTGGAACGCCTTTCCAGACTCGAGCAAGAGAATGCGTCACTCCGCGCTGAGACCCGAGAGCTTCGGCGTCAGTTGAGCAAGTTTGGCGTGCTGCAAGAGGTTCTCGACGCTACCGGGCGCCTGCCCCGCTGAGCGTCCGAAGGCCATGACCACAGATCACCTGGTGCGCGTCGTAGCCATCCGCAGTGTTGGCAGAAAGCCCCTTGGCGGGACCATCTTCACGGGCCGAGAGATTGCCGCTGACGGCCACGTCGTGGACGCGTCCTCGTACCTGGTGGTGAAACTCAGCAGCAAGGTGCAGGGCGACGTGGCAGTGCAACCTGGTCAGTGGTGGAGAGTCAGTGGCGCAGCCGAGGTGCGTACGTTGGTTGTCGACGCACACACGATTCAGGAAGTGCAGCTCGAGGCTACCTGGGCCGAAAT
>JAGWLO010000020.1 GCA_028872015.1 Burkholderiales bacterium | reverse complement strand
CTCGGCCAGCAGCAGCCGCGCCAGCAGCACCGACCACAGCGGCATCAGGTAGAACAGCAGCACCACGCGCACCACGTCGCCCACCGTCACGCCCCAGTTGAAGCAGGCATTGGTGGCGCCGGAGGCCAGCAGCAGCGGCCACAGCGCCGGGTTGCGCCGCAGCGTGCGCCAGGCCTGCGGGCGTGCCAGGCCGATGGCCAGCGCGGCCAGCGCGTAGATCAGCGCCGTGGCCCACAGCGGGTGCAGGCCGCGCCGCTCGAGCTGGCGGAAGGGCCACCACGACAGGCCCCAGACCCCGGCGTTGAACAGCAGCGCGGCCACCGGCCGGCCCGGCGATGGCGCGGCGGCGGCGCCGCCTGCCTCAGCGGCCATCGGTGCGCGCGATCGCCAGCAGGCGCCGCACCTCGTCGCCGTGCGCGGCCAGGTTGCGCCGGTGCCAGCGGCCGATGAGCAGCATCACCCCCGCCACCGCCAGGCCGAACGCGGCGATGGCCGTGAAGGCCGAGAGCCCGAAGCGTGTCATGCCGGCGTAGAAGGCGCCCAGGCCCAGGATGCAGGCCTGCTCGTTGAAGTTCTGCACCGCGATCGAGCGGCCCGCGCCCATCAGGTTGTGGCCCCGGTGCTGCAGCAGCGCGTTCATCGGCACGATCAGGAAGCCGCACAGCGCGCCCAGCAGCACCAGGAAGGGCGCGGCGACCCAGACCTGCGTGATCAGGTTCAGGCCGACGATCAGCACGCCCACCACCACGCCCAGCGGGATCACCTCGACCGCCCGCTCCAGCCGCGTCAGCAGCGAGGCCGCCACGGCCCCGGCCACCGAGCCCACGATCACGACGCCGGCCAGGTTCGAGGCCTGCGTGGTGCCGTAGCCCAGCGCCGCGGCGGCCCAGGCGAAGACGATGATGCGCAGGTTGCCGAAGATGCCCCACAGCAGCGTCGTCGTGGCCAGCGTGATCTGGCCCAGCTTGTCGTCCCAGAGCCGGGCGTTGCAGTGCGCGAAGTCGCGCACCAGCCCGCGCACCCCGCCCTGCAGCGGCTGCAGCGGCGCGCTGGTGCGCGGGATGCGCAGGTTGAACAGCGCCGCCACCAGGTACAGGAACATGATCACGGCGATGGCCGCCTCGGGCGGGGTGTCGATGCCGGTGTCGATGAAGGGCAGGTCGAAGCGCAGCAGCACCGGGGCCACGCGCGGCCCCACCAGCTGGCCCCCGAGCAGGATGCCCAGCACCACCGAGCCCACGGTCAGGCCCTCGATCCAGCCGTTGCCCTTGACCAGCTGCGAAGGCGGCAGCAGCTCGGTGAGGATGCCGTACTTGGCCGGCGAGTAGGCGGCCGCCCCCAGCCCCACGATGGCGTAGGCCAGCAGCGGATGGGTGCTGAAGAGCATCAGCAGGCAGCCCAGCACCTTGATCGTGTTGCTGGCGAACATGACCTGGCCCTTGGGCCGCGCGTCGGCCAGCGCGCCGACGAAGGGGGCAAGCACCACGTAGAACAGCGCGAACAGCGGCGCCAGGGCCGGCGTCTGCCACACCGGCGCGTGGCTGGCGCGCAGCAGCTCGATGGCCGCGACCAGCAGCGCGTTGTCAGCCAGCGAGCTGAAGAACTGCGCCGCCATGATGGTCGAGAAGCCTTTTTTCATGTTCTCGCCCGCCACCCGGCGCAGTTGATGGGTTGCGCGCGCTGTCTCCGTTTTCAGGGCGCCGGTTTATAGCATGCGACCCTTGACGCGCCGGTGTCTGCGGCGCAAGGACAATCCCCCGCCTGACGCCCTGCCCGAGGCCCCGCCATGCCGCGTCCCATCGAAGCCCTCGTCGACCCCGGCGCCCTGGCCCACAACCTGGCGCGCGCCCGCGCCGCCGTCCCCGACGCGCGCGTGTGGGCCGTGGTCAAGGCCAACGCCTACGGCCACGGCCTGGCGCGCGCCTATCCGGGGCTGCGCGGCGCCGACGGCTTCGCGCTGCTGGACCTGGCCGAGGCTCGAGCGCTGCGCGACCTGGGCTGGCGCGGCCCGATCCTGCTGCTGGAAGGCTGCTTCGAGCCGCGCGACCTCGAGCTGTGCTCGCGCCTGGCGCTGTGGCATGTGGTCCACACCGAGGCGCAGATCGACTGGCTCGCCGCGCACAAGACACAGCAGCCGCACCGGGTCTTCCTGAAGCTGAACAGCGGCATGAACCGCCTGGGCTTCGGGCCGGCCGCCTTCCGCGGCGCCTGGGCCCGGCTGCAGGCGCTGCCGCAGGTGGACGAGGTCTCGCTGATGACGCATTTCTCCGATGCCGACGCCCCGGAAGGCAGCGGGCGCGGCATCGAGCGTCAGCTGGCCGTCTTCGAGGCCGCCACCCGCGACCTGCCGGGCGAGCGCAGCCTGTGCAACAGCGCCGCCTTGCTGCGCCACCGCGTGCCTGGCGACTGGGTGCGCGCCGGCATCCTGTGCTACGGCAGCGCGCCCGACCACCCCGCCCACGACATCCGGCACTGGGGCCTGCAGCCGGCGATGACGCTGCGATCGAAGCTGATCGCCACGCAGGACCTGCAGCCCGGCGACACCGTGGGCTACGGCAGCACCTGGCGCGCCGAGGCCGCGCAGCGCATCGGCATCGTGGCCTGCGGCTACGCCGACGGCTACCCGCGCCATGCCGGCAGCGACACCCCGGTTCTGGTGGACGGCGTGCGCACCGGCACCGTGGGCCGGGTCTCGATGGACATGCTGGCGGTCGATCTCACGCCGGTGCCCGGCGCCGGCCTCGGCAGCGAGGTCACGCTCTGGGGCCGCGGGCCGGGCGACAGCCTGCTGGCCATCGACGACGTGGCCCGCGCCGCCGGCACGATCGGCTACGAGCTGATGTGCGCGCTGGCGCCGCGCGTGCCGGTGCGCAGCCTGGCCTGAGCATGGGCACGCCGCGGGTGGCCGTCGACGCGGCCGAGGTCGAGTTCACGGCCGTGCGCTCGCAGGGCGCGGGCGGGCAGAACGTGAACAAGGTGTCGAGCGCGGCGCACCTGCGCTTCGACATCGCGGCCTCGTCGCTGCCCGAGGCGGTCAAGGACCGGCTGCGGGCGCTGCCCGACCAGCGCATCAGCGCCGAGGGCGTGGTCGTGATCAAGGCCCAGACCCACCGCAGCCTGCCGCGCAACCAGGCCGACGCGCTGGCGCGGCTGCAGGCCCTGGTCGATGCGGTGGCCGTGCCCGAGACGCCGCGCCGCGCCACCCGCCCCACCTACGGCTCGCGCCAGCGCCGGCTGGCCGGCAAGGCGCAGCGCGGCCAGGTCAAGGCCGGCCGCGGCCGCGTGACCGAATAGCGCGCGGCCGAATGGCGCGGCCGGCCGGCCAGCCCGCCGCCGCAGCGCCCGCCGCCGGACAATGGCGGCCCATGGCCAAGACGATCTACACCTGCCGCGACTGCGGCGGCACGAATGCGAAATGGCTGGGCCAGTGCCCGCACTGCAAGGCCTGGAACACGCTGGAGGAGACCGTGGCCGAGGCGGCCGGCGCGTCGGCGCGCAACACCCGCTTCCAGGCCCTGGCCAGGAGCCAGCCGGTGGCCACGCTGGGCGAGATCGCCGCCGTCGACGTCGCGCGCACCCCCACCGGCCAGGACGAGCTCGACCGCGTGCTCGGCGGCGGCATCGTCGAAGGCGCCGTGGTGCTGATCGGCGGCGACCCCGGCATCGGCAAGAGCACCCTGCTGCTGCAGGCGGTGGACGCGCTGTCGGCGCGGATGCCGGTGCTCTACGTGACCGGCGAAGAGAGTGGCGCGCAGATCGCGCTGCGCGCCCGCCGGCTGGGCCTGCCGGGCCGGCAGGTGCGCGTGCTGGCCGAGATCCAGCTCGAGAAGATCGTGGCCGCGATCGAGGCCGAGGCGCCCGCGTTCTGCGTCATCGATTCGATCCAGACCCTCTACTCCGACGAGCTGGGCTCGGCCCCGGGCTCGGTGGCCCAGGTGCGCGAGTGCGCGGCCCAGCTCACCCGGCTGGCCAAGACGCGCGGCTGCAGCATCGTGCTGGTGGGCCACGTGACCAAGGAGGGCGCGCTGGCCGGCCCGCGCGTGCTCGAGCACATCGTCGACACGGTGCTGTACTTCGAGGGCGACACGCACAGCAGCTTCCGCCTGGTGCGCGCGATCAAGAACCGCTTCGGCGCCGTGAACGAGATCGGCGTGTTCGCGATGACCGAGCGCGGCCTGAAGGGCGTGAGCAACCCGAGCGCGATCTTCCTGTCCACGCACGGCGAGCCGGTGCCCGGCAGCTGCGTGCTGGTGACGCTGGAAGGCACGCGGCCGCTGCTGGTGGAGGTGCAGGCGCTGGTGGACAGCGGCGGGCCCAGCCCGCGCCGGCTCAGCGTGGGCCTGGACCGCGACCGCCTGGCGATGCTGCTGGCCGTGCTGCACCGCCACGCCGGCGTCAACTGCATGGACCAGGACGTGTTCGTCAACGCCGTGGGCGGCGTGCGCATCGCCGAGCCGGCGGCCGACCTGGCGGTGCTGCTGGCGATCCAGGGCAGCCTGCGCGGCAAGGCGCTGCCGCGGGGCTTCATCGCGTTCGGCGAGGTGGGTCTGGCCGGCGAGGTGCGGCCCGCGCCGCGTGGCCAGGAACGCCTGAAGGAGGCCGCCAAGCTGGGCTTCAGCGTCGCCGTGGTGCCGCGGGCGAATGCGCCCAAGCACCCGATCGAGGGCCTGGCCGTGCACGCGGTGGAGCGCATCGAGCAGGCCATCGAGGCCGTGCGCGGGCTCTGAGGCGGCCCGCGCCCGGGCCCCGCCCAGGCTCGCGCCCGGGCGACGGCCGGCTTACTTCGGGGCCGAGGCGCCTGCGCCGTCCAGGGTCTGCAGCAGCGCGGCCAGGGCCTGCTTGCAGTCGGCCGCGACGGGCGTGTCGGCGCGCAGGGCGGTCAAGGCGCGGTCGATCGACTTGTCCACCACGTGCCAGTCGGCGGCAGCGCGCGGCTTCAGCCCGGCCTCGGCCGCATCCCAGGCCACCTCGAGATCCTTGATGCGCGTCTTGGCCGCCGGCAGGTCGCCCCGGTCCACCAGGGTGGACACGTCGCTGGCGATGGCCCGGAAGGCGGACAGGTCGCCGAGCTTGGACGCGGCGGTGGCGGCCGGGGCCGCCGTGGTGGTGGTGGCGGTGGCAGTGGCCGGGGCGGCCGTGTCGGCGGGCTTGGAGCAGCCGGCCGCCAGGGCCAGCAGGCCCAGGGTGGTCAGGGCGGCGGCGGTGCGGTACGGCCAGGGGTGGCGCAGGTTCATGGCGGGACTTTCGACGGGGGAAGGGGAGGTGGAAGGGGAGGTGGAAGGTCGGCGCGTGCGGGCAGGGCGTGTGGTGCCGCGGCTCAGGCCAGGGCCGCCGTCCTGCGTCCCAGGCTGCGCTGCGCCAGCGCCACCAGCAGCACGATCACGGTCAGGAACAGCGCGCTGGTGCGCATCGCGCCCAGGCCCAGGCCGCCGTAGGTGGGGGCCTGGGTCAGCAGGTCGCCCAGCGCGGCGCCGAAGGGCCGCGTCAGGATGTAGCCGATCCAGAACGTGAGCACCGCGTTGCCGCCCAGGCGCCAGGCCAGGCAGGTCAGGGCGATCATCGAGCCGAAGGCCACGGCGCCCCAGGTGAAGCCCAGGCCCAGCGCCTCGGTGGCGAGGTCGCCCGCCGCCGTGCCCAGCGCGAAGGTGCACAGGATGGCGCCCCAGTAGAACCACTCGCGGCGCGGGCTGACGATCTCGTGGATGGACAGCGAGCGCTCCACGCGCCACCAGACGGCGAAGATCAGGGCCAGCAGCGCGGCGAACACCGAGGTGCTGACGTACAGGCTCACGCCCAGCCCGTCGGTGAGCAGGTCGGTGATCTGGGTGCCGACCACGCTCACCAGCACCACCGTCAGCCAGTAGATCCACGGCGTGTAGCGCCGGGTGCGCAGCTGCCACAGCAGCGCCATCGCCAGCAGCGCGGCCATCACGGTGCGCGTCACGCCCTGGCCCCAGCCGGCGTTGACGGCCAGGAAGTCGGCGCCGGTCTCGCCCACGGTGGTGGACATGATCTTGATGATCCAGAACGCCAGCGTGACCTCGGGCACCTTGTTCATGAATCGCCGCAGGGGCGTGGCGGGGTCGGTGGCGCGGGAGGGGGTCATGCGGGATCCTGGTGACGTCATGGGGTGCGGGCGGGCCGCCGGGCGGCGGCCGTGGCCGGGTCTTTCGACGGACGGCCGGAGCATGCGCTGGCGATCTTTAAGGCAGCCTTATGAGCCCATGGGCCTGCGGCGCTGCCGGCCGGGCCGCCTTACGGCCCGGCCAGCTTCTCGCGCAGGGCCTGCCCCAGCCCGTAGACCAGCCGCCGCCACTCGTTGCGCACGCGAAAGGCGTGCGTGCTCAGGCGCCGGGTCCAGTGGAACTTGCGCAGCCGGCTCGGCGGCGCGGCGATGGTGGAGGCGATCCGGTCGTCGTGCCCGCAGGGCGTGGGCGTGACCAGCCGCACCTTCAGGCCGAAGCGCCAGCCCTGGTCGAACACGTGGTCGTAGGGCAGCGTCATCGGCAGCAGGCCCTGCGCATAGGCTTGCGCCGCGCGGCGGTTCATCAGGTAGGCGCTGGAGCCGGTGCAGCGGCTGAGCATCACCGCCAGGCGGTGGCCGGGCGCGACCTCGAGCACCGGCACCGGCGTGCCCGAATGCACGGCCGAGAGCTTGACCATGTCCCAGCGCGAAGGCTGGGCCAGCAGCCCGCGCAGCACCGCGGGCAGGCTGTCGTGCAGCACCACGTCGTCCTCGAGCACCAGCGCACAGTCGGCCCCGCCGGCCAGGAAGCGCCGCACCACCTCGACATGCGAGAGGTAGCAGCCCAGCTCGCCCGGCAGCGAAGGCATGCCGTGCTGGCGGCGGTAGGCAGGCTCGTCGAGCTGCGCCTGCTGCGCCGGCGTGAAGGCGCGCGCATCCACGGCCGGCAGGCGCTCGAAGGGCAGCGCCAGCCGCTGCAGCTGCGCGCTGATGCGCGCCAGCCGCTCGGGCGCGCGGTCGAGGTTGATCACCCAGGTCTGCAAGCCATCCATCGGCACGATTCTGCGTGATGGCCTCGGCCGAGCGGGCCACGCCTAAAATCGAGCGATCCCCTTTTCACGCCCCGAGGAATGCCCATGTCGATGTCCGACCGCGACGGCAAGATCTGGATGGACGGCCAGCTCGTCGACTGGCGCGACGCCAAGATCCACGTCCTGACGCACACGCTGCACTACGGCTGCGGCGCCTTCGAAGGCGTGCGCGCGTACAACACGGCGCGGGGCACGGCCATCTTCCGCCTGCCCGAGCACACCGAGCGCCTGTTCAACAGCGCCAAGATCCTGCGCATGAAGATCCCGTTCACGCCGGCGCAGGTGATGGAAGCCCAGTGCGAGGTGGTGCGCGCGAACCAGCTCGAGAGCTGCTACTTGCGCCCGCTGGTGTGGATCGGCGACGTCAAGCTCGGCGTCAGCCCGCGCGGCAACGACATCCACCTGATGGTCGCGGCCTGGCCCTGGGGCGCCTACCTGGGCGAGGAAGGCCTCAAGCGCGGCATCCGCGTCAAGACCAGCAGCTACACCCGGCACCACGTCAACATCACCATGACGCAGGCCAAGGCGGTGAGCAACTACACGAACTCGATCCTGGCCAATCTGGAGGCCACCGACGACGGCTACGACGAGGCGCTGCTGCTCGACGCGAGCGGCTTCGTCAGCGAAGGCGCGGGCGAGAACCTGTTCGTGATCAAGAAGGGCGTGGTCTACACGCCCGACCTCTCGGCCGGCGCGCTGAACGGCATCACGCGCGACACCATCTTCGCCATCTGCCAGGACCTGGGCCTGAAGCTGGTGGAAAAGCGCATCACGCGCGACGAGGTCTACATCGCCGACGAGGCCTTCTTCACCGGCACCGCGGCCGAGGTGACGCCGATCCGCGAGCTCGACCGCGTGAGCATCGGCGCCGGCAGCCGCGGCCCGGTCACCGAGAAGATCCAGAGCGCGTTCTTCGACATCGTGAACGGCCGCAACCCCAAGTACGCCGAATGGCTGACCGCGGTATGAGCGGCACCGAGCCCAAGGCGCTGGTCGAGCTGGTCGCGTCCGACCTGCTGGGCCCCGGCGTCACCTTCTGCCCGCACCCGCGCATGCCGCTGTGGAGCGGCCACCCCAAGGTCTACATCGACGTCGCCACCACGGGCGAGGGCCGCTGCCCGTATTGCGGCACGGTCTACCGGCTCCAGGCCGGCCAGACGCTGCACGCGCACTGAAGCGCCGCTGCGGGGCGCGGCCCGTCAGGGGCTGACGTAGACCAGCGCCGTACGCGCCGGCACGTGGAGCGTGGCCGTGCCCGCATCCCAGCTCGACGCCTCGGCCGGCCGCCGGTCGGCCGCGCCGCGGCTGCGCAGCACCGGGTGCAGCACCAGCGCGTGGCCTTTCAGCGTCGGCAGCACCACGGTCTTGGCCTGCGTGTCGACATTGATCGCGTACAGCAGCTCGGCCCAGCCCGCGCCCGGCAGGCCGCGGCCGTCGAGGTGGCCCACGATCAGCGCCGGGTCGGCCTGCGGGCCGGTGTTCAGGAACCTCAGCCGCGCCTGCACCTCGTCGGCGCTGCGCAGCCGCAACAGGGTCGAGCTGGCGCGGATGCGCAGCAGGTCGAAGAAGGCATCGCGCGTGAAGCGGATGTCGGCCGGCGTGGGCTTGATGGCCGGGTCGGCCAGCAGCGGCCGCATCGCCGGCCACAGGGCGCCGTTGTCGGGCTCGGGCGGCAGCCCGCTGCCGTAGTGGTTGTCGTTGAACGACCAGTCGATGCGGTTGAACCAGTCGCCGCTGTCGAAGCTGTTGCGGTCCAGGCTCTTGCTGCGCAGCGCCTCGCCGCCGGCGTGGAAGTAGGCCACGCCCTGGCTGAAGGCCGTCACCGCCAGGCCCAGCAGCTGCACCCGCGCGCGCTCGTGGCGCGGCGTGGCCTGCGGCAGCTTCAGCACGTCGATGTCGAACAGCGTGGCGTTGTCGTGGTTCTCGACGTAGTTGACCACCTCGCCCGGCTGGCTGGCGTAGCCCGCGCCGTGGCCGGCGTAGTCGATCTCGCCCAGCGGCAGCGTGCGGCCGTCGGCGGTGGCGAGCCGGTAGTCGCGCAGGGTGCCGGCCAGGCCCACGCGCACCAGGTCGGCGGCGCGCTGCAGGTCGCCCAGGCTGCCCGCGCCGGCGGCCTGCGCGGCGGCGTTGGGGGCGAGATGCAGGCCGTTGATCCAGCCCTGGCGCTGCAGCGTGGCGGCGGCGTCGTCGCAGCAGCCGCCGCCGCGCACGGCGTCGCGCGCGCGGTCGCTGAAGGTGGCGATGCCGGTGCCGTCGAGCCGGCCCTGCGCCGCCTGCACGAAGCGCGCGCCGTCGGCCACCTCGCCGAAGTTCCAGCCCTCGCCGATGAGCGGGATGTGGTGACCGGCCGCCGCATCCACCGCCCGCTGCAGCTGCAGCATGGCCGCGCGCGGCTGGTGGCCCATGAGGTCGAAGCGGAAGCTGTCGATGCCGTAGTCGCGCGCCCACACCACGGCGGCGTCGATCATCAGCTTGCCCATCATCAGGTTCTCGGTGGCGGTGTCGGCGCAGCAGGTGGACGTGGCCACCGCGCCTTTCGGGTCCAGCCGCTGGTAGTAGCCGGGCACGATGCGGTCGAGCACCGAGTGCGGGGCCTGTCCCGCCGCCGCGGTGTGGTTGAACACCAGGTCCATGCCCACCCGCAGGCCGGCGGCATGCAGCGCCTGCACCATGCGCCGGAACTCGAGCACGCGCACCGCGCCATCGGCGGCATCCGTGGCGTAGCTGCCCTCGGGCGCCATGTAGTGGTAGGGGTCGTAGCCCCAGTTGAAGCAGTCGCGGGCGGCGTTCGCCCGCACCAGCGCCTGCTGGCTTTCGCTGGCCGGGCCGCCGCGGGGGTGGGGGGTGACGCAGCCCTGCTCGGGGACGCTGGAAAAGTCGAACACCGGCAGCAGGTGCACGTCGGTCACGCCGGCCTCGGCCAGCGCCTTCAGGTGCCGCATGCCGTCGGCATCGGACTCGGTGAAGGCCAGGTACTTGCCGCGCCAGGCCGGCCGCACGCTGCGGTCGGTGGCCGAGAAATCCCGCACGTGCAGCTCGTAGATCACGAGGTCGGTGTTGGCCGGCACCGGTCGCGGGGCGGCGCGGCCCCAGCCGGGCGGCTGCAGCGCGGGGTCCGCCAGGCGGCCGATCCAGGTGCGGCGCGAGTCGGTGCTCAGGCTCAGCGCGTAGGGATCGGTGACGCGGTTGCGCACCAGGCCCAGACCCGGCACGAACACATCGACCAGATAGCGGTAATACCCGCCGCGGAGGTCTTGCGGCAGGCTGGCCGCCCAGGCGCCGGTGGCGGGGTCGCGCTGCAGCGGCAGCACGCGGGTGGCCGGCCCGGTGGGGCCGGCATGCAGGCACAGCCAGACCGCCTGTGCGGTGGGCGCCCAGAGCTTGAAGGTGGTGGCCGCTGCACCGGGCCGGGCACCGAAATCGTCGATCGCACCGGCCGCGGCGTACAGCGCGTCCAGCGCCCCCGCCAGCTGCGTGGCGGTGGCCTGGCGCACGCGGCCGGCGCCGTCCTCGGCCACCAGCAGCACCCGGCCGCGCAGCCAGTCGGGCAGGTGCGCCGCATCGGCGCTGCGCAGCGCCAGCGTGGGCCCGGCGCCGACCCAGCGGAAGCGCTCGGCCACGGCCGGCGGCAGCGCGCCGTCGAAGCGATCGAGCGGGATCAGCGCGTCGGCGCCCACCACCGGCTCGCCGGGCCGGGCCACGACCTGGCCGCGGGCCGAGACCGCGAGCACGAAGCGGGTGTCCGCCGCCGCAGCGCCCTGGGCATCGAGCAGCGCCTGCGGCCAGCGCAGCCAGCGCGCGCCCAGCCACACCGCACGCGCCTGGCCGGCCGGCGCAGCGGCGGCCTGCAGCGGCTGCGCTGCCGGGCCGTCGCAGGCGCTCGGATCGGGCGCCCGGGCGTGCGCGGCGACGGCGGCGAGCGACAGGGCGGCCAGGCCGAGCCAGCGGCGGGCCAGGCGGGCTGGACGGACGGCGCGCACGGGAAGGGCGGCACGGCGCATCGTCGGATCCGATTCAGCGCCGCGCGCGGTCGCTGGCTTCGGTAAGGGCGCGCAGCCGCGCGGCGGCGTCGGGCGGCAGGTCGGCCCAGTCGAAGCGCCAGGCCCAGTTGCCGCCGAGCGAGCCGGGTCGGTTCATGCGGTGCGCGCTGTCCAGGCCCAGCAGGTCCTGCATCGGCGCCAGGGCCATGCCGGCCACCGAGACCCAGGTGGCGCGCAGCACGGCCTGCGCCGCGTCGGCGCCGCCGGCCTGCGGCGCCAGGCCGAGGTAGGCCGTGGCGAAGTCACGCTGCTCGGCGCTGGCGCCCTGCCACCAGCCGGCCACGGTGTCGCTGTCGTGGGTGCTGGTGTAGGCCAGGCAGCCGGGCACGTGGTGGTGCGGCAGGAACGGGTGCTGCGCGCCGTAGATCAGGCCTTCGTAGACGATGCGCATGCCGGGCCAGCCGAAGCGCTCGCGCAGCGCCACCACGTCGGGGGTGATGTGGCCCAGGTCTTCGGCCACGATGGGCAGCGGCCCGAGCGCGCGCTCGAGCGCTTCGAACAGCGCCGCGCCGGGGCCGGGCACCCAGCGGCCCCCGCGTGCCGTGGGCTGGTCGGCCGGGATCTCCCAGCAGGCGGCGAAGCCGCGGAAGTGGTCGATGCGGAACACATCGGCCTGCGTCAGCAGCCGCCGCACCCGTGCCGTCCACCAGGCATGGCCCTCGGCGGCCATGCGGTCCCAGCGGTACAGCGGGTTGCCCCAGCGCTGGCCGTCGGCGGTGTAGAGGTCGGGCGGCGCGCCCGCCACCACCGTGGGCTGGCCGTCGGCGTCGAGCGCATACAGGTCGGGCCGCGACCAGCAGTCGGCGCTGTCGTGGGCGACGAAGATCGGCAGGTCGCCCACCAGCGCCACGCCCCGCGCGTTGGCGTGGGCCTTCAGCGCGGCCAGCTGCGTCTCGAAGCACCACTGCACGAAGCGCTGGAAATCGATCTCGGCGGCCTGCGCTGCGCGCGCGGCCTGCAGGGCTGCCGGTTCGCGGTCGCGCAGCGGCGCCGGCCAGGTCCACCACGGCTGGTGGCCCGCCGCGCGGTGCAGGGCCATGAACAGGGCGTAGTCGTCGAGCCAGCCGGCCTCGCGCGCGCACCACGCGGCCCAGGCGGCGCGCTCGGCTGCGCCGGCGCGGGCGAAGAAGCCCGCCGCTGCGGTGCGCAGCTGCGCCAGGCGCCACGGCGCGACGCGGCCGAAGTCCACCCGCTGCGCGTCGCGGTCCGTGGCGGGCGGCACCGGTGCCGCCAGCCAGCCGCGCTCGACCAGCGGCGCCAGCGCCACCAGCAGCGGGTTGCCGGCGAAGGCCGAAGGGCTCTGGTAAGGCGAGTCGCCCGGGCCGGCCGGGTTCAGCGGCAGGGTCTGCCACAGCGTCTGCCCGGCGCTGGCCAGCCAGTCCACGAAACGGTGCGCGTCGGGGCCCAGGTCGCCGCTGCCATGCGGCCCCGGCAGCGAGCTGACGTGCAGCAGCAGGCCGGCGCTTCGAGGGGGCGGATTCATTGGGGGCCGTGTGGTGCGGGCCGGGCCGTAATGGCAGACGGCGATGTAGTAATGCTACACGCCCGATCCCCCGCAAAGGAACTAAGTTGATGATTCACAAGGGTAAACGCCAGATTCCTCAGGGCTGCCGCTGATTGTTGGCTGGCGCCACGACTTGTATATTCTCTACAAAGTGGGAGACACGACGTGGCCGATGTGAAGCTGTCCGGGGTCGGCAAGGCCTACGGAGACGTGCAGATCCTGCGCGGCATCGACCTCGAGATCCGCGACGGCGAGTTCATGGTCTTCGTCGGCCCCAGCGGTTGCGGCAAGAGCACCCTGCTGCGCACCATCGCGGGCCTGGAAGACATTACCGAAGGCGAGCTCTCGATCGGCGGCCGCGTCGTCAACGACGTGCCCCCGGCCGAGCGCGGCATCGCGATGGTGTTCCAGAGCTATGCGCTGTACCCGCACATGAGCCTGTTCGACAACATGGCCTTCGGCCTCAAGCTGGCCAAGGTGCCCAAGGCCGAGATCGAGACCGCCGTGAACCAGGCGGCCAAGGTCCTGCACATCGAGCACCTGCTGCAGCGCAAGCCCAAGGACCTGTCGGGCGGCCAGCGCCAGCGCGTGGCCATCGGCCGCGCCATCGTGCGCCAGCCCGCGGTGTTCCTGTTCGACGAGCCGCTGTCCAACCTGGACACCGCGCTGCGGGTGAAGATGCGCTACGAGTTCGCCAAGCTGCACGAGCAGTTCAAGACGACGATGGTCTACGTCACGCACGACCAGGTCGAGGCGATGACGCTGGCCGACCGCATCGTGGTGCTGCAGGCCGGGCGCATCGAGCAGGTGGGCGCGCCGATGGACCTGTACGAGCACCCCTGCAACCTGTTCGTGGCCGGCTTCATCGGCAGCCCGGGCATGAACTTCGTGCCGGCCACCGTGGTCGACGCCGGAGCGGCCGGCGCCAGCGTGCAGCTGCGCGACGGCCAGACGCTGCGCTGCGAGGTCGACGCCGCGTCGGCGCGGCCGGGCGACGCCGTCACCCTGGGCGTGCGCCCCGAGCACCTGCGCGCCGGCGAGCCGGCCAACGCGCTGCACACCACGGTCACCTTCGTCGAGTCGCTGGGCAGCATGACCTACGCCTACTGCAGCCATGCCGGTGTCGACGAAGTGCTGACCTGCGCGCTCGAAGGCGACCGCCGCGTGGCGGCCGGGCAGGCCCTGCCGCTGGCCGTGCCGCCGGACAAGGCCCATTTGTTCGATGCCCAGGGGCGCGCGTTCGCGCGGCGGGCCCGGCAGGGCGACCATCAACGTGCCGCCTGACCGCCGCCGCACCCACGCCGCGGCCTGGGCCCTCGCGGCGGCCACGGCCCTCGCCGGCCTGGCGGCCTGGGCCTGGCCCGTTCGCGCCGACGCGCCGGTGCCGCTGCGGCTGCTGGTGTGGATCAACGGCGACAAGGGCTACAACGGCCTGCAGAAGGTGGGCGACGCCTTCACCCGCGATTCGGGTGTCGAGGTCGTGGTGCAGCACCCCGAGGGCGCGCCCGACAAGTTTGCCGCCGCCGTCGCCGCCGGCAAGGGCCCCGACATCTTCTGCTGGCCGCACGACCGCGCCGGCGAGTGGGCACGCTCGGGCCTGATCGTGCCCATCCAGCCGCCGCGCCGCGTGCGCGAGGCCATCGCCGACGCCGCCTGGCGGGCCTTCACCTACCAGGGTCAGGTCTGGGGCTACCCGCTGTCGATCGAGGCCATCGGCCTCATCTACAACAAGGCGCTGGTGCGCACCCCGCCGGCCAGCTTCGAAGACGTGATCGCGCTCGACGACCGGCTGCAGGCCCAAGGCAAGCACGCCATCCTGTGGGACTACAACAAGTCGTTCTTCAGCTGGCCGATGCTGGCCGGGCCGGGCGGCTTCGTCTTCGGCCGCAAGCCCGACGGCGAGCTCGACCCGCGCGTGGTGGGCGTCAACACCCCCGGCGCGGTGCAGGGCGCGCAGATGCTCAAGCGGCTGATCGACGAGGGCCACATGCCGCGCGGCGCGCGCTACGCCGAGATGGAGGCGGCGTTCGACCGCGGCCAGATCGCGATGATGATCAGCGGCCCCTGGGCCTGGGACAACATCCGCAAGAGCGGCATCGATTTCGGCGTCGCACCCTACCCCAGCGTGGGCGGCCACCCGAGCAAGGTGTTCGTCGGCGTGCTGGGCTGCATGATCGCCGCGCCCAGCCCGCTGAAGGACGTGGCGCGCGAGTTCCTCGAGCAGCGCGTGCTCAGCCTGCAGGGCCTGAAGACGATCGGCGCCGACGTGCCCCTGGGCACGCCCGCCAACAAGGCCTACTACGCCGAGCTCAGCGCCGACCCGCACATCGTGGCCACCATGGCCAACGCGCAGGCCGGCGAGCCCATCCCCAACATCCCCGAGATGCAGCGCTTCTTCCCCGCCATGGACGCGGCGCTGGAAGCCATCACCAACGGCCGCCAGTCGCCCAAGGCGGCGCTGGACGGCGCGGCGGCACGGATGCTGAGCCGGTGAGAGGGCCGGCGCGCTTGCAGGGGGTCGAATCGCTTGGTGCGGGTGCGGGTGCGTTCGTGGCGGCTCGCGTCGCGGCGAAAGCCACCTTCTCACTGCCAAGGCGCCGGGCGCGATGGAGCCGCTGACGTGAAGCTCCGGCTCGTCATCGCCGTGCCGGCCGCACTGCTGCTGTTGTGGCTGGTGGTCAGCCTGTACAGCGCGGGTCAGGCGCTGGTGGCGCTGGGGCTGCTGGCGGTGGGCGGCGCGGCGCTGGTGGTCTACGGCACCGCGGTCAGCGTGGCCTGGAAGTACCTGTTCCCCGGCGTCTCGGCGATGCTCGTGTTCGTCGCCTTTCCGCTGCTGTACACGGTGGAGATCGGCTTCACCAACTACTCGTCCAACCACCTGCTGGGCGAGCAGCGCGCGCGCCGCTACCTGCTGGACCAGACCCTGGCCGACGAGGCGCAGGCCTGGGCCTACACGCTGCATGCCGACGGACCGGCGCTGCGCCTGGTGCTGCAGCCGCCCGAAGGCAGCGCGGCGCCGGTGCTGGTGACGCCGCCGCTGGCGCTGGACACTGCGGCGGCGGCGCCGGCCGCGCCCGTGCTGCTGCAGCCGCTGGCGGGCCCCGCGCCCGGCCCCGCACTGCCGCTGCGCGCGCGCATCGTCCACCGCGATGCGCTGATGCGGCTGCAGCTGCAGCTGCCGGCCGTGGCCGGCGGCGGCGTGATCCGCTATGCCGGGCTGCGCGAGTTCGCGCCCATCGCTTCGCTGTGGCAGCCGGCGGCCGACGGCGCCGTCACGCAGCGCGCCACCGGCACCGTGTTCAAGCCGAACCGGCGCACCGGCTACTTCGAGGACGTCGCCGGCGTGGCGCTGCAGCCCGGGTTCAAGGTCAGCGTCGGCCTGGCGAACTACAGCCGCATGCTGCTCGACCCCGATTTTCGCGGCCCCTTCGTCAGCATCTTCGTCTGGACCGTCAGCTTTGCCGGGCTGACGGTGCTGTTCGCCACCGCGCTGGGCATGGCGCTGGCGGTGCTGCTCGAATGGCCAGCCCTGCGCGGTCGGGGGCTGTACCGCACGCTGCTGTTCCTGCCCTACGCGGTGCCGGGCTTCATCAGCATCCTGGTCTTCAAGGGCCTGTTCAACCAGAACTTCGGCGAGATCAACGCCATCCTGAACGCCTTGTTCGGCGTGCGGCCGGCCTGGTTCGCCGACCCGCTGCTGGCCAAGGTGATGATCCTGATCGTGAACACCTGGCTCGGCTACCCGTACATCATGATCCTGTGCAGCGGGCTCATCAAGGCGATCCCGTCCGACCTGTACGAAGCCTCGGCCATCGCCGGCGCCACGCCGCTGGTGAACTTCTTCAAGATCACGGTGCCGCTGATCGCGCGCCCGCTCACGCCGCTGCTGATCAGCTCGTTCGCGTTCAACTTCAACAACTTCGTGCTCATCTCGCTGCTCACCGACGGCCGCCCCGACTACCTCGACACCAAGCTGCCGGCCGGCACCACCGACATCCTGGTCAGCTACACCTACCGCATCGCCTTCACCGACAGCGGCCAGAACTTCGGCCTCGCGGCGGCGATCTCCACCCTGATCTTCGGCGTGGTGGCGCTGCTGGCGCTGGTGCAGCTGCGCATCACCCGGCCGCGGCCGGCGGGGCGCTAGGCCATGGCGCTGGTCACGGGCAAGCGCCAGCGCTGGCGCGTCATCGCGGCCCATGCCGGGCTGTGGGCGCTGCTGGTGGTGACGCTGTTTCCGCTGCTGGCGGTGGTGTCGATCTCGCTGCGGCCGGGCAACTTCGCCACCGGCTCGCTGATCCCGCGCACCATCAGCCTCGAGCACTGGCAGCTGGCGCTGGGCATCCCCTACACCGCGCCCGACGGCAGCGTCACGCAGCCGCCGTTTCCGGTGCTGCTGTGGCTGTGGAACTCGGTCAAGATCGCCACCATCTCGGCCGCACTGATCGTGGCCATCTCCACCACCGCGGCCTATGCCTTCGCGCGGCTGCCCTTCCGGCGCAAGGGTACGGTGCTGAACGCGATGCTGCTGCTGCAGATGTTTCCGGTGGCGGTGGCGCTGGTGGCCATCTACGCCATCTTCGACGGCATCGGCACCCGGCTGCCCTGGCTGGGCGTGGAGACGCATGCCGGCCTCATCGTGGCGTACCTGGGCGGCGTGGCGATGCACATCTGGACCATCAAGGGCTACTTCGAGACCATCCCGCTGGAAATCGAGGAGAACGCCAAGGTCGACGGCGCCACCCACTGGCAGGCCTTCCGCCACGTGCTGCTGCCGATGGCGGTGCCGATCCTGATGGTGGTGTTCGTGCTGGCCTTCATCGGCACCATCATCGAGTACCCGGTGGCCAGCGTGCTGCTGCGCGAAGAGCCCAACCTCACGCTCGCGGTGGGCAGCAAGTTCTACCTCTACGACCAGAAGTACCTGTGGGGCGACTTCGCCGCCGCCGCCGTGCTCAGCGGGCTGCCGATCACCCTGGTGTTCGTGTTCGCGCAGCGCTGGATCGTCTCGGGCCTGACGGCCGGGGGCGTCAAGGGATGAAGCGCCCGCCGGCCGGGCTCCTTGCGGCGGCCATCGCCGCAGCGGCAACCCTCTACACCGGCGCCTTGCAGGCGCAGCCCGCCATGCCCTACGCCAACGCCACCGACCGCGCCGCGGCCGGCGTCTTCGAAGCCCGCGCGCACGACTGGCGCAACGGCGCCGTCGTCTACCAGGTGTTCGTCGACCGCTACGCGCCACCGGCCGATCTCCAGGCCAAGCGCGCGCTGTACCCGCCGCCGAAGGTGCTGCACCCCTGGGACGACCTGCCGCGCGCCGGCCACTACGTCGACAGCGCCCATGTCTGGAGCCACGAGATCGACTTCTGGGGCGGCGACCTGAAGAGCCTGCAGGGCCGGCTCGACTACGTGCAGGGGCTGGGCGCCGACGTGCTGTACCTCAACCCGATCGACCTCGCCTACACCAACCACAAGTACGACACGCAGGATTACAAGGCGGTGTCGCCCGAGTACGGCACGCGCGACGACGTGAAGGCGCTGGCGGCCGACCTGCACCGCCGCGGCATGAAGCTGGTCCTGGACGGCGTTTTCAACCACATGGGTCGCAGCTCGCCCCTGTTCCGGCAGGCCGAGGCCGACCCGGCCAGCCCGTACCGAGACTGGTTCTACTTCGGCCCGCAGTACCCGGGCGGCGCGCGCGCCTGGGCGCAGGCGCAGAGCCTGCCCGAGCTGAACCTGGAGAACCCGGCCGTGCGCGCCTACCTCTGGGGCGACCCCGATTCGGTGGTGCGCGGCTGGCTGCGCGACGGCATCGACGGCTGGCGCCTGGACGTGGCGTTCGACATCGGCTTCCGCTTCCTGGGCGAGCTGACGGCGGCCGCGCATGCGCAGAAGCCGGGCTCGCTGGTGCTGGGCGAGATCGCCAACTACCCGCAGGAGTGGTTCCCCTCGGTCGACGGCGTGCTGGGCTTCACGCTGCGCCACATCATCCTGGGCCTGGCACAGGGCCGCATCGACACCGCCACCGGCGGCCGGATGATCGCGCGCCTGGTCCGCGACGCCGGCATCGAGCCCATGCTCAAGAGCTGGATCTACCTCGGCAACCACGACACCGAGCGCCTGGCCACCGTGCTGCCCGACGAGGCCGAGCGCCGCCTGGCCCAGGTACTGCAGTTCACGCTGCCCGGTTCACCCAACCTCTACTACGGCGACGAGCTGGGGATGACCGGCGGCGCCGACCCGGCGATGCGCGCGCCCATGCGCTGGGACCGGGTCCGCGACGACAACCCGGCGCTGACCTGGACGAAGCAGCTGATCGCCCTGCACCGCGCCAGCCGCGCCCTGCGCGTGGGCGACTTCAGGCTCGCCGTGGCGAACCGGTTGTTCGCCTTCGAGCGCCGCACCGACCGCGCCGGCGAGAGCGTGATCGTGCTCGTCAACGCCGCCGCCGAGCCGGTGCAGGAGACCGTGATGCTGACCGATTCCAAGCTGATGGACGGCACGCGGCTGGTCGACCTGCTGGGCGCGCACGCGCCGCTGCGCATCGCCTCGTCGATGCTCGACGTCAGCCTGCCGGCCCACGGCTTTCTGGTGCTGCGGCCCGACCTCACGCCGCAGGGCGGCTACAGCAACTACAAGCGCGTGCAATGAGGCCGGTGGCGCTGGTGCTGGGGGCGATGGTGGCTGCCGGGGCGCTCGCGCAGCCCTTGCCGCGGGCCCAGGTCGGCCACCTCGAGCGCCTGCCCGGCGGGGCCTCGAAGTACGTGGCCGAGCGGCCGGTCGATGTCTGGCTGCCGCGCGGCTACGACCCGGCCCGCCGCTACGACGTGCTCTACATGCAGGACGGCCAGATGCTGTTCGACGCTGCCACGACCTGGAACCACCAGGCCTGGCACGTCGACGTCGCGCTGCAGCGCCTGATCGATGCTGGCGAGGTGCCCCCGACCATCGTGGTCGGGGTCTGGAACGGCGGCGCCGAACGCTATGCCGAGTACTTCCCGCAGAAGGCGCTGGCCCTGGCCAGCGAGCCCGTGCGCCGGCGCTATGTCGAGCAGGCCTCGAACGGTCGCTCGAAGGCCGATGACTACCTGCGCTTCCTGGTCGAGGAACTCAAGCCCGAGATCGACCGCCGCTATGCCACGCGGCCCGGCCCCGCGCACACGTTCGTGATGGGCTCGAGCATGGGCGGGCTGATCGCGCTGTACGCGATGAGCGAGTACCCGCAGGTCTTCGGCGGCGCGGCCTGCCTGTCCACGCACTGGGTGGGCCGGCCCACGGCCTGGGGGCCGGTCCCCGAGCTGCAGAACGCCGAGCTGCCGCTGGCCGTGTTCGGCTACCTGCGCGACCATGCGCCCGACCCGGCCACGCACCGGCTCTACATGGACCATGGCACGGCCGGGCTGGACGCCCTGTACGGCGTGCACCAGCGCTTCGCCGACCTGCTGCTGCGCGAGCGGGGTTACGGCGATGCGCAGTACAGCTCGCGCGTCTTCCAAGGCGCCGACCACACCGAGGCCGACTGGGCCGCGCGGGTCGGGCAGCCGCTGCGGTTCCTGCTCGGCCCGGATCTCGCGCGCTGAGTGCGCGCGAGGCGGGCCGGCGATGCTCAGGAACGCACGTCGAGCAGCCTGCCGGCGGGCGACGAGGCTGGTTGATAGGGGTCGCGGCCGGCGGCGGCCTGCGCGGCCGCGGTCTTGGCCGACCCGGATTCTGGCGCGGCGCCGGCCTTGACCTCGGCCGTGCGAGCCTGCGCTTTGGCATCGGCCCGCGCTGGCGCCTTCGCGCCGGTCTTGGCGGCCTTCGGCACCGAGGCCGTCCCCGTCGCCTGGGCGTCGGCGGGCGCCTGCGCGCCGGCCGCGCTGCCGCGGCCCAGCCGGGCCAGCTGCATCGTCAGCACCACGCGCTCGATCTGCGTCTGCACGCCATGCAGTTGCCGCGTCACCTGGTCGACCGTCTCGCTCGAGGTGGCGCCCGACTTTCGGGCCCGCAGCAGCTCCTGGCGCAGCGCCCCGGCCTCATGGCTCAGCTGTTCGAGCCTGGCCTGGTTCGGCAGGGCGCTGCTGCTCATGGCGGCGACGCTGGCGGTGGCGACGGTGATCATGGCGCGTGGACGCAGGGGCGGTGGTGAGGGCCGGTCTGGTGGGCGCGGCGGCATCGGGCCGTCTCGCCAACGGGTTTTCGACCGGCGCCGCGCCGACTTGAGCAGATTTTTTCGGCCGCCGGGTCACGGCGACCCGGCGGCCCCGAAGCTCAGACGGTGAACGGCCGCTGGCCCAGCAAGGCCGCCGCGGGGCCCAGCGCGAACAGGTTGGGCGACTGCGTGGCCGGCATGCCGGCGCGGATGCGGGCATGGAAGCTGCGGTAGTCGCCGCTGAACGAACCATGCGCCCAGACCTTCAGCAGTTGCTCGGTGAAGGCGCCGTTGTGGTCGCCGTCCATCGAGGTCTGGTTGTCCTGGCAGCCCGAGATCAGCACCACCGCGGGCTTGAAGCGGCCCACCAGCGCCGATGCCTGCGCCGCCGCGCCCACCTGCGCCAGGGCGGTGTCGGGGTCGACCCAGGCGCGACTGGCCGCCGCCGCCACCTCGGCCTGGAGCCCGTCGTAGAAGGCCCGGTGCAGCGCGTACACGCGCCGGCCCACGCTGTCGGGCATGAGCCGGGCGCGCTGGCCCGGCGGGGGCGGGGGCGGCGGCAGGTCGCGCGTGACGCTGCCGCTGTGGCAGCTGTCCGACAGCACCAGCACGCGCACGCCGGCGCCGAAGCGGCTGAGCGCGAGGTACAGCTCGTCGTCGATCAGCTGGCCGTCGTACAGGCACCAGGTCTCGTCCTGGTGGTCGGGCTCGTCGCCGTTGGTGTCGGGCACCTGGCCGCCGTGGCCCGAGTAGCTCAGGAAGAACAGGTCGCCGGCCTTCAGCGCCGCGGCTGCGCTGCGCAGCGCACCCAGCACCCGGGCGCGCGTGGCCTGCCGCGTCAGCAGCAGCGTGGGCTTCATGCCCTGGCTCTTGGCCAAGGCCGCCATGTCGTTGGCGTCGAACTCGCAGGCCGCCAGTGGCCCGTCCCAGCCGCCGTAGGCGGCCGCGCCGACGCTGTTCAGGCCGATGTGCAGCGACAGGGCTTTCGCCTGGCGGCTGTCCGCGGTCGCCTTGTTCGCCTTGGCCGCCTCGGCCGCCTGATGTGGCTTGGCTGGCTTGGACTTCTGGGCCATGTCCCGTCTCCCGGTGGTGTGTCGCGCGGGTTGCGCGGCGCCGATGATCGGCAGCCGCCGTCGCGGCCGACAGCCCTAGGTCGTCGGGTGCGCCGGGGTTCCGGGCGTCAGGGTCCGTCGCTCAGACGCCCAGCGGGTCGAGCTCGGCGCTGGTCTTCTGCAGCCACACCTTCAGACGCTGGCGGTCGAGCAGGCCCAGGCCGCCGGCCTGGGTGGCGGCCCAGAAGCTGCTGCCCGCACCGTCCACCTTCTGCAGCAGCGCGTCGGGCAGCCTGCGCAGGCGCAGCGTGCGCGCGCCCAGCGCCTGCGCACGCGCCTGCAGGCCCGAGGCCGCGAGCTGCTCGAAGCCTTCGCCGCGGACCTCGTTGAGCACCAGCACCAGCGGCAGCGCGGCGCCGGGTCCGTCGAGCCAGCGCGCCAGCAGGTCGACCGAATCGCGCCCGCTGTCCATCACGTGCCAGTAGTTCATCGCCAGGCCCAGGCCCGCGGCCATCTCGGCGGCGCCGGTCTCGTCCAGCCAGCGCAGCAGCGCGCCCTGCGTCTGCGCCGCCAGGTCGACGAGCACCCGGCGCGCCGGGTCTTCGGCGGCGGCCTCGATCACGCGGTCCAGGCTGTCGTGGCCGTCCAGCGGCATGGGCGCGGCGTAGTCGGCGTAGTAGCGCAGCAGCGCGCCGTGCGAGCGGTCGGTGTCGAAGCCCACGAAGGGCAGGCCGCGGTCGATGAAGTGCTGCGCCAGCACGCGCGCCAGCAGCGACTTGCCGACGCCGCCCTTCTCGCCGCCGATGAAGTGGATCTGACTCATGCCGGTGTCCGTCGTGGGTTGGGGCCCGCCGCCGCGCTGTGGCGCCGCGGTGTTGGATCGGCGCCGCAGGCCGGGGCGCCGCCGTCGCCGCAATGTACCGTCTGGCCATGCCGCGCCAGCCCCGATTGTTCGCCCTCGCCTGGCCGCTGTTCGTCGAGCTGCTGCTGGGCATCGCGGTGGGCATCGTCGGCACGGCCCTGGCGGGGCACCTGTCCGACGCCGCCGGCGCGGCGTTCGCGCTGGCCAACAACGTGCTGGGCATGCTGTTCATCCTGTTCCGCATCGTCGGCGCCGGTGTCGGCGTCGTGCTGACGCAGAACCTGGGCGCCGGCCGGCGTGCGGCCGCCGATGCCGTGGCCTGCGCCGTGCTGGGGGCCAGCACCTGGATCGGCGGCCTGGCGGCGCTGCTGGCGCTGCTGGGCGCCGCCCCCCTGCTGCGGCTGCTGAACGCCCCCGCCGGGGTGCTGCCGCTGGCGCTGCCGCTGCTGCAGCTGCTGGCGCCGGCCCTGCTGCTGGATGCCTGGAACGCGAGCATGGCCGGCGTGATGCGGGCCCACCTGCGCGCCCGCGACACGCTGGCGGTGATGGTGGCGATGCACGGCACGCACCTGCTGCTGGCGCCGCTGCTGATGCTGGGCCTGGGGTCCTGGGGCGGCCTGGGCCTGCCGGGGTATGCGCTGGCGCTGGTGGCGGCGCGGCTGCTGGCGCTGGTGCTGCACCGCGCGCTGTGGCGGCGGCGCCTGGGGCTGGTGCCCCGGGCGGCCGACTGGTGGCGCCTGCGCCGTACCGAGCTGGCCGCGGTGGCGCACATCGGCCTGCCCGGCGCGGCCGAGAACATCGCCTACCGGCTGGCAGCCATGGTCAGCGTGGCGGTGGCCGGCAGCCTGGGCACGCGCGCACTCGCCACCCAGGCCTACACGCAGCAGGTCATCAGCGTGGGCCTGCTGTTCGGGCTGGCCACCGGGCTGTCGGCCGAGACGGTGGTGGGCCACCTCATCGGCGCCGGCCGGCTGCACCAGGCGCACCGGGTGGTGCGGCGCGCGCTGGCGCGGGGCCTGGCGGTGAGCGTGGTGATGGCCGGCACGGCGGCGCTGGCCGGGCCCTGGGTGCTGCGCATCTTCACTACCGACGCCCGGATCGTGGCCGCCGGCAGCGTGCTGCTGTGGTGGACGGTGCTGCTCGAGCCCGGCCGCACCTTCAACCTGGTCGTCATCAACGCCCTGCGCGCGGCCGGCGACGCGCGCTACCCGGTGCTGGCGGGTGCGGCGTCGATGCTGGTGGTGCTGGCCGGCGGCAGCTGGCTGCTGGGCAGCCATCTGGGCCTGGGACTGGTGGGCGTGTGGATCGCCTACGCCGCCGACGAGTGGCTGCGCGGGCTGCTGATGTGGCGCCGCTGGGCCACGCTGGCCTGGGTGCCGCAGGCGCGCGCCAGCCGGCGCCGGCTGGCTCGGGGGTGAGGCGAAGCGGCCCCGCGCGCCGCGCGTCTCAGGCGGTCTCGATGCGCCAGCCCCAGGGCGCCAGCGCGCGGCCGCCCTGCTCGGCCGGGTCGGGGCCGAGGTTGGCGGTCACGCGCAGCACTTCGCCGTCGCGCTGGCGGGTGTAGGCCAGCACCTGTGGGTGCGCCGCCGGCTGCCACTGCAGCGCCCCGCCGGCCGCGCCGTTGGCCAGCGCCGCATGGGTGCGCTTGAGCTGCAGCAGCCGCGTGTACAGGCCTTGCAGGCGCAGGCCCTTCCAGGCGATGGGGTCGCGTTCGAAGAAGGCCAGCCGCCGGTCGAGCCCGGCCTCCTGGCCGCCATACACCAGCGGCAGCCCGGGCAGCGTGGCGGCCAGCACCGCCATCGCCTCGAAGGCCTGGCCGTAGAGCTCGCGGTCGCTGCCGGCCCAGCTGTTGATGTCGTGGTTGGTGGTGAAGGCCATGCGGTAGGCGTCGGGCGGGTACTTGGCCTGCTCGCGCTGCCACCAGGCGTGCAGGGCCGTCGGCTTGTCGCGGCCCTGTGCCACGCGCTGCAGCGTGGTGCACAGGTCCCAGTCGTAGGTGGCGTCGAAGGCGCGACGGTGCAGCGCCGGCAGGTCGGCCTCGGCCAGCATGAACATCGGCTTGATGCGCGACAGCGCCGCCCGCGCCTGGGTCCAGAACGGGATCGGCACCAGCCCGGCGACATCGCAGCGGAAGCCGTCGATGTCGGCCTCGCGCAGCCAGAAGGCCATCGCGTCGGTCATCGCGGGCCACAGGCCGGGCTGGTGGTAGTCCAGGCCCACGACGTCGGCCCAGACCTCGGGCGCGCTGCCGGGCGCGGCCGGGTAGACGAAGGCATGGATGCGGCCCTGCGCGTCGCGCTGGTACCACGCCGGATGCTGCCTCACCCAGGGGTGGTCCCAGGCGGTGTGGTTGGCGACCCAGTCCAGCAGCACCTTCATGCCCAGCGCATGCGCGCGTGCGACCAGGCGCTTGAAGTCGGCCAGCGTGCCGAACTCGGGGTTGACCGCGGTGTAGTCGCGGATCGAGTAGTAGCTGCCCAGCGTGCCCTTGCGGTTGAGCACGCCGATGGGCTGCAGCGGCATGAACCACAGCGCGCCGACGCCCATCGCCTGCAGCCGCGGCAGCTGCGCCTGCACCTCGGCCAGGGTGCCCGCGGCGCTGAACTGGCGCACGTTGACTTCGTACAGGCTGGTGTGGCGCGACCAGGCGACATGGCTCACGCAATCGCCGTCTTCGCCTTCGGCACGCGACCCGGTGGCCGCGGCTGCGGCCGCCGGCAGGCTCGGCGCAGCAGCAGCCAGCGCCAGGGTGTTGAATTTGCGTCGTCTCATCGCCTGTTTCCTTGTCGGCCTTTCAGCCTTTCAGCCTTTCGGCCCCTCGGGGCGGCGACACGTCAGCGCGGTGTCGCCGCTCGCCCACCGGCCGGGAGGCAAGGCCACCCTATGATCCGGCGCACCCGCGGCGCCATGGCAAGGGCCATCGCCGGCCAAGGCAGGAAGGGCCTGGACATGCGAGCGTGGATGCAAGCCGAGGGCCCGTTGTTCAACCCGCGACCGGCGGTGCGCGTGCTGACGCTGGCGCGCGACCAGCACTGCGTGGTGATCGACGAGCTGCTCGCGCGCCCCGAAGACCTCGTCGACTGGGCCTGCGGGCAGACCTTCCAGCCGCCCCGGGGCGTGCCCTATCCCGGCCTGCTGCTGCCGGCCCCCGCCGCGCTGGCGCAGGCCGTCGCCGACTGCTTTGCCCAGCATGCGCGCGGCCGCATCGGCGGGCGCCGCACGCTCGAAGCCGCGGTACGGCTGGCGATGGTGACCTTGCCGCCCGAGGCGCTGGCACCCTGCCAGTGGCAATGCCACCGCGACCGCATCGCCGCCGACCCGGCCCGGGTGCTGTTCGCGGCCTCGGTGCTGTACCTGTTTCGCGACCCGGCGCTGGGGGGCACCAGCTTCTACCGGCCGCGCCTGCCGCCGGCCGAGGTCGAGCGCATGGTGGCCGACAGTCAGCAGCTCGGCGCGGCCGAGTTCAGGGCCCGCTGGGGCGTCGCGCCGGGCTACATGACGGGCAGCAACGACCACTTCGAGCGCATCGCCCAGGTGCCCGCGGCCTGGAACCGGATGATCCTGTACGACGGCGGGCTGTTTCATTCGGGCGACGTCGAGCAGCCGCAGCGCCTGAGCCCCGATCCGGCCCGCGGCCGCCTGACGCTGAACGGCTTCTTCACCTGCACCCGGGCCCTGCGCTGAACCGCAGGGACTCAGCGGCAGTTGTCGCTGGGCGAGGGGACGCCCTTGCCGGACATCTGGGCCTGGCAGCGCGCCGACATGCGCGCCTGCTCGCGCAGCGCCTCGTCCTTGGCCCGCAGGTCGGCGCTGCGGGTCTCGGCCGTCACCTGCTTGGCATGGTCCAGATCGGCCTGCAGGCCGGGCGCGCCGGCCGGGCGCTCGAGGGTGGCGACGCGGTCGTCGCCGGCCTTCAGCAGGGTGTAGAAGCGGGTCTTGGCGCCACTGGGCCAGACGGCGGTGACCTCGGGCGTGGTGATGGTGGCCGACTTGCCGTCCGAGTGGTAGGTGCGCGTCACCGGAGCCAGCCCGAGCGATTGCCCGCCCTCGTACAGCGTGGCGCCTGCAGGCGCGGTCTGGTAGGTCAGCTTGGCCTCGTCGGGCGGGGCGCTGGCGCAGGCAGCCAGCGCCGACACCAGCAGGGCAGCCAGCGCGCGTGTCAGGGGGCGGTGGAAGCGGGTCGTCATGGGCAGGGTGCTCCGGGTCAGGTCGCGGCCGGGGCCGCGCAATGGTCGGCGATGAACTTCGCGTGCGTGGGCATGACGTCGACGCAGGCCTGGATCACGCCCTCGACTTCCTCGAGGTAGGCCTGGATCTCGGGCTCGCTGCGCAGGTCGGTGAGCGGGTGGTACGAGGCCGGCCGCACCCGCTGGCCGTGCAGCACCTGCAGCCAGCTGAGCTTGGTGAACAGCTCGTTGCCCTCGCGCCAGACCCGGCCGTGGGTGCGGAACAGCTCGATGCGCTGGCGCAGCGTCGCCGGAACGTCCATCTCGCGGCAGTAGTTCCAGAACGGCGAGTCGCTGCGCTCGGTCGCCTTGTAGTGCAGGATGATGAAGTCGCGCACCCACTCGTATTCCTGGTTCATCACCTGGTTGTAGCGGTCGCGGTCGGCGGCATCGAAGCCGGTGCCGGGAAAGTAGGTGAGCAGGTGCGCGATGCCCACCTGCACCAGGTGGATGCTGGTCGATTCGAGCGGCTCGATGAAACCGCAGGCCAGGCCGATGGACACCACGTTGCGGTTCCAGGCCTGGCGGCGCTTGCCGGTGGTGAAGCGGATCGGCCGCGGCTCGGCCAGGGGTGCGCCGTCGAGGTTGCCGAGCAGGATCCCGGTGGCCTCGTCCTCGCTCATGTAGCGGCTGCAGAACACGTGGCCGTTGCCGATGCGGTGCTGCAGCGGTATGCGCCACTGCCAGCCGGCCTGGCGCGCGGTCGAGCGCGTGTAGGGCAGCAGCTCGCCGGCCGAGGCGCAGGGCACCGCCACGGCGCGGTCGCAGGGCAGCCAGTGCGACCAGTCTTCGTAGCCGGTCTTCAGCGCGCCTTCGATGAGCAGCGCGCGAAAGCCCGAGCAGTCGATGAACAGGTCGCCTTCGATCTTGCGGCCCGACTGCAGCGTCAGCGAGGCCACGTGGCCGTCGCCCTCGCGCAGCGCGACGTCGGCGATGCGGCCCTCGATGCGGGTGACGCCGCGCGCCTGGCTGAAGTCGCGCAGGAAGCGGGCGTAGAGCGAGGCGTCGAAGTGGAAGGCGTAGGCGATCTGCGACAGCGGCGAATTCGGCATGTCCGGCCGCGGCCGCATGAACTTGTGGCTCAGGCAGGCCGCGGTGTTGATGGAGTAATGCTCGAGCCCGCGCGCCTTGCCCGCCAGCGACTGCTTGAGCCAGTACTGGTGGAAGTCGACGGTGGCGTTCTCCTGGCCCACGACTCCGAAGCCGTGGAGGTAGCGGTCGCCCAGGCGGCCCCAGTTCACGAACTCGATGCCGAGCTTGAACGTGCCCTGGGTCTGGCGCATGAACTCGTTCTCGTCGAGATCGAGCAGGCGGTTGAAGAGGGCGATCATCGGGATCGTGGCCTCGCCCACGCCGATGGTGCCGATCTCGTCGGACTCGACGAGCGTGATGCGGTAGCGCCCCTGCAGCATCTTGGCCAGCGCCGCGGCCGTCATCCAGCCCGACGTGCCGCCGCCGACGATCACGATGTCGAGCGGCCGGTCGCCCGGCGGGCCGGGCATCTCAGGTTTGTGCATGGCGGCGCCGAGTGTGCATCAGGGGCGGCGGTCGATGGAACACCCCCTGCCGCAACGGGCAGGGGGGTCGGGCGGGGCGGCCCGTCACTCGTACCGGTAGCTCAGCTTGAAGGCGTAGCTGGCGCCGGTTTGGTTGGACGTGTTGAGCGAGCCGTCGGCCTTCAGCTCCTTGTAGATGGGCTTGTTCATGTTGTTGCCCTCGAAGCGGAAGCCCAGCCCCCGCATCGGACCGGACTGGAACTCGTAGCCCACCTGCGCCGACACCCAGGACTGGCTCTGGATGTAGATCAGGGCCGGGTAGCCGCCGATCTGGTTGTTGGCGACGCTGCCCACGTACTTGGAGCGGTAGTTGTCGGCGACGAAGGCACTGAAGCCGCCGCGCTCGTAGTAGAGCATCAGCTTGGCGTTGGTCTTCGACAGGCCCGGCAGCGGGATCGTTGCGCCGCCGGCCGGCACCTGCTGCGACGGGTTCAGGCCGATCAGGTTGGGCAGCTTGACCGAGCTCGAGGTCGACGACCAGCTCGAGCTGAAGCCGAAGCCATTGAGCACCGGGGTCAGCAGGCTGAAGGGCATCGACACCGCCAGCTCGATGCCGCGCAGGTTGCCGCCGCTGCCGTTGACGGTGGTGGTGTAGGTGCCGATCGGGCCAAGGGCCGGGATCGCCAGCCCCAGCTGCGGCGCGATGGTGGAGAAGTCGTAGGCGCTGTTGGTCGCCGGCACGATGTAGGTGTCGAGCTTCTTGTAGAACCCGGCGACGCTGAAATAGGCCTTGGTGCCGAAGTACTTCTCCCACGACAGGTCCAGCGCCTTGGCCTTGAAGGGCTTGAGCTGCGGGTTGCCCGACGAACCCACGATGCGGCCGAAGGTGGAGTTCTGGGCGTTCGTGTCCACCGCGGCGGCCAGCGAGTTGCGCATGTCGGTGAGCGTGGCGCGCGCGATCTGGATGCCGGCGCCGAAGCGCAGCAGGTTGCCGCCGCCCAGGTCGCCGGTGAGGTTCAGCGACGGCAGCACGTCGGTGTACTTCGTGCCCGAGGTCGTGAGCGAGCCGGCGGGGTTGGTCAGCGTGACGGACGAGCTGACATCGGCCCGGTAGCCGGCGGAGGACTGGTCGGTGTTGACGATCTGCGCACCGATGTTGCCGCGCACCGGCACGCGGCCGGCCTGGGTGTCGATGTTGAGCTTGGCATACGCGGTGGTGACCTTCTCGGTCACGGTCCAGGTCTTGGACAGGATGTCGTCGTTGTACTTGCGCAGCAGCGTGGCGCCCGGCCACAGCCCTTGCTGCGGGTCGAAGGTCAGCACGTTCAGGCCGGTGCCGCCGACGTTGCTCTCGACGTAGGCGCTGGCCGGGTACGGGATCCGGTCGTAGCCGCCGTTGTTGGCCGAGACGACCAGGCCTTCGTCGGTGACGCGATCCTTGCTGCGCTTGGAGTAGTTGCCCCCGAACTGCACGTCGGTGAACATGCCGGCGTCGGCGAAGCCGTGCCTGAAGTCCAGGCGCACGGCGTCGAGCTTGTCGGTGATGGTGGGGCCCTTGCTGTAGCCGGCCTGGGGCACGGTCTTGCCGGCATAGGGGCCGCTGGGGTAAGTCACGCCGCTCCAGCCCGACTGGTCGCGGATGGCGATCTGGGTCGGGTCGACATAGGCGCCCGGGTTGCCCAGCGTCAGGTTCGGGATGGCCCCGCCGCCGTTGGTGAAGCTCAGCGTGTCGGCACCGACGATGCCGCCGTAGGCCTCGATGTCCTTCTCGACGCGCGTGGCCTTGTTGTGGTTGAAGTCGAGCGAGCCGCTCCAGGTGTCGCTGAAGTTCAGCGTGTTCTTCCAGCCCACCGAATCGATGGTGTCGTCGTCGTAGATGTTCTCGTTGTAGACGATCAGGCCGCCGGGGGCCATGCCCAGGGTGCCGCTCTGCGCCACGCCGTTGGAGACGGTGGCGTTGGTCAGCGAGGTGAACTGGCCGTTGTTGACCTTGACCTTCTTCAGCGAGGTCTGGATCTTGGCGTGGTACACGTCGAGCTCGCTGCTGAAGAGCTTGTTCGGCTTGAAGACCACGATGGCCGCACCGCCGTCGCGCTTGTCGATGTTGTGGTCGGTCTCGAAGCCCAGGCCGCCGCCGAAGGGCAGCGAGACCTTCGGCACCACCGTGCCGTCGGTGAGGGTGGCGGGCCCGGATCCGCCCCAGCTGCCGTTGGCCAGCGAGCTGCTGTTGCTGTCGGAGTGCACCCAGCCCAGCGCGATGCCGAGCTTGCGGTCGGCGAACTGGTCGATGTAGCTCAGGCTGTAGCGCTTGCCGGTGCCGGTGACGGGCAGGCCGACGCCGGTCTTGGTGCGCTCGGCGTTCACCGCGACGGCGCGGCCCTTGAACGACAGGGGGTCGACCAGGCGGTTGTCGATGGTGCCGGCCAGGCCGGCGGCCATCAGGGAGGCGTCGCTCGTCTTGTAGACCGTGGCGCCGGCGATCAGCTCGGCCGGGTAGACGCTGAGATCGACCGCGCGGCTGTCACCGGTGCTGGTCTGCTCGCGCCCGTTCAGCAGGTAGCCGTTGAAATCGGGCCCGAGGCCGCGGATCGAGATGTTGGTCGCCTGACCCTGCGCGTTGCGCTGCGTGGTCACGCCCGGCAGGCGTGCCAGCGACTCGGCGATCGTGGTGTCGGGCAGCTTGCCGATGTCCTCGGCCGACAGGGCCTCGACCACGCCGTCGGCGTTCTTCTTGACGCTGATGGCGCTTTCGATGCCGGCACGGATGCCGGTGACGGTGACGGTCTGCTCGGCCGACGATGCGGCCGGCGCCGGCGCCGGCGCCGTTTGCGCGTGGGCGGTGCTGTAAAGCAGCGCCGCCGCTGCCAGCGCCACCGGGCGGAGCTGCAGACGCTGCGGCAGTGCGCCGCGCCGGGCGTGGGTCTTGTTCATCGATGTCTCCTCGAACCTCGTTGAGTTGCCTGGATGCCGCGTGACCCGCGGGGGCGGGATGCCGGACGGGGGTGGGCGATGGGGATGTTCCGGTTCGAAATATGTACCAAAACTAGATTTTTCAGCTATCTGCGGAAACCCTAGATCGGTGCCCGCCTGCCCGGGTGCCCGGCGCAATGGCCCGACCAGGCGTCCCGTTCTCCCTATGAAGCGCGCAAATGGTGCGCTGCGGCAGTCGGCCCCGGCCGATCCGGTTCGGGTTTGTAGGGAAACTACAGTACCTTAAAAACAACAAGGCTGCATACACTCCACCGCCATGAAGTGCTGGCCGGCCCCGCTCCTGCTCGCCTGCTCGGTGGCGGCCGCCGCGCCCGGTGCCGCCACCGGCCCGCTGCACGTGCCCTCGCCCGACTGGCGCGACCAGGTCATCTACTTCGTCGTCACCGACCGCTTCGCCGACGGCGACCCGCACAACAACGACCAGGGCGCCGGCGAGTACCGCGCCGGCGACGGCACGCGCTACAACGGTGGCGATCTCGCCGGCCTGCTGCAGCACCTGCCCTACATCCGCGGCCTGGGCGCCACCGCGCTGTGGATCACGCCGCCGGTGGCCAACCAGTGGCTGTCGCCCGCGGGCGACTACGCCGGCTACCACGGCTACTGGGCCGAGAACTTCATGCAGGTGGACCGCCACCTGGGCACGCTGGCCGACTACCAGCGCCTGGCGCGGGCGCTGCACGGCGCGGGCATGTACCTGGTGCAGGACATCGTGGTCAACCACACCGGCAACTACTTCGGCTACCGCGGCGGCTGGGATGCGGGCGACCCGGCCCGCTACTACGTGCCCCACACCGCCACGCCGCCGGTGGCACGGCCGTCGCAGCCGCCCTTCGACCTGAACGACCCGCGCGACCCGCGGCAGCGCGCCCAGGCGATCTACCACTGGACGCCCGACATCACCGATTTCAGCAACCCCGACCAGCTGTTGAACTTCCAGCTCGCGGGGCTGGACGACCTCAACACCGAGAACCCGCGCGTGCGCCGCGCGCTGCGACGCAGCTACGACTTCTGGATCCGCGAGGCCGGCGTGGACGCGTTCCGGGTCGACACCGCGTTCTACGTGCCGCCGGCATTCTTCGACGACTTCCTGCATGCGCGCGACCCGCAGGCGCCCGGCATCGCGGTGGCGGCGCGGCAGACGGGGCGCAAGCATTTCCTCGTCTTCGGCGAAGGCTTCGGCATCGACCGGCCGGGCGACGACACGCAGTCGCGCCGCATCGAGGCCTACATGACCGGCGCCGACGGCCGGCCGCTGCTGCCGGGGATGCTGAACTTCCCGCTCTACGGTGCCCTGGGCGACGCCTTCGCGCGCGGCCGGCCGCCGGCCGCGCTGGGCGAGCGCATCGCGCGCCAGTCGAAGCTGTTCGCGCGGCCGCAGCTGATGCCCACCTTCGTCGACAACCACGATGTCGACCGCTTCCTGGCCGGCGGCACGGTGGCCGGGCTCGAGCAGGCCTTGCTGGCGATCATGACGCTGCCGGGCATCCCGGTCGTCTACTACGGCACCGAGCAGGGCTTCACGGTGCAGCGGGCGGCCATGTTCAAGGCCGGCTTCGGTTCGGGCGGGCGCGACCACTACGACACGGCCGCGCCGCTGTACCGCCGCATCGCGGCGATGACGGCGCTGCGCCGCGCCCACCCCGTGTTCTCGCGCGGCACGCCCACGGTGCTGGCCGCCGAGGGCGCGCAGGCCGGCGCGCTGGCCTGGCGCATGCAGGACGGCCCGGCGTCGGCCTGGGTGGTGTTCAACACCGCCGACCACGCGGTGCTGCTGCCCGGCCTGGCCACCGGCCTGGCCGAAGGCAGCGTGCTCGAAGGGCTGTTCGGGCTGGCGGGGCGGCCGGCCGACCTGGTGGTCGGGGCGCAGGGGCGTGTCACGCTGCGGCTGCCGCCGCGCTGCGGCTGGGTGTGGCAGCAGCGGCCCGGCGCGGTGCCCGCGGCACCTGCACCGAACGGCCCCGGGGCGGCCCCGGCGGCGGCGTCGATCACGCTGGATGCGCTGCCGGCGGACGCTGTCGACGGCGACTTCGAGGTCGGGGGCCGGGCGCCAGGCGTGCAGCGGCTGCAGATCGTGGTCGATGGCGACCTGGCCTCGGCAACGGCCGCGGTGCCCGACGCCGCGGGCCGCTGGCAGGCGCGGGTGGCCACCGGCCGCCTGGCCGACCCCGAGGTCGAGCACAGCATCGTCGCCTGGGACGGGCGGCAGGCGGTGTCGCAGCCGCGCCGCTTCCGCGTCGTGCGCCACTGGCAGCTGCTGGCCGACGTGGCCGACCCGGCCGGCGACGACCGGGGCCCCGACGGACGCTACCGCTACCCCCGCGAGGGCAGCTGGGACGCGCACCAGGCCGACCTGCGGCGCGTGCAGGCCTGGGGCAGCGGCGGCGCGCTCAAGCTCGACCTGACGATGAACGCCGTGACCGCCGGCTGGGGCCCGCCCAACGGCTTCGACCACGTGGTGTTCACGATCTTCGTCGCCCTGCCGGGCCGCGCCGACGGCGCCACCGTGATGCCGCTGCAGAACGCCAGCCTGCCGGGCGGCATGCGCTGGCAGCTGCGGCTGCGCGCCGGCGGCTGGTCGGACGCGCTCTTCGCCAGCGCCGGGGCGTCGGCCACCGACGAGGGCACGCCCGTCACGCCAGCGGCGGCGATCGCGGTCGACCGCCGCGCCGGCCGCGTCAGCCTCACCATCCCGGCCGCTGCACTGGGCAACCCGCCCAGCCTGGCCGGCGCGCAGGTCTACGTCACGACCTGGGACTACGACGGCGGCTACCGTCCGCTGGCCCCTGAAGCCGGGCCCTTTGCCTTCGGCGGCGGCGCGGCCGACGGGCCGAAGGTGATGGATGCCAGCGCGGTGATCACGCTGCACGAGGGCACGCCGGCCGGCGCCCGGCCATGAAAAAGGGCAGCCGCAAGCGGCTGCCCTCTTCGGACCGGGCCGGAATTACTTGGCCGGCTCGGAAGCCTTCGGGGCTTCCTTCTTGGCCACGTGATGCTTGGCGGCCATGTGGTGCTTGGGGGCCACGTGATGCTTGGCCATCTTCTCGTGCTTGGCCTTCATCGGGGCGCTGGCGGCGGCGGCCGCCTCGGTGGCCGCGTGGGCGCTGAAGGCGAAGGCGGCCAGGAGCAGGGCGCTGAGGATCTTGGTCATGTCGGTCTTTCGTGGGTGGCTGGGAGGTTGCGGTCGATCCGGGACGAGCCGGGTTGTCGGTTCGCCGGCCTGGCCGCCGCGGGACTGCGACGGCATGCCGACCGCATCCACAACGCTGGCGCGCGCCGGGGGTTGACACACCGGGGCCGCGCCGGCACCCGGGCGGCCCCGCCGGCACCGGCTTTCAACCCCGGTGCTGCTCCAGCGCCAGTGCCGCGCCCCCCAGCGCGGCCAGCGTGTCGGTGATCAGCGCCGTCGGCACGGCCTGCAGGTAGGCCTGGAAGCGGCCCTTGGCCTCGAAGCGGGCACGGAAGGGCGATTCGAAGAAGCGCTCGCCCAGCCGCGGCACGATGCCCCCGCCGAGGTACAGGCCGCCGCGCGCGCCCAGCGTCAGCGCCACGTTGCCGGCAAAGCTGCCCAGCAGGGCGCAGAAGGTGTCCAGCGTGCGAGCGCACAGCGCGTCGGAGCCGGCCACGCCGCGCTCGACGATCTCGCTGCCCTCCAGCACCGGCGCGGGCGTGCCCAGCACCTGGGACAGCGCCTCGTGCAGCAAGGGCAGGCCGATGCCCGACAGCAGCCGCTCGGCCGAGACATGCGCATGCCGGCGCCGCACCCAGGCGAGCAGCGCGGCCTCGAAATCGTCGGCCGCCGACAGCGTGGCGTGCCCGCCCTCGCCCGGCAGTGCCACCCAGCCGTGCGCGGTCGGCACGATGCCGGCCACGCCGAGCCCGGTGCCGGGGCCGACCACGGCCAGCGTGGCGGCCCCCGGCGGCGCAGGCAGCGACGGGCCGATGCGCCGCAGCTGCTGCGGCTGCAGCCGCGGCAGCGACAGCGCCAGCGCCTCGAAGTCGTTCAGCATCAGCAGCGTGGCCAGGCCGAGCTCGTCGCGCGTGGCCGCGCACGAGAAATCCCAGCCGCCGTTGGTGAGCGAGACCCGGTCGCCGTGCAGCGGCGTGGCCACGGCAAACGCGCCGGCCCGGGGCGGCGTGTAGGCCGGGCCGAGCGCCAGCGCCAGCTGGGCGAGGTAGCTGCGCGCGGCCTGGGCCGGACCGGCATGGTCGGCGCCGCGCAAGGTCTGCAGGTGCTGCACGCCGGCGCTGCCGGGCGCCAGCCAGCCGAAGCGCGCATTCGTGCCGCCGATGTCGGCCAGCAGCCAGGGCCGGGGCGGGGCGGTGCGAGGAGGATCGGCGGTGTGTAGGGCGGGCATGCTGGCCATGGTGAAAGCCCTGGCGCCTTCAGAGCGGTAGCAAAACTACAAGCGCAGGGCTGAATTTAACCCGGAGCGCCGTCAGCGTCATTTCTCCATCCGGGTCTGCCCGGGTCGGACTTTCCTGTAGTTGAGTTACACCGATGCCGGCGCGATCCAGAATCGGCCCGGCAGTTGTGCGACCTTGCGACACCTTGCGCTACCGTAGGCAGTTGACGCAAACATCGCGCCACGATGCCGAACCCCTGCCGCGATGACCGAGTTCCCCACGCCCCGCCTGCTGGCCGACATCGGCGGCACCTACGCCCGCTTCACGCTCGAGACGGCCCCCGGCGTGTTCGAGCAGTCGGCGTCGCTGCTGTGCGCCGAGCACGCCGACTTCCACGCCGCCGTCAGCGCCTACCTGCGCGGGCTGCCGGCGGGCACCGCGATCGAGCACGCGGCGATCGCCATCGCCAACCCGGTGGAGGGCGACGAAGTTCGCATGACCAACTACCACTGGCGCTTCTCCAGCGAGCAGATGCGCCAGCGGCTGGGATTGCAGACGCTGGTGGTGGTGAACGACTTCACCGCGCTGGCGATGGCGCTGCCGCGGCTGGCGCCCGGGCAGCGGCGCCCGGTGGGCGGGGGCAGCGCGCGCGAGCACAGCGTGGTGGGCGTGCTCGGCGCGGGCTCGGGCCTGGGGGTGAGCGGGTTGATCCCCGTGGCCGACGGCTTCGTGGCGCTGGGCACCGAGGGCGGCCACACCAGCTTCTCGCCGCGCGACGAGCGCGAGATCGCGATCCTGCGCCACGCGCTGCGCCGGTACGCCCATGTCTCCTTCGAGCGCCTGCTGTCGGGCCCCGGCATCGAGCTCATCCACGAAGCGCTGCGCGAGCGTGCCGGCCTGGCGCCGCAGGCGCTGGCGGCGCGCGAGATCACGCGCCGCGCGCTGGCCGGCAGCGACGCCGTGTGCGCAGAGACGCTGCAGGCCTTCTGCGCCGTGCTCGGCACCGCGGCGGCGAACCTGGCGGTCACGCTGGGCGCCTTCGGCGGCATCTACATCGGCGGGGGCATCGTGCCCCGGCTGGGCATGTACTTCGACCGCTCGCCGTTCCGCGCGCGCTTCGAGGACAAGGGCCGCTTCAGCGACTACCTGCAAGGCATTCCCACCTACATCGTCACCGACGAGCGGGCCACCTTCGTCGGCGCCTCGGCCATCCTGGCGGCGCAGCTGCGCTCGCGCCAGGTCGACCACGGCTCGGCCCTGCTGGGCCAGATCGAGCGTGCCCGGGCCACGCTGTCGCCGGCCGAGCGGCGCGTGGCCGACCATGTCCTGGCGCACCCGCGCGCCGCCCTGTCGGACCCCATCGCCGAGATCGCCAGGGCCGCGCAGGTGAGCCAGCCCACCGTGATCCGCTTCTGCCGCACCCTGGGCTGCGAAGGGCTGTCGGACTTCAAGCTGCGCCTGGCCTCGGGGCTGTCGGGCACGATCCCGCTCAGCCACACCCAGGTCACCGGCACCGACTCGATGCTGGAGCTGGGCGTGAAGGTGCTGGGCAACACGGCCAGCGCCATCCTGCAGGTGCGCGAGCAGCTCAACCGCGACACCCTGGCGCGCGCGATCGACCTGCTGGCGGCGGCGCAGCGCATCGACTTCTTTGCCGTCGGCCACTACGGCGTGGTGGCCGACGACGCGCAGTACAAGTTCCTGCGCTTCGGCGTGCCGTCGGCCAGCTTCACCGACCCGCGGCTGCAGCGGCTGGCGGCCAACGTGCTGCGGCCCAGCGACGTGATCGTGATCATCAGCAGCAGCGGCCGCATCGACGACCTGCTGGCGGTGGCCGACCAGGCGCGTGCCCGCGGCACGCCGGTGGTGGCCATCACGGCCAGCCATTCGCCGCTGGCCAAGCGGGCCGACGTCGTGCTGATCGTCGACCACCTCGAAGACCTGGCCACGCACGTGCCCATGGTCAGCCGCATCCTGCACCTGCTCGTCATCGACATCCTGGCCGTGGGCGTGGCCATGCGGCTGGGCGCCCCGGCGGCCGCGCCGGCGCCCGACGAGGGCACGCCGGCCGCCGACAGCCCACCCGCCGACGAGCCGCCGCCGGCCGCCCACCGCGTGGCGCCGGGCATCAGCCACGCCGGGCCGCTGGCGCGGCTGACTTCTCACAGCCGTTGACGCAGGCGTACACGCAGCCATTCACGCAGCCGCCGACCCGGCCGATAGAATCCAGGCTGGTTTCGAGGAGCGTTGCGACGGGGGCTCTCCCCGCCAGGCTCGGGACCGCGGCAACCCGCCAACGGCGCTCATCCTGCACAGGATGAACCCGCCATGACCGCCCCCGACGCCGCCCACCCCGCCCCCCTGCGCCTGTCGGGCCTGGAGCCCCTGACCATCGGCGCCGGCGCCCTGTTCGTCAACATCGGCGAGCGCACCAACGTCACCGGCAGCAAGGCCTTCGCCCGCATGGTCCTCGAGGGCCGCTTCGAGGACGCGCTGGCGGTGGCGCGGCAGCAGGTCGAGAACGGCGCCCAGGTCATCGACGTCAACATGGACGAGGCGATGCTGGACAGCGCCGCGGCGATGGAGCGCTTTCTGAAGCTGATCGCCGGCGAGCCCGAGATCGCGCGCGTGCCGATCATGATCGACAGCAGCCAGTGGAGCGTGATCGAGGCCGGCCTGAAGTGCCTCCAGGGCAAGGGCATCGTCAACAGCATCAGCCTGAAGGAAGGCGAGGCCGAGTTCAGGCGCCAGGCCACGCTGGTGCGGCGCTACGGCGCCGCGGCCGTGGTGATGGCCTTCGACGAGCAGGGCCAGGCCGACAGCTACGCGCGCAAGACCCAGATCTGCCAGCGCGCCTACCGCCTGCTCGTCGACGAGGTGGGCTTCCCGGCCGAGGACATCATCTTCGACCCCAACATCTTCGCCATCGCCACCGGCATCGAGGAGCACGACAACTACGCGGTCGACTTCATCGAGGCCACGCGCTGGATCAAGCAGCACCTGCCCGGCGCCAAGGTCAGTGGCGGCGTCAGCAACGTGAGCTTCAGCTTCCGCGGCAACGACCCGGTGCGCGAGGCCATCCACACCGTGTTCCTGTACCACGCCATCCGGGCCGGCATGGACATGGGCATCGTCAACGCCGGCATGGTGGGCGTGTACGACGATCTCGATCCGGTGCTGCGCGAGCGGGTCGAGGACGTGGTGCTCAACCGGCGCCGGGATGCCGGCGAGCGCCTGGTGGAGATCGCCGAATCGGCCAAGGGCCTGTCCAAGGACGACAGCGCGCGACTGGCCTGGCGCGCCGGCGATGTCGAGGCGCGCCTGAGCCACGCCCTGGTGCACGGCATCACCGAGTTCATCACCGCCGACACCGAACAGGCCTGGCAGGCCATCCAGGCCCGCGGCGGCCGGCCGCTGCACGTGATCGAGGGCCCGCTGATGGCGGGCATGAACATCGTGGGCGACCTGTTCGGCCAGGGCAAGATGTTCCTGCCCCAGGTGGTGAAGAGCGCGCGCGTGATGAAGCAGGCGGTGGCCCACCTGCTGCCCTACATCGAGGCCGAGAAGCTGGCCACGCAGAACGCCGGCGGCGACGTCAAGCCCAAGGGCAAGATCGTCATCGCCACCGTCAAGGGCGACGTGCATGACATCGGCAAGAACATCGTCACCGTCGTGCTCCAGTGCAACAACTTCGAGGTCGTGAACATGGGCGTGATGGTGCCGTGCCAGGACATCCTGGCCAAGGCGCGGGTCGAGGGTGCCGACATCATCGGACTGAGCGGGCTCATCACGCCGAGCCTGGAGGAGATGCAGCACGTCGCCGCCGAGATGCAGCGCGACGACTACTTCCGCATCCGGAAGATCCCGCTGCTGATCGGCGGCGCCACCACCAGCCGCGTGCACACGGCGGTGAAGATCGCCCCGCATTACGAGGGCCCCGTGGTCTACGTGCCCGACGCCTCGCGCAGCGTCGGCGTGTGCTCGGACCTCCTGAGCGACGAGCGCGCCGCCAGGTACATCGCCGAGCTGGAGTCGGACTACGTCCAGGTGCGCGCGCTGCATGCCGCGAAGAAGGCCACGCCGCTGGTGACGCTGGCCGCGGCCCGCGCCAACAAGGCCGCGGTCGACTGGGCTGCCTACGCACCGCCGAAGCCGAAGTTCATCGGCCGGCGCGTGTTCAAGAACTACGACCTGGCCGAACTCGCGGCCTGCATCGACTGGGGCCCGTTCTTCCAGACCTGGGACCTGGCGGGCCGGTTCCCCGAGATCCTGCGCGACGAGATCGTGGGCGCCGAGGCCCAGCGCGTGTTCAGCGACGGCAAGCGGCTGCTGCAGCGCCTGATCGAAGGCCGCTGGCTGCAGGCCGCGGGCGTGATCGCGCTGCTGCCGGCGAACACGGTGGACGACGACACGATCGAGGTCTACACGGACGAGACCCGCAGCGAAGTCGCGCTGCGCTGGAACCCGCTGCGCCTGCAGACCGAGCGGCCGGTGGTCGACGGGGTGAAGCGGCCCAACCGCAGCCTGGCCGACTTCATCGCGCCGCGCGGCGTGGCGGCCGACTACATCGGGCTCTTCGCCGTCACGGCCGGTCTGGGCATCGAGAAGAAGGAGCGGCAGTTCGCCGCCGATCACGACGACTACAGCGCCATCATGCTCAAGGCCCTGGCCGACCGCCTGGCCGAGGCGCTCGCCGAGCGCCTGCACCAGCGCGTGCGCACCGAGTTGTGGGGCTATGCCGCCGACGAAGCGCTGGCCACCGAAGACCTGATCGCCGAGAAGTACCGCGGCATCCGCCCCGCGCCGGGCTACCCGGCCTGCCCCGACCACAGCGTCAAGGCCGACATGTTCCGCGTGCTCGCCGCCGCGGACGTCGGCATGGCCCTGACCGAGAGCCTGGCCATGACGCCCGCGGCATCGGTCAGCGGCTTCTACATGGCGCATCCCGAGGCGAGGTACTTCAACGTCGGGCGCATCGGCGAGGACCAGCTCGAGGACTGGGCGCGGCGGCAGGGGCTGGCGGCGGCCGAGGCGCGGCGTCGGCTGGCGCCAGCGCTGGGCTGAGCGCGCAGGCTGGTGCCGGTGCCGCGGCGCCTCGTGCGCGAGGCCTCGCGGCCAAGGCGCGTGCGGGCAGCGCCTGCCGCGACGCGCCGCCCGGCAACCAGCACCTCACCCTCCCAGATACGCCGCCTGCACCCGCGGCTCGGCCAGCAGCGCCGGCCCGGAGCCTTCCAGCACGATCCGCCCCGTCTCCAGAACATAGCCGCGGTGCGCGATCTTCAAGGCCTGCCGCACGTTCTGCTCGACCAGGAAGATCGTGAGCCCCTGCCGGTTGATGTGCACCAGCGTGCGGAAGATCTCCTGCACCACGAGCGGCGCCAGGCCCATCGAAGGCTCGTCCAGCAACAGCAGCCGCGGCCGCGCCATCAGCGCGCGGCCGATGGCCAGCATCTGCTGCTCGCCGCCCGAGAGGTTGCCGGCCAGTCCGCGCTCGCGCTCCTGCAGCCGCGGGAACAGGGCGTAGATCCGCGCCAGGTCCTGCGCGCGGGCGGCCGCGCCGTCGCGGCGCGTGTAGGCACCGAGCTCGAGGTTCTCGCGCACGGTCAGCGTGCCCAGGGTGGCGCGGCCTTCGGCCACCTGCATCACGCCGGCAGCCACGATCTTGTGCGGCGGCAGCCGCGTGATGTCGCGGCCCTCGAACAGCACCGTGCCCGCGGCCTTGCGCAGCAGGCCCGACAGCGCCATCAGCGTGGTCGACTTGCCGGCGCCGTTGGCACCCACCAGGGCCGTGATCTGGCCCGCGTGCAGGCCCAGGCTGATCTCCTTCACGGCCTGGATCGGGCCGTAGTGCACGGCCAGGCCTTGCACCGACAGCAGCGGGGCGTCAGCCATGGCCCGGCACCGCGCCGTCGTGGTCGTCGCCGTCGTCGTCGCGGCCCAGGTAGGCCTCGATCACCTGCGGGTCGTTGCGGATCTGCTCGGGCGGGCCCTGGGCGATGATGCGGCCGAAATTCAGCACCGCGATCCGCTCGCACAGGCCCATCACGAAGCGCATGTCGTGCTCGATCATGAAGAGGGTGTAGCCGCGTTCCCGGATGTTGACGAGCTCGCGCATCAGCTCGGTCTTCTCGGTGCTGTTCATGCCGGCCACGGGTTCGTCCAGCAGCAGCAGCCGCGGCTCGGTGGCCAACGCGCGTGCGAGCTCGAGCTTGCGCTGCTCGCCGTACGACAGCTGGTCGGCCAGTTCCTCGGCCTTGTGGTCGAGCCGCACCCACGACAGCAGCTCGCGCGCACGCTCGCGGGCGCGGCGCTCCTCGGTGCGAAAGCGCGGCAGCGCCAGCAGCGTGGCGGGCCAGCCGGCGTGCAGCTGGCGGTGCAGGCCCACGACCACGTTGTCCAGCAGGCTCATGGCCTTGAAGACGCGGATGTTCTGGAACGTGCGCGCGATGCCGGCCTGCGTGATCCGGTGCGGCGGCCGGCCCACCAGGCTGGCGCCGTCGAGCAGGATCTCGCCGCGGCTGGGCGCCAGCAGCCCGGTGACGAGGTTGAAGACGGTGGTCTTGCCCGCGCCGTTGGGGCCGATCAGGCCGAAGATGCCGCCGGCGGGCACCGTCAGGCTCACGTCCTGCAGCACCTGCAGGCCGCCGAAGTGGCGCGACACCGATCTCAGCTCCAGCATGGTGGCGTGCGGCACCTCAGCGGCCGAACAGGCGGCGCAGGCGCGCCGGGTCCCACAGGCCGCGCGGCAGGAACAGCACGATCAGCACCAGGATCAGGCCGTTGGCCATGAGCCGGTAGTCGCGCAGGCCGCTGAGCAGCTCGGGCAGCAGGGTGACGATGCAGGCGCCCAGCACCGGCCCGGCCAGGCTGTGGATGCCGCCCAGGATGGTCATGGTCAGGATGTCGACGCCGCGGTCGAAGCCGAACTCGTTCGGCCCGATGAAGAACGTGAGGTGCGCATTCAGCGTGCCGGCCAGGCCGGCCAGTGCTGCGCCCAGCACGAAGGCCCCCATCTTGTGCGCGCCGACGTCGATGCCCATCAGCCCGGCGGCGGTCTCGTCCTCCTTGATCGCCTCGAAGGCACGGCCCGCCTTGCTGCGCCGCAGCCGCGCCAGCACGAACAGCGCCAGCACCAGGGCCAGCACCACCTGCCACCACTGCGTCAGCTGCGGGATGCCGTTCAGCCCCAGCGCGCCGCCGGTCAGGCCGTCGGCGTTGAGGATCGCGATGCGCACCACCTCGCCGAAGGCCAGCGTGGCCATCGCCAGGTACACGCCCGACAGGCGCAGCGTGGGCTTGCCGATGGCCCAGGCCACCATCGCCGGCAGCGCCATGCCGGCGACGATGGACAGCGCGAAGGGCGTGCCCGCGTTCAGGGTCAGCAGCGCCGAGGTGTAGGCCCCCAGGCCCATGAAGGCGGCATTGGCCATGGCCAGCATGCCGCACGACAGGGTGAGGTAGATCGACAGCGCCAGCAGCGCGTTGGTGCCCAGGGTGAGCACCAGGTTGCTGTAGACCGACCAGAAGTTGGCCAGGGCGTCGGTCATGTCGTGCTCAGACCTTGCGCTCCTGCAGGCTCCCGAACAGGCCTTTCGGGCGCACCAGCAGCACCAGGAACAGCAGCCCGAAGCCCACCGCGTCGCGCATGGTCGAGCCGATGTAGGCCACCGACAGCACCTCGGCGAAGCCCAGGAACAGGCCGGCCAGCATCGCGCCGCGGATGTCGCCCATGCCGCCCAGGATGATCACCGCGATGCCCTTGTGCAGCATGGGCTGGCCCATCAGCGGGAACAGCGCGTTCGAGTACAGGCCGATCAGCACGCCGGCCACGCCGCCCAGGCCGGCGGCGACGAAGGAGGTCAGCATGAACAGGCCCTCGACGTCGATGCCCAGCAGCCGCGCGGCGCGGGGCGACTCGGCGATGGCCCGCAGCGCGCGGCCGAGCTGCGTGCTGCGCAGCGCCAGCAGCAGCACCGCCATCAGCACGAAGGCCAGCAGGATGATGCCCAGCTCGAGCGCCGTCACGTCGAGCCCGGCGATGTGCAGCGTCTGCTGCGGCAGCAGCTCGGTCGGGAAGCGCTGGTTCTGGGCCCCGAACAGGCCCTGCACCAGGCTGTTGAGCGCGATGCCCACGCCGATGGTGGCGATCATCGGGATCAGGTGCGGCGCCTCGCGCGCGCGCAGCGGCCGCAGCACCAGCACGTCGATCAGCAGCCCCACGGCGCCCGAGAACGCGAAGGCGAAGGCCAGCGCCGCGGCCAGCGGCCAGTGCAGCCGCGTGGCGGCCTGCAGCGCCGCATAGGCGCCGAGCATGAACACCGCGCCGTGCGACAGGTTGATCACGCCCAGCACGCCGAACACCAGCGTGAAGCCGAGCGCGAACAGCGCGTACACGCCGCCCAGCGACAGGGCGTTGAAGAGCTGCTGGGCGAGCAAGGGCGGTGCGCCGCTTACTTCACGATCTCGTAGCGGCCGGCCCGGGTGACGCTGACGATGGGCGTCTGCTCGGCGTCGTAGCCGGCGGGCCGGCCGGCCTTGTCGGTGACGCGCCGGAAGGCGAACGGGCCCGTGGCGCCGTCCCACTTCACGCCGGGCAGGGCGTCGCGCAGGGCGGCGCGGTTCTTCGCCAGGTCGGGGCCGAGCTTGATCTGCTTCAGCGCCGCGGCCACGATGTGCAGCGCGTCGTAGGCCTGGGCCGCGAACTGGTCGGGCGGCGACTTGAACGCGCGCGTGTAAGCCACGATGAAGCTGTTGTTGGCCGGGGCGCGGTTCTCGATCGACCAGGGGCTGCCGATCCACAGGTCGTCCGAGGCGCCCTTGGCCAGGTCGAACACCTTGACCGAGTTCATGCCGTTGCCGCCGATGAAGGGCACGTTCAGCCCCAGCTGGCGCGCCTGCACCATGATCGGCGCGCCCTCGGCCAGCAGCGCCGACAGCACGATGGCGTCGGGGTGGCTGGCCTTGATCTTGGTCAGCTGCGCCTTGAAGTCGACATCGCCCTTGGCGAAGGTCTCGGTCGTGGTGACCGGGATCTTCAGCGCCTCCAGCGCCTTCTTGAAGTTGTCGTAGCCGCTCTTGGTGAAGACGTCGTCGTTGCCGTACAGCACGGCCACGCGCTTGATGTGGGCGTGCGCCACCGCGGTCTTCAGCGTCACCGGCAGCACGTCGGCCTCGGTCACCGAGTTGCGGAACACATGGTCGCCGATCGAGGTGATGCCGTCGGCGGTGTTGGAGGTGCCGAACACCACCACGCCGGCCGCCTGCGCGATCGGGTCGGCGGCCTGGGCCGAGTTCGACAGCGTGGGGCCGAACAGCATCAGCACCTTGTCCTGGAAGATCAGCTTCTTGAAGGCGTTGATCGCCTCCTCCTTCTTGCCTTGCTCGTCCTCGACCACGAGCGCGATCTTGTCGCCGCCCACGCCGCCGGCGGCGTTGATCTGGTCGGCCGCCAGCTGGAAGCCATTGCGGATGCTCTGCCCGTATTGCGCGGCGCCGCCCGTCAGGGCCTCGGCCACGCCCAGGCGGATGTCGGCGGCCCGGGCCGCGCCGGCCCAGGACATGGCGCAGGCGAGCAGGGTGAGCTGGAGGATGCGGCGCTTCGGCGGCGTGAAAGTCAAGATTGTCTCCGGGTCGTTGAGAGCAGCCCTCGACTTTAGCGCGTGGCCCGGCCCCTATGATCCGCCGCCGCCATGACGACCCCGAGCCCGCCGATGTCCCTCAACCGTGCCCAGGACGAGGCGGTTCACCACCTGGCGGGGCCCTGCCTGGTGCTGGCCGGCGCCGGCTCGGGCAAGACGCGCGTGATCGTGCACAAGATCGCGCGCCTGCTGCAGGCGGGGCTGGAGCCGAAGCAGATCGCGGCCATCACCTTCACCAACAAGGCGGCGGCCGAGATGCGCGAGCGCGCGAAGGCGCTGGTGGGCCCGCGCGCGGCGCGCGACCTGGCGGTGAGCACCTTCCACAGCCTGGGCGTGCGCCTGCTGCGCAGCGACGGCGAGTGCATCGGTCTGAAGCCCAACTTCTCGATCCTGGACAGCGACGACGTGCTGGGCCTGATGCGCGATGCCGGCGGCACCACCGATGCGGCGCAGGCGCGGCGCTGGCAATGGGCGATCAGCCTGTGGAAGAACCAGGGCCTGGACGCCGACGGTGCCGAGCGCCAGGCCGCCGACGCCGACGAGCAGGTGGCCGCGCGCGTGATGCGGCGCTACGAGGAGCGGCTGCAGGCCTACCAGGCGGTGGACTTCGACGACCTCATCGGCCTGCCGCTGAAGCTGCTGCAGCGCGACGCCCAGGCGCGCGCCCGCTGGCAGGCGCAGTTCCACCACATCCTGGTCGACGAGGTGCAGGACACCAACGCCGTGCAGTACGAACTGCTGAAGGCGCTGGTCGGCGACCGCGGCCTGTTCACCGCGGTGGGCGACGACGACCAGAGCATCTACGGCTGGCGCGGCGCGACGATCGACAACCTGCGGCGCCTGCCGCAGGACTACCCGGCGCTGAAGCTGATCGCGCTGGAGCAGAACTACCGCAGCACCGGCCACATCCTGCGCGCCGCCAACGCGGTGATCGCGAACAACCCCAAGCTGTTCGAGAAGAAGCTGTGGAGCGAGTTCGGCGACGGCGAGCCGGTGCGCCTGATCGACTGCGACAGCGAGGAGCACGAGGCCGAGCGCGCGGTGGCGCGCATCCAGGCCCTGCGCAGCGCCGACGGCAACAACAAGCTCGGCGACTTCGCGGTGCTGTACCGCGCCAACCACCAGGCGCGGGTGTTCGAGCAGAAGCTGCGCGCGGCGCAGATCCCCTACCGGGTCTCGGGCGGGCAGAGCTACTTCGACCGCGCCGAGATCAAGGACCTGTGCGCCTGGCTGCGCCTGCTCGTGAACCCCGACGACGACCCGGCCTTCCTGCGCGCCGTCGCCACGCCCAAGCGCGGCATCGGGCACCAGACGCTGGGCGCCCTGGGCGAGTTCGCGTCGAAGTGGAAGCTCAGCCTGTTCGAGGCCCTGTTCTCGCCCAACCTGGCGCTGTCGTTGAAGGGCAAGGCGGTCGATGCGCTGCAGGCCTTCGGCCGCGAGGTCAACGACCTGGAGCACCGCGCGCGCCACACCACCGGCGCCGAGGAGGCGAAGGCCCTGCTGCTGGGCTGGCTGAAGGACATCGGCTACGAGCAGCACCTGCACGACGGCGAGGACAGCGAGAAGCTGGCTGCCGCACGCTGGGGCAACGTGCTCGAGTTCGTCGACTGGATCGCCAAGCGCTGCGGCGGCCAGGTGACGCAGGAGCTGGGCAGCAGCTTCGAAGCCGAGCGCCACAGCGTGCTGCAGGTGGCGCAGACGATCGCCGTCATCCTGAGCCTGGCCGACCGCGCCGACGAGCAGGACGTGGTGACGCTGAGCACGCTGCACGCGGCCAAGGGCCTGGAGTGGCCGCACGTGATGCTGGCCGGCGTCAACGAAGGCCTGCTGCCCTTTCGCAGCGGCAGCGACGACAAGGACAGCGAGCTCACCCCCGAGCGCATCGAGGAAGAGCGGCGCCTGATGTACGTGGGCATCACGCGCGCGCGACGCACGCTGGTGGTCAGCACGCTGAAGCGGCGCAAGCGCGGCCGCGACACGGTGCAGGGCGTGCCCAGCCGCTTCGTCCAGGAGATGAAGCTCGAAGAGGCGGTGGACCGGGGCGACCCGCGCGAGCGGCTGAAGAAGCTGCGCGCCGGTCTGGTGGCCAAGCTGGCCGACGCCGACAACGCGGCGAACCCGTCCAAAGCAGGCATGGGCACCGGCAGGGCCTGAGACACCCCGTCGGGGTGTGCGATGCATCACGGCTCGACCCGCGATGCTCCGGGCGTGCAGGTCTGCGCAGCCGACGCTGCTTCAGGGCCCGCGGAGGCGGCCGATACCCCCTCGGGGGGCCGGGCAAAGCGGCTCTGAAGGCCCAGGCGCGGGCGCTCATGGGGACTGGAATGAACTTCTCGAAAGCAGTCTCAACGTGTGGGCCGAGCGCCGCCGATCCTGACCGCGGCCGCGGCTTCACGCTGCTCGAATTGGTGATTGCGATGGCCATCGTCGCGATCCTCGCGGCCATCGCCTTGCCGGCCTACCAGCAGCATGTCCAGACCGCCAGGGTGGCGGCCGCCTCGGCCGACATCATGCTGATCCAACAGCGGATCAGCCAGTACGTCACCGTCAACAACGCCCTGCCGCCGGATCTCGCCGCCATCCACGCGGACACCGTCCTCGACCCCTGGGGGCGGCCTTATGTGTATCTCAACTTCACCGGCCTGCGGGGCCATGCCCAGATGCGCAAGGACAAGAACCTCGTGCCGATCAACACCCAGTACGACCTCTACAGTGTCGGTGCGGATGGGCAGAGCAGACCGCCGCTGACGGCGGCCATGAGCAAGGACGACGTGATTCTGGCCAACGACGGCAACTACATTGGCCTGGCGTCGAACTACTGAGACCGGCGACGCCGCGCCCGCCGCGTCGCTGCTGAAGAGCCGGATCGGCCGGCGCGTGCTGACGCTGTTCGTCGTCAGCGCGCTCATCCCGCTGGGCCTGTGCGCGGTGATGCTCTACCGCGCCTTCGACGCCGAATTGAGCCGGGCGCAGGCCCACAGCCTCGACGGCGATGTGCGCAGCTTCGGCATGACCGTCTTCGCCCGCCTGGGCGGCGCCGACGACGTGCTGCGCGGCATCATCCGCCTGCCGGGAGCCACCGATGAGGCCGTGCAGGAGCGCGTTGCCCGGCTGCCCTGGGTGCGCCGCGTGCGCAGCGTGCGGCCGGACCAGGACTTTCGGGGCCAGGCTGCCGGGCTGCCGCAGCCCAGTGGCAAGCAGCAGCAGGCCCTGGCGGCCGGCGCGCCGGTGCTGCTCTGGCAACTCGACGGCGCAGGCCGGCCGCAGGTGCTGCTGGTGCGCCGCCTGCCCAGCGGGGCCTGGCTCTACGCCGAGGTGGCTCCGTCCTGGCTGTGGGCCGCGGCGGACGAGTTCGCCGCCGATGCCGGCCTGCAGGTGTTCGGCCCGCACGGCCGAGAGGTCTTTGCGGCCGGCCAGCGGCCGCCCGCACCGGCCGCGTCGGGCTGGCTGCACCGCTCCTGGGAGCTCTTCCTGGGCAGCCGATTCTCCTCGCCGTCATGGCGCCTGGAGGCGATGGCGCCCCGCGTCTCGCTGCTCGACGGCCGTGGCAACGCCTACCCGGTGTTCGCCGGATTCATCGTCCTGACCTTTCTGCTGATCGCCTGGCTGTCGATGAACTCGATCCGGCGCCAGCTCAGGCCGCTGGGCCAGCTGACGCAGGCCACCCGGCGCGTGGCGCAACGCGATTTCGAGGCTTTCCAGGGCATGGCCTGGGGCGATGAATTCGGCGACCTCGCCGCTTCGTTCGACACGATGGCGCAGCACCTGAAGCGGCAGTTCTCGGCCCTGGAGACCCTGGCGGAGGTCGATCGGCTGCTGCTGCACGCGCCCGAGCTGGAGCTGATCCTGGATGCGCTGCTGCCGCGGATCGCGGGCATCCTGGCCTGCGACAGCGTCAGCGTGATCCTCTTCGACCCGGACTCGGACACCCACGCCCGCGCCTACGACTTCTTCGCCCACGAGCCGGGCCGGCTGCCGGTGCGGCGCATCCGCGCCGACCGGGCCGCCCTGGGCGCGGTCTGCGCGCAGTCGCCACCGCCCCTGGTGGATGCCGCCGCGGCCGTCGGGCTCGCCGGCCTCCTGCCGCAGGCCACGCCAGGCATCCAGACCCTGCGCCTGCAGCCGCTGCAGCACGGTGCGCACTTCGCAGGCGTGCTCTGCATCGGCTCGGCGGGCGACCGCGGGGACCGGGGCGACTCGGCGATCGGGATCGTCGACTTCGCCGACCGGCTCTCGCTCATCCTGGCCAATCTGGAGCAGTCCGCGCGCCTGTACCGCCAGGCCCATTTCGATGCGCTGACGGGTCTGCAGAACCGGTACGTGTTCGCGGGCCGGGTCCGCGCCGCCGTGGACAGTGCCGTGCAAGCGCAGGGGATGGGCAGCCTGCTGTACCTCGACCTCGACCATTTCAAGCGTGTCAACGACACCGCTGGGCACACGGCCGGGGACTGCCTGCTGCGCATCGTCGGAGAGCGGCTGACCGCCGGCGCCGACGCGGACCAGAGCGTCGCCCGGCTCGGCGGCGACGAGTTCGCGGTCTTGCTGCCCTGCATCGCCGATCCCGACAGCGTCCGGCAGCGGGTCGACCGCCTGCTGGCCGACCTGCAGCGCCCGTACCTGATCGACGGCCGGGAACACCACGTGTCGGCCAGCATCGGCATCACGGTGTTCCCCGCCGACGGGACGAGCCTGGAGGAGCTGCTCAAGGCGGGCGACATCGCGATGTACCAGGCCAAGGAGGCCGGGCGCGGGCGCGCCGTGTACTTCCAGGCCGCCATGCAGCGCAGCCTGCTCGAACGGGTGAGCCTGGAGGCCGACATCCACCGCGCCTGGGCGCAACAGGCGTTCCGGCTGCACTACCAGCCGATCGTCTCCTGCGCGGCCGACGGGGCCGTCGGCGTCGAGGCCTTGTTGCGCTGGCCCGGCCAGGGCGCGGCGCCCTGGGTGCCGCCGCATGTCTTCGTGCCGGTGGCGGAGGAGACGGGGCTCATCGTGCAGCTCGGCGAGTGGGTGCTGCGCCGCGCCTGTGCGCAGTTCGCCCGATGGCGCGCCGAAGGCACGAGGCTGAGCTACCTCTCGGTCAACGTGTCCGTCCGCCAGCTCCGCGAGCCCGGCTACCTGGCCACGCTCGGCGCCGCCCTGAGCGACAGCGGCATGGACGGCCGGCAGCTGCAGCTGGAGATCACGGAGAGCGTCCTCGCCCAGGGCGGCGAACTGGCCGCCACGCTCTCGGACATCGTCGGCCTGGGCGTGCGCCTGGCGCTGGACGACTTCGGCACCGGCTACTCGTCGCTGAGCTACCTGCGCGCCTACCCGATCCACACCGTGAAGATCGACCGCGCCTTCGTCACCGGGCTGCCGGATGAGCCGGCCGCCTGCCGCCTGGCCGAGTCCATCCTCGCCATGTGCGCGGCGCTCGGCAAGCAGGTGGTGGCCGAAGGCGTGGAGACCCCGGCGCAGCTCGAATTCCTGCGCCGGGCCGGTTGCACGTCCATCCAGGGCTTCCTGCTCGGCCGGCCGATGGACCCCGCCGACATTCCCGGGTTCACGCGAGAGCTGCGCGCGAAGGTCGCGGCCGCGTCGCCGGCGCCCGCCTTGATGCCCGCCCCGATGCCCGCCTGAGGTTGGCCGAGGCGCGACAAGCCGGGTCTGCGGCCGGGCCGGCGTCCGGGGCTGCTGCCCCCTGGGGCCAACCCGGTGTCGCTTTTGCTTACATCAGATGTATACCAGCTGGTCGACCAAGGCCCGGCGCCAGGTGAAAGCTCCATCGGATCAAGGGCTTGCGGCCGCGCGCCCGGCTTGCGGCATGCGATTTGCGTCCTGCGCTCCATTGGCGCTCACGCCCGCAACCTCCATGCTGTCATGACCCACCCGATCATCAAGAAGCTCTGCTCGGCGCTGCTGGCCCTCGCGGCCGGCCTGGGGGCCGTCGGCTCGGCGCAAGG
>JAGWLO010000019.1 GCA_028872015.1 Burkholderiales bacterium | reverse complement strand
GTCGCGGCCGGCGGGGGGTGCGGCGGGCGCCGCAGCGGGTGGTGCTCCTGGCGCTTCGGGGGCCGCTGCGGCGGCCGGCAAGGGTGCCGGGGCGGCCGGGACGGCGGTCAAGGCCGGAAAGGCCAGAAAGCGCAGCAGCACCATCGTCAGCGCGCCGTACTCGTCGCCCATCAGGCCCAGATCGTCGCGGCCGTGCAGCGCGATGCTGTAGAGCAGCTGCGTCTCGTCGGGGGCGAGCAGCGGGGCCAGCGCCAGCGCATCAAGGTGGTCGGGGTCCTGCACGTCGAGCGCGCCGGGCACGGCCTGCGCCACCGCCATCTGCTGCAGCAGGCGCGCCAGCTCTTCCAGCAGGCCGGCCGCCGACAGCCCCAGCCCGCGCAGACCATCCACCGCCGCCAGCAGGGCCGCGCCATCGCGTGCGGCCAGCGCCTGCAGCACGGCGCGCGCGTGGCCGCGGTCGACGCTGCCCAGCATGCTGCGCACGCCGGCCTCGGCCAGCACGCCGCCGCCGTAGGCAATGGCCTGGTCGGCCAGCGAAAGCGCGTCGCGCATCGAGCCGCGCGCCGCGCGCGCCAGCAGGCGCAGCGCGCCTTCGTCGCTGGCCACCTGCTCGGCGGCCAGCACCCGCTGCAGGTGCGCGCGCACGGTCTCGGGCGCCATCGGCCGCAGGTTGAACTGCAGGCAGCGGCTGAGCACCGTGGGCAGCATCTTCTCGGGATCGGTGGTCGCAAGCACGAACTTGAGGTAGTCCGGCGGCTCCTCCAGCGTCTTCAGCAGCGCGTTGAAGGCATCCTTGGTGAGCTGGTGCGCCTCGTCGATCATGAAGACCTTGAAGCGGCCGATGCCGGGCTTGTAGGCGGCACGTTCGATCAGGTCGCGGATCTCGTCGATGCTCCGGTTGCTGGCGGCGTCGAGCTCGGTGTAGTCGAGGTAGCGGTCGGCGTCGATCTCGGTGCAGGCCTGGCACAGGCCGCAGGGCTCGGCCGTGATGCCGCCCTGCCCGTCGGCTCCGGTGCAGTTCAGGCTCTTGGCCAGGATGCGGCTGACGGTGGTCTTGCCGATGCCGCGCGTGCCCGTGAACAGGTAGGCGTGGTGCAGGCGCTGCTGTTGCAGCGCGTTGGTCAGGGCCTGCACCACGTGCTCCTGCCCCACCATCTCGGCAAAGCGGCGCGGCCGGTACTTGCGGGCCAGGACGACGTAGGCCATCAGGAGCGGGCAGCGCGGGCGGCAGGCCGGGCAGGCAGGGCGGACGGGGGCAGGACCATCGGTCCGATTCTAAGGTTGGCAGGGATAATCGCCGGCCATGACGCAGCCCTCCGACACGCCGCTGAGCTACGCCCAGGCCGGCGTGCAGTACGACCTGATCGACCCGCTGAAGATCGCCGCCCAGCGCGCCGCGGCGGCCACCGGCGCGCACCTGGCCGGGCACGGCTTTGCCGAGGTCGCGGCCTCGCGCGGCGAGTCGGCCTACGTGGTGGACCTGGGCCCGTTCTACCTCGCCAGCATCGTCGAATGCCTGGGAAGCAAGGCGCTGGTGGCCGACGCCATGCAGCAGCTCACCGGCCGCAGCTACTACGCCGCCATCGCGCAGGACACCATCGCGATGGCCGTCAACGACCTCGTCACGGTCGGCGCCACGCCCCTGGTGGTGCAGGCCTACTGGGCCGCCGGCGGCAGCGAGTGGTTTGCCGATGCCGCGCGCGCGCAGGCGCTGGTGCAGGGCTGGAAGGACGCCTGCGACATCTGCGGCGTCGCCTGGGGCGGCGGCGAGACGCCGGCGCTGGCCGGCATCGTCGAGTCCGGCCGCATCGACCTGGCAGCCTCTTGCACCGGCCTCGTCAACCCCAAGCCGCGACTGAGCCTGGGCGAGCGGCTGGGCGCCGGCGACGCCATCGTGCTGCTGGGGGCCAGCGGCATCCACGCCAACGGCCTGAGCCTGGCGCGCAAGCTGGCCGAGCGCCTGCCGCAGGGCTACCTGACCGAGATCGCGCCGGGCCTGGGCTACGGCCAGGCGCTGCTGGCGCCGACGCCGCTGTATTCGCCGGTGACCGAGGCTTTGTGGGCCGCCGGCGTGCCGGTGCACTATGCCGCCAACATCACCGGCCACGGCTGGCGCAAGCTGCTGCGCCACCCCCGCGCGCTGACCTACCGCATCCACGCCGTGCCGCCGGTGCCGCCGGTGCTGCGCTTCATCGCCGAGCAGGCCAGGCACGATGCGGCCGAGGCCTACGGGACCCTGAACATGGGCGCCGGCTTCGCGCTGTTCGTGGCCGCTGGCGATGCCGAGCGCGCGGTGGCAGTGGCACGCGAACGCGGCGTGCCGGCCTGGGTGGCGGGCACGGTCGAGGACGGGCCGAAGCAGCTGCTGATCGAGCCCCTGGGCCTGCGCTTCGAGGGCGACGCGCTGCAGTTGCGCTGACCGGCGCCGATCCTCCGCCGCACGTCCCGCGCCACACGCCCTTCGACCCACGCTGCAGCGAGGTCGCCGCAGGGCGCCGGATTGCGTAGAGTTCAACGCATCGCATCGGGGGTGGCACGTCATGGGCGGCATGTGGGAAAACCTGGTACGCAGGCGGCTGGCCGATCTGCCGCCCGAGGCTGCGGCGGCGCTGGCCGTGGTGCTGCCGGGGGGCCGGCGCATCGGCGCCGACGACGCGCCGGTGCAGCTGCGCCTGCACCGCATGCTCTCGCTGCGGCACCTGGGCCATGGCCAGATCGGCCGCCTGGCCGCCAGCATCGTCGAAGGCGAGATCGACCTCGAAGGCCCGATGCGCCAGGTGGCGGCACTGGCAGCGGCCCTGCTGGACGACACCCCCACGGCCGCGCCGGCGCAGCCGCTGCGACGCACGCTGGGCTCGCGCTGGCGCCACCGGCCGGCCGCCGATGCGCGCCAGGTCCAGGCGCACTACGATGTCTCCGACGACTTCTACGCCCTCTGGCTCGACCCGCGGCGGGTCTACTCGTGCGCCTACTGGCGCGCCGACGCCGGGACGCTGGCCCAGGCGCAGCAGGCCAAGCTCGACCTCGTCTGCCGCAAGCTGCAGCTGCGCCCGGGCGAGCGCCTGCTCGACATCGGCGCCGGCTGGGGCGGCCTGCTGCTGTGGGCGGCCGAGCACTACGGCGTGCACGCCACCGGCATCACGCTGTCGAAGAACCAGCATGCCTACGTCAACGCGCTGATCGCCGAGCGCGGGCTGGGCGGGCGGGTGCAGATGCAACTGCTCGACTACCGGGCGCTGCCCGAGGACCGGCCATACGACAAGATCGCCTCCATCGGCATGTTCGAGCACGTGGGCCGGGCCCGGCTGCCGGACTACTTCGGCAAGATCCGCCGCCTGCTGCGGCCGGGCGGCCTGCTGCTCAACCATGGCATCACCGCCGGCGGCACGCACAACGCCCAGCTCGGCGCCGGCATCGGCGATTTCGTCGAGCGCTACATCTTCCCCGGCGGCGAGCTGCTGCACGTCTCACACGTGCTGGCGGTGATGGCCGACGCCGGGCTCGAGGGCCTGGACATCGAGAACCTGCGGCCGCACTACGCGCGCACCCTGTGGGCCTGGTCGGATGCACTGGAGGCGCAGCTCGAGCGCGCCGCCGCGTTGTGCAGCGCCCGCACGCTGCGGGCCTACCGGCTGTACCTGGCGGTGAGCGCGCTCGGTTTCGAGCGCGGCTGGATGGCCCTGCACCAGATGCTGGCCTCGAACCCCGACCCGGCGCACAGCACCGGGCTGCCCGGCGCCATGGCCGACTACCCGTTCGACCGGACCTACATGTACGCCCGAAGCCAGGCCTGAAAGCGCGCGGGGCGGCGCAGGCCCGTCGGCCTACAATCGCGCCCGACGGGCCTCCCCGCATGGAAGCGCGCCCAACCGGGTCAGGTGGGGAACCAAGCAGCCCCAAGCGTTGCGACCAGTGCCGGGGTCAGGCTCGTCACCCTCCACGCACCAGCGCCTGGGCCACCAGGTCGCGCAGCGAGCGCAGCAGCTTCAGCGCCTCGTCGTCCAGCACGATCGAGCCGGCCGGCTCCCGGTCGGCGTAGATCAGCCCGACCGGCGCGCCCTTCACGCTCAGCGGCAGCAGCAGGAAGGTGGGCGCGTTCACGCGCTCGCGCCACCAGGTCGGCAGGCGGCTCGCCACGGCGGCGCTGTCGGCGATCAGCAGGTCGGCCCCCCTGGCGCAGACCACGGCGAACAGATCGCCCGCTGCCGCGCTGTCGGGCGAGATGCGGAACGAGGGGCACAGCTCGGCACCGCGCGGCCCCGCGCCCAGGCGCCCCAGCAGCCGGCCGCCGGCGGGCTCGCGCAGGCAGAACACCACGCTGCGCAAGCCCAGGGCACGCTGCATGGCGTCCAGCACCAGCGTGAGCAGCTCGTTCAGGCGCAGCTGCCGGCCATCGAAGGCGGCGCGCGCCTCGCGCAGCCCGCGCTCGAGTTGCGCGTGCGAAGTCGGCCCCGGGCGCGGCAGCACCAGCGTTGCGTCGCTCGTGCCGGCAACGGCGGTAGCAGCGCTGCGGGCGGGCGGCATCACGGCCGGCGACAGCGTGTCGTCCACCAGGCGGCGCGCCGTGCTTTCCTTCGAGGCCCGCAGACCCATCGCCTGCGCCAGCTGGCTGACGTGGGCGCGCGCGCGCTGGGCGGCCGCCACGACCTGCGCCGGCGCCAGGCCCAGCACGGGCGCGTACGCATCCGCCGCAGCGGCGACCGCGGCGGCCTGGGCCTGCGGGTCGGGCACGAGCCAGGCGTCGGCCAAGGCGTTGGCGCTGCGTCCGAGCCAGCGCAGGCGCTCGGCGGCGCCGTCGGCACCCCGGCCCACGGGGCGCAACGGCACCTCGCCGCCGGGCACGCGCAGCGCGCGCTGCAGCGTGTCGGGCAGGCCCCAGGCCTTGGCCACGCCGGCGCCCAGGTCCTCGAAGCTCAGGCCCAGCACGCGCTGCGCGGCGGCCTCGCGCGCCGCACCCGCCGCCTCGGCGCCGGGCAGCGCCTGGCGGATCTGCAGCGCCTCTTCGGGAAAATAGAACTCGGTCAGCAGCCGGCCCAGGTTCTGGAACATCGCGGCCAGGAAGGCCTCCTCGCCCTCGCGCGCCACGACCGACAGCTCGCCGGCCAGCGCACCGGCCATCAGCGCACGCAGGAACTCGTCCTTCAGCTGCGCCGCGTGGGCCTTGTCGTTCATGTGCTCCAGCAGAACCAGCGACAGGGCCATGTTGCGGATGCCGGCAAAGCCCACCAGCGCCACCGCGCGCGAGACGGTGGCGATGCCGCCCCCGGCCACGGCCGTGAACTGCGCCGTGTTGACCATGCGCAGCAGCTTGTTGGTGAGCGCCACGTCCTTGAGGATCTCGTCGGACAGACTGGCCAGCGACTCGGTCTCGGAGGTGGCCACGCGCTGGATGCGGACCACCGACGCCGACAGCGCCGGGAAGTCGGTCTTGTGGCGCATGCGACGCAGCAGGAACTCCAGCGTGGCGTGGCCGGCCCCGACATCCGGCGCCCCGTCGGTCGGTCGCGCCCAGGCGGTGAGCGCAGCGTACAGCGACCGGGCACTGTCGTAGCGCGCGGACGGATCACGCGCCAGCGCACGCTGCACGATGCCGCGCAGCAGCGTGTCCACCGGCGCCGTGTCGGCCAGCACCAGGTCCTCGTGCTGCAGGCGGGCGATGGCGCGCAGCGGATCGCTCTCGCGCAGCAGCGGCGCACCCTGCAGCAGCTCGCCCAGCAACACGCCGGCGGCAAACACGTCCATCGCGGGCAGCGGCGCCTCGCCGCGCGCCGCCTCGGGCGACATGTAGCCCGGCGTCCCGACGATGCGGCCGTCGTGCTGCGACGCGCGCGCGGCGATGCCGAAATCCATCACCCGGGCGCGGCCGTCAGGTCCGAGCAGGATGTTGGACGGCTTCAGGTCACGGTGCACCAGGCCCTGCGCATGCGCCACGGCCAGCGCATCGAGCACGCCCAGCATCAGCGCCACGGCCTCGTGCGGCGGCATCGGCCCCCGGCCGCGCCGGGCCTGGGCCAGCGTCGGGCCTGCGACGTACTCGAACACCAGGTACGGCTGGCCCCGGTGCTCGTCGGCCTCGAACACGGGCACGATGTGCGGATGCGTGAGCCGACTCACCGCGCGCGCCTCGTTCAGCCATTCGCTCAACGCGCCGGCATCGGCCGCCGGGTCCAGCAGCTTCAGCGCCACCTCGCGCTGCAGGCGCGGGTCGTGAGCCAGCCAGACGCGCGCCTGGGCACCGCGGCCGAGCTCGCGCAGCAGCTCGAAGCGACCCAGTTGCCCCGGCGGCCCCGCAGGCGCTGCAAGCCCCGGCATCCCCGGCCGCGACGGCGCGACGGCCGCGGTCATCGCGGGCCCCGCTTGACGGCGGCCAGCGGGCGGCTGCTCACGCGCCCGCCCCGTCCAGCGGTGCCGGCCCGGTGCGAGCGATGGGCTCGGCCGGGCGGCCCTGCAGGGCCGCCTGCAGGTCGCGCTGCGTGATGGCCAGCGCCCGCCCATAGCGCTGCACCACGCGCTGCAGCGCGGCGGCCATGCGCGGCGCGGGCAGCGCCGCTGCATCCATGGCCTCGTTGGCGCAGCTGGCCACGCAGCGCAGCATCTCGTCGTCGTGGGTCGGCAGGCGCACCGCGGTGGTCATCGGGTGGCGCCGGATCATGGCCAGCACGCCGTCGTCCAGCCCCCAGTGGCGCGCGACGGCGGTGCCCAGCGCCTCGATGTCGGCCCCCAGCACGGCGTAGGCCGCGCCTTCCTCGGTCATGCCCGGCTCCTCGGGCTCGCCCGGGCGCAGCGGCGGCGCCGGCTGCATCAGGCGCCGGATCTGCTGCGCTTCGTCGGCAAAGTGGTACTGCACCACCAGCCGCCCCAGGTTCTGCAGCAGTGTCAGCAGGTAGACGACCTCGCCGTCGTAGCCCGGCGGACGCAGCATCGTGGCGGCGCGACCGGCGCGCTGGCAGTGCGCCATCAGGCGCTGCAGCGCCGCGGCGCCGGGCTCGGCCAAGGGGCCAGGCCAGTCGCGCAGCGCCAGCGCGGCGCGGCGCACGCCGTCCAGGCCCATCATGGCGATGGCCCGGCGCACGGTCAGGATCGGCCCGCTGCCCGAGACCTGGGCCCCGCGCACCTGGGCCGTGTTCACCAGGCGCAGCATCTCGAACGACAGCGCCAGGTCTTCCAGCACCACCTCGGCCAGTTCGTTGGTGCGTTCGCGTTCCATCATCGCCAGCCGCGCTGCGCGGGCCGCGGCACCCGGCGACGAGGGCAGCACCCCCACCTGGCGCAGCCGGTCGGCCAGCAGCGCCAGCGGGCCGCCGCCGGCATCGGCCTCGGTGCGCAGCCAGCCCTCGAGCGCGCGCAGCAGCGTGCGGCCGTTGCGGTAGCGCTGGCGCTCCTGGCGATCGGTAGCGCGGTTGGCGATGGCCCGCAGCGGATCGGCCACGGGGCTGGCCGTGGCCCAGGGCACGCGCACGATCTCGCGCCCCAGCGGGGACAAACGTGCGATGACGCGGCCCAGGTCGGGTTCGTCCAGCGGCGGCTGCCCGGCCAGCATCTGGTGCAGCAGCAGGCCCGCGGCCAGCACGTCGCGCTCGGCCGCCACGCGCTGGGTGCGCAGCGCGGCGGCGTCCAGCACCCCCGCATCGCGCCCGGGCTCGCCTTCGCGCCCTGTCTCGGCCGCCACGCCCAGGCCGGCCAGGCGCAAGGCGCCGCTGTCGTCCACCAGCACCAGGTAGGGCTGCAGATCGTGGTGCGCCACGCCGGCCTCGTGCGCGAACGCCAGGCCGTGCAGCAGCCGCACCGCCAGCGCGGCCGCGTCGGGGCCCGCCAGGCCGGCCGGCGGCAGGCGATCGGACAGGGGCGAGGCTTCGCCCGGCGCATACACGGCGTAGGGCCAGCCGTCCTGCACGCCGCTGTCCACCAAGGCGGCCAGCTGCGGGTGGTTCAGCCGTGCCGCCTGGCGCAGCGCCTGCTGCCAGCGCTCCAGGGCCGCGGCGTCGGCCGGCTGCACGCGCGGCAGTACCAGCAGCACGTCGTGGTGGCTGCCGGGCTCGGCGGCCATCCAGGCCATGCTGCGCTCGCTCTTGCCCACCAGGCGCAGCAGCTGGCGCCGGCCGAACCATCGCACGGCCGCGGCACGCGGGGGCATGGTCGCGGATACGGGCGCAGAAACGGGCGCGGAGACGTCGGAGCTGTGGGCCGCCATGAGAGCGAATTGAACCGCGGCCGGGGGCGCAGCGATGGTGCGAACAGGGGGCGATTCGGGCGGCACTTCGGCGCCGCTAAGAACCCGCCTGCAGCGGCACCAGCGCGCCGGCGCCGGTGATGAACGCGCCGCGCACCGCATCGGCCGGTTGCAGGGCCTGCACAGCCTCCACATAACGCTGCAGCTGCTCGCGGTAGGCGGCCACCGCGGCGGGCGTCGACTGCAGCTTGTAGTCGAGCACCCACCAGGTGCGGCCCGGCGACGCACCGTCGTCGAGCAGCACCAGGCGGTCGATGCGCAGCAGGCTGCCGCCAACGGCCAGCGGCACCTCGTTGCCGGCCCAGCGCAGTTGCGGGCCGTGGAAGAAAGGTGCGCAGGCCGGGCTTTGCAGCACCTGGCGCGCCCGCGCCAGCACCGTGGCCGCAGCCTCGGGCACGCCGAACGCAGCCGCCGCGGCGGCGCTGGCCGCCGGCCATTGCGCCGGGGCCAGCGGTGCACCCGGCTGGCCGGCCCATTCGAGCAGGCGGTGCAGCGCCTGGCCGAGCCGTGCGGCCTGGGGATCGGAGGCGGCGCCGGCCGCGCCCGCGGGCGCAGCGGCCGCCGTCGCGGGCTGCCAGTGCAGCGCCGGCGCCTGCGGCACGTCGACGCCCTCGATGCCGGCCGGCCCGGCTGCGGTGGCCGCGGCGGCCGGGCTCCACGCGGCCGCCGCCGGCGCGGCGCGGTCCCACCAGCTGCGGCCGGGGCCGCGCGCATGCGGCTCGGTACGGCTGAACACCAGCCATTCGCGGGCACGCGTCATCGCCACGTACAGGCCGTTGATCTCTTCGCGCTGGCGCGCCGCGGCCTCGGCGCCCCAGGCATCGGCCAGCGAGGGCGGCAAGGCCGAGGCGCTGCGCACGAAGGCGGCGCTGCGCGGCGCCGCGGCGTGCACCGGCCAGTCGATCAGCAGCGTGGCGCGGTCGACCGGGCGCGGCTCGGGGTCGGCATCGACGATGACGACGGCCCGGGCCTCCAGCCCCTTGGCGCCGTGCACGGTGAGCAGCTGCACGGCCGCGGCGCGTGCCGGCGCGGCGGCGGCCACGCGGCCGGCGCGCAGGTCACGCACGAAGCGGTACAGGCTGGGCAGGCGCGCGCCCTGGTGCGACAGCGCCGCCGCCAGCAGCGCGTCCACCGCATGCAGCGCCGCCACGCGGCGGGCCGCCGGCACCGCCGCAGCCAGGCGTGCCACCAGATCGCCTTCGTTGACGATGCGGTCGAGCAGGTCGTGCGGCGGCAGCCGCGCCGCCGCCGGCCGCCAGGCGGCCAGCAGACGGCGTGCGCGCTGCAGCGCCGGCGTTGGCGGGGCCGCGCCGGCCAGCAGGCCCCCCAACCAGCCTGCGCCTTCGCGCCGCGCGGCCCGCGCCAGCCACAGCAGATCGGCGTCGTCGGCGCCGAACAGCGGACTCTTCAGGGCGCGCGCCAGCGCCAGGTCGTGCCCCGGCGAGGCCAGCACGTCGAGCAGCGCGATCAGGTCCAGCGCCTCGGGCAGCGCGTGCAGCGGCAGCGGCTCGGCCACGCCGTGCGGCAGGCCGCGCTCGGCCAGCGCGTCGGCCACGGCGGCCAGCACCGCGCGCCGGCGCGCCAGCACCATGATCTCGCCCGGCGCCAGGCCGTGCACCCCCACCAGATCGGCCACGGCGGCGGCCACCTGGGCCGCCTCTTCGGCGCGGCGCCGCGCCTCGGGCTCGGTGCGCGGCTGGGTGAGCGAATCGCGCCAGACCTCCGGGGGCGCCGCCGCCGCCCCCGCGGCGCGCGGCAGGCGCGCCACGCCCGGCAGCCGCCACACGGCACCGGGGCCGCCGGCGCCCGTGCTGTGGGCGCGGAACGGGCCCCAGCCGTCGTGATGCAGGGCGTCGCCGAACACGGCATTGACCGCCTCGATCACGGCCGGCGCATTGCGCCGCGTGTGGTCGCACTGCAGGCGCCGGCCTTCGAGGCCGCGCACGACGAACTCACCCGCGGCGTCGAACACGCGCGGCTCGGCGCCGCGGAAGCGGTAGATGCTCTGCTTGGGGTCGCCGACGATGAACACCACCGGCGGCTGCTGCCCGCTGGCACCGCCACCGGCGCCGCCGTAGGACTGCAGCCAGCCGTGCAGCGCCTGCCATTGCAGCGGGCTGGTGTCCTGGAACTCGTCGATCAGCACCTGGCGCAGGCGCTGATCGAGCCGCTCCTGCACCCAGCCGGCGATCGCGCCGTCGGCCAGCATGGCCTCGGCCGCGCGTTCGAGGTCGGCCATGTCGATCAGGCCGCGCTCGCGCTTGAGCGCGGCGTACTCGGCCAGCAGCACGCGCGCCAGGCGCAGCATCGCGGCGTGGTCTTCGTGCGCCTGCTGCTGGCCCTGCATGGCGCGCAGGTCGCGCAGCGCATCGACCGCGGCCTGCAGCAGCGGCGTGTCGCCAAGCTGCTTGCGCGGCTCGCCGGCCCGGGTGTAGAGCGCACCCCAGGCCAGCGCGAAGGCGGCCTCGACTTCAGCCTCGGGCCGGTCCAGGGCGTCGCGCAGGCCCTGGGCGGCGGCCAGCGGCTTGGCCTTGCCGACCGCACCGAGCTGGCGCGCCAGCTGGTCGATCAGGCCGGCCAGCGGCGGGCGCTGGATCAGCGCTCGCGGGTCGGCAAGCCCGGCGCAGGCCGGCCACAGGGCCGCCGCGGGCGGCACGGCGCCGGCGGCATGGCCCGCGGCGTCGGCGCGTGCGAGCTCGCTGCCACGGCGCCAGGCGGCCTCCAGCCACTGCAGCACGGTGCTGCGGCGGTGGCGCCGCACCAGGGCGGCGTAGTCGGCGCGCAGCGCGGCATCGGCCTGCACCGCGCCATGCAAGCGGCGCAGCAGCGCGCCGCGCAACGGCGCGGTGTCCTCGATCGGCTCGTAGGCCGCGGGCAGGCCCAGCGCCTGCAGCAGCGCCAGCGGCGCATGCGCCAGCAGCTGCGCGAACCAGGCGTGGAAAGTGCGCAGCTCGACGGCACGGCCGCTGCGCAGCAGCCGCTCGTGCAGGGCGGCCAGGGCCGGCTCCTGCGCCTGCGCCTGCGCCGGGCTCAGGCCGCGCTCGACCAGCGCCTGCACGCGCTGCGCAGCGGTGCTGCGCCCGGCCGAGTAGGCCAGCAGCCATTCGTCGAGCCGGGCCCGCATCTCGCCGGCGGCCTTGCGCGTGAAGGTGATGGCCAGGATCTGCTGCGGCTCGGCACCCTCCAGCAGTGCGCGCAGGATGCGCGAGACCAGCATCCAGGTCTTGCCCGCCCCGGCGCAGGCCTCGACCACGACGCTGCGCCGCGGGTCGCACGCCGCGGCATAGAAGGCCGGCGGCGCCACGGGGGCGCCGTCGATGCGGTAGGCGGGCTCGGTCATCGGGCCGCCCAGTGGTCGCGCCGGCACAGGCCGCGCGCCTCGCAGGTGTCGCACACGGCGCCTTCGCCCAGCGCCGGCATCGGCGCGCCCTGGCGCAGGCGCGCCCACTCGTCGGCCAGCGCCGGCAGCAGTGCGGCGGCGCTGCGGTGCACGGCCGGGTGCTCGATCTCGCGCGGCGCGTCGGCATCGTCCAGCGCCAGGTAGGCCGCCGTCAGGCGCTCGTCGCCGCCCAGCAGCGCGGCGTAGAAGGCGAGCTGGGTGTCCTCCAGCGGCTGCTTCACGCGCCGCACCAGGGCCTGCGCGCTGCCGGTCTTGTAGTCGAGCAGTGCGCGCGCGCCGCCCGGCCCCAGGTCCAGACGGTCGATGCGTCCGCGCAGACGCAGGCCCCCCAGCGCGGGCGGGGCGATGTCGTGGTCGGTCTCGCCCGACTGCCAGCGCCAGCCCAGGGCCTCGCGCTCGCCCAGCCAGGCCAGGTAGGCCGGCGCCAAGGCTTCGAAGCCGGCGCGGTAGGGCAGCAGATCGGCCTCGTCCAGCGCCAGAGCGCGCGTGGCGGCGTCGGCGGCTTCGTCCAGCTGCAGCGCGTCGGGCCGGGCCGGGTCGCGCCGGCTGTGGAAATGGTGCAGCGCGGCGTGCAGCCAGGTACCGTAGTCGCGCTTGACGAGCTCGGCATCAAGCTCTTCGGGCTCGTCCAGGCCGAGCACGGTGCGGACGTAGAAGCGATAGGGACATTGCCGCAGCGCCTCGAGCTGGCTGGCGCTGAGCACCGCCGGCAAGGCGTCGGGCGCGCACGGCTGTGGCCGCGGCACGGGCCGCCGCGGCAGCCGCCGCTGCGATGGCTGCCAGTCGCGCAGGGGCGGCATGCCGGCGCCCGCCTGCTCGTGCGCCAGCAGCAGCCATTCGACATCGGGGCTGTCGCCCAGGGGCTCGTCGTCTTCGCGGCGCCGACGCAGCAGCGTCAGCCGCGGCGCGCGCAACAGCTGCGCCAGGGCCAGCCGCTGGCGCTGGCGCCGCGCCGCAGCATGGTCCAGGCCCAGGCGCGCCGCCAGCGCATCGCCCAGCAACGACGGCGCGGGTTCGGTGCGGCCCAGTCGCCGCTCGTCGGCCCCGGGGACGACGATTTCGGCAAACGGCCGCCCGAACGCGCGCGCCAGCGGCGTCAGCACCACCGGCGCGTCGGCGTCGGGCGGAGGCAGGAAGGCTGCGCTGCCCAGCGTCGACTCGACCCAGGCCGCGCAGCCGGCCGCATCGGTAACCCAGCTTTCGGCCAGTGCCTGCCACGGCGCCCGAGCCCCGAAACCCAGCGCCGCCAGCAACTGCTGGCCGGCCGCGTCGGCCGTCAGGCGGTCCCACACGCCGCTGTCGCGCAGCACCGCCTCCAGCGCGGCGAGCCAGGCCGCCAGCGGCTGGCGCCCGCCGCCGGCCAACGGGCGCAGCAGCGCCTGCGCACGATTCCACAGGGCATCGGCGCGGTCGCGGCGGCCCGGGTGGCGGCGCCCGCGCCACAGGGCTTCGAGGGTGTCCAGATCGGCGGCCGGCACGTCGGGCAGCGTCTTCAGCCAATCCAGCCGCGAGTCGGCCGTGGCCTGCGGCCGGGCGGCCTGCAGCAGCGAAAGCACGTCGGCGGCCGCGCGCGTGGTGTCGAGCCGCCAGCCAGTCTCGTCCAGCACCGGCACCTGCGCGCGCGCCAGCAGCGCGCGCACGCGACGCAGCAGCTCCCGGTCCAGCGCCACCAGCGCCACGGGCGTGCGACCCGCGTTGAGGGCATCGATCACGGCGCAGGCCGCGGCCTGCGCCTCGGCCTCGAAATCGTCGCAGAGCAGGCGCTCGAGCCGCGGGCCTGCGACAGCCGCGTGCCGCTCCGCAGGCGACGCCTGGGCCGCCTGGGCAGCGCTTGCGGCCCGCGCTACCGGGGCGAACGGCGCGTCGTCGGGCGGGTCGGCCAGCAACTGCAGCGAGGGCACCTCGGCCCGGCCGAGCAGGGCCTCGGCCAAGGCGTCGGGGCCGCCCAGGCGCAGCGCGATCCAGGCCGCAGGCCGGTGCGCAAACAGGCGATCGGTCGCCGGCGGCGGAGCCTCGGCGGCCCATTCCAGCGCGAGCCGCAGCAGCGCGCCTTCGGTGGCGGCCGGCCCGGTCAGCGGCAGGCTGCCCGCGCGCGCTTCGGCCCAGTAGGCGGCGCGATGTTCGGGCGCGCGCTCGAAAGCGCCCGTGCGCAGGGCCTGTGCGGCCTCGACGACGGCGGCGACGATGCGCGCGAAGCCGGCCGGATCGGTACGTTCCCAGGCCGCGGCCCAGGCCGGGCCTCGCAGCAGCGTTGCGGCGCCCAGACGGTCGGCGACGGTCTCGCCGCAGCAGGCCCCCGCGACTGCCGCCACCGGCGGCGCCAGCGCCGCGGCCAGGGTGAGCGCGGTCTCGACCCGCGGCTGCCAGCCGCCCTGCAGCGCCAGCGCCGCGCGTGCCGGCGCCAGCAGCGCCGCGAAAGGCAGCAGCAGCACCGCATCCTGGGCCGGCAGGCCATGCCCAGCCAGCCAGCCCTGCACCTCGGCCGCCAGCGTCGGCCACAGGTCCGCACCGGCCGCGGGAAGCGAGATTCGTTCTATCGATGCCATCGAGACCCTGCGCGGCGCGGGCCGGCCCGCAGAGGGCCGTTGTGCCAAAATCATTGTGCCTCGTCGGCCCCTTCGGCCCGGGTGCCCGGAGACCTTTCCTCATGAGCAGCGAACTGATCAAACACGTCACCGACGATTCGTTCGGCGCCGACGTGCTGGCGGCCGACAAGCCGGTGCTGGTCGACTACTGGGCCGAGTGGTGCGGCCCCTGCAAGATGATCGCACCCATCCTCGACGAGGTTTCCAAGACCTACGACGGCCGGCTGCAGATCGCCAAGATGAACGTCGACGAGAACCGCGAAGTGCCGGCCAAGTTCGGCATCCGCGGCATCCCGACGCTGATGCTGTTCAAGGGCGGCGAACTCGCGGCCACCAAGGTCGGCGCTCTGTCCAAGGCCCAGCTGACCGCTTTCCTCGACGGTCATCTATAATCTTCGTCACCGGGAGGCGCAAAGAGCGTCTCTCGGCTGACCCGCCACCACGCGCGACCCCGCCGGCCACCCGCGCCGAGCACCGAAGGTCGAGCGCGCGAGTTCGGCGCCAACCCACCTGATCCCTGCCGCATGGCCCGCGCCGCGTCGCGCGTGAGCCCAGGCGCATCTCCCCGAGGGTGCCCTCATGCATCTGTCCGAACTGAAGGCCCAGCCCATCGCCGAACTCATCACGATGGGCGAAGCGCTGGAAATCGAGAACGTCGCCCGCCTGCGCAAGCAGGAGCTGATGTTCGCGATCATGAAGAAGCGCGCCAAGGCGGGCGAACAGGTCTTCGGCGACGGCGTGCTCGAAGTGCTGCCCGATGGCTTCGGCTTCCTGCGCAGCATCGAGGCCAGCTACATGGCCAGCACCGACGACATCTACCTGTCGCCGAGCCAGATCCGCCGCTTCAACCTGCACACCGGCGACATGGTCGAAGGCGAAGTCAGGGTGCCCAAGGACGGCGAACGCTACTTCGCGCTGGTCAAGGTCGACCGCGTGAACGGGCTCACCCCCGAGGAGAGCAAGCACAAGATCATGTTCGAGAACCTGACGGCGCTGTTCCCGAAGGAGCAGTTCAGGCTCGAACGCGACGTCAAGGCCGAAGAGAACATCACCAGCCGCATCATCGACCTCATCGCGCCGATCGGCAAAGGCCAGCGCGCGCTGCTGGTGGCGCAGCCCAAGACCGGCAAGACGGTCATGATGCAGCACATCGCGCATGCGCTGGTGGCCAACCACCCCGAGATCCACCTCATCGTGCTGCTGGTCGACGAGCGGCCGGAAGAGGTGACCGAGATGCTGCGCACCGTGCGCGGCGAGGTCATCAGCAGCACCTTCGACGAGCCGGCCGCCCGCCACGTGCAAGTGGCCGAGATGGTGATCGAGCGCGCCAAGCGTCTGGTCGAGCTGAAGAAGGACGTGGTCATCCTGCTCGACAGCATCACGCGCCTGGCGCGCGCCTACAACAACGTGCTGCCGTCGTCGGGCAAGGTGCTCAGCGGCGGCGTCGATGCCAACGCGCTGCAGCGCCCCAAGCGATTCTTCGGCGCCGCACGCAACACCGAAGAAGGCGGCACGCTGACCATCATCGGCACCGCGCTCGTGGACACCGGCTCGAAGATGGACGAGGTCATCTACGAAGAGTTCAAGGGCACCGGCAACTGCGAGATCCACCTCGACCGCCGGATGGCCGAGAAGCGCGTCTACCCCTCGATCCTGATCAACAAGAGCGGCACCCGGCGCGAAGAGCTGCTGCTCAAGCCCGAGATCCTGCAGAAGAGCTGGATCCTGCGCAAACTGCTCTATCCGATGGACGAGATCGAGGCGATGGAGTTCATCCTCGAGAAGATGAAGCAGAGCAAGAACAACCTCGACTTCTTCGACATGATGCGGCGCGGCGGCTGAGCGCCCGCCCCTTATAATCCGCGGTTTTCCGCCCACTCCACGGTAAGTGCGCCGCCCGGCATGGAAGGCAGCGTGGCTCCCACCCCAGATCGCAGAGGCTCCCGATGAAAGACGGCATCCACCCCAGCTACCGCGAGGTCTGTTTCCAGGACCTGTCCAACGGCTTCAAGTTCGTCACCCGCTCGTGCCTGCAAACCAAGGACACGATCAAGCTCGAGGACGGCCGCGAACTGCCGCTGATGAAGCTGGAGACCACGAGCGAGACGCATCCGTTCTACACCGGCACGCAGAAGAGCGTGGACAACCTGGGCGGCCGGGTCGAGAAGTTCCGCAACAAGTTCGCCCGCGTGGGCCTGAAGAAGTAAGGCGGCCGCCCCGCATGATCCCGGGCCTGCCGCAGTGACCGGCTTGGCGCTCGGCATCCAGGCAGCTTCGGCTGCCTTTTTGTTGCCCGCGGCGCGCCTGCGCCGTGCCGCGTGAACACGCCCAACCCGGCCCTGGTCACGGTGCGCGGCGCGCGACGCCTGCCGCGCCTGCCGCTGCTGCTGCTGTGTGCCGCCTACCTGCTGCCCGGGCTGGTGGGCCGCGACCCCTGGCGCAACGCGGACCTGACCGCGTTCGCGCAGATGGCGGCCATCGCCGACGGCCGCACCGCCTGGTGGGCGCCAACGCTCGGCGGCGTGCCCGCCGACACGGCCCTGCTGCCGCATTGGCTGGGCGCCGCCTTCATCCTGGCCGGCTCGCACTGGCTGGAGCCGGCGGTGGCGGCGCGCATCCCGTTCGTGATCCTGCTCGGCCTCACGTTCGCGCTGGTCTGGTATTCGAGCTTCCATCTGGCGCGCACCGACGCCGCCCAGCCCCTGCCCTTCGCGTTCGGCGGCGAGGCCGACCCGCTGAACTACGCCCGCGCCATTGCCGACGGCGCGCTGCTGGCGCTGATGGCCACGCTGGGGCTGCTGCAGCTCGGGCACGAAACCACACCCGAGCTGGCCCAGCTGGCGGCCATGAGCCTGCTGCTCTATGCGCTCGCGGCGGCGCCGTTCCGCCACCGACAGGCGCGGGCGGCGCTGCTGGCCGCCCTGCCGCTGCTGGCCGGCAGCGGCGCGCCCAGCATGGCGCTGGCCGCCGGTGCGGGCGCCTGGCTGGTGTGCCGGCGCTCGCACTACGCCCCCGCGCGGGCCCTGCAGCCGTGGATCGCCGCGGCGCTGCTCGCCGCGGCACTGCTGGCTGCGGCGCTGGGTGCCTGGCACCTGCGCACCGAGGCCCTCAGCCTGGCCGGCGCGGGCCGCCTGGTGCGCCTGTGGCTGTGGTTCCTGTGGCCGTCCTGGCCGCTGGCCCTGTGGACGCTGTGGCGCTGGCGCCACCAGCTGGCCGACCGGCATCTCGCGGTGCCCCTGGTGCCGGTGGTGGTGGCCTTCATGGCCAACGTGGCCATGGCCGGCTCGGACCGCGCGCTGATGCTTGGCCTGCCGGGACTGGCCGTGCTCGCCGCGTTTGCGCTGCCCACCCTGTCGCGCAGCGCCGCCGCGGCCATCGACTGGCTGTCGATGTGCTACTTCACCCTGTGGGCGCTGGTGTTCTGGGTGCTGTACTGCGCGCTGCAGACCGGCGTGCCGGCCGGCACGGCGGCCAATCTCGCCCGGCTGCTGCCCGGCTACAGCTCGCGCTTCTCGGCCCCGGCCCTGGTGCTGGCCCTGCTGGGCACCGGGGCCTGGGTGGCCGTGGTGCGCTGGCGTACCGGCCGCCACCGCGAGGCGCTGTGGAAGAGCCTGGTGCTGCCGGCCGGCGGCGTGGCCCTGTGCTGGCTGCTGGCGATGACGCTGCTGCTGCCGGCGCTGAACTACGCGCGCAGTCCGCGACCCTGGGTCGACCGCATCGCGGCGCTGCTGCCGCCCGGTGCCTGCATCGCAGCGCCCGGCCTGGCGACCCCGGAAGTGGCCGCCCTCGAGGCCGTCGGCCACAGGACCGTGGACGCGCGCGCAGCGGCCGCGGCCGGCCCCTGCCCCGTGCTGCTGCTGACCGCCCGCGGACATCCGCGGCCGGCGCCGCCGGGCTGGCAGCTGCTGGGCACCGTCACGCGGCCGACCGACCGCGACGACGAGACCACGCTCTTCCGCCGGGCGGCTGCACCCCCGGGCCCGCGGTAGCCGAACCGTCGAGACGCGATGGGGCCCCTGCCATGACCGAGGCTGTCGACACCGTGGTGGTGGGTGCCGGCGTGGTGGGCCTGGCCGTGGCGCGGGCGCTGCAGCAGGCCGGCCGCGAAGTCTGGCTGCTGGAGCGGGCCCGGGCGTTCGGCACCGAGACCAGTGCACGCAACTCCGAGGTCATCCACGCCGGCATCTACTACCCGGCCGGCTCGCTCAAGGCGCGTTGGTGCGTACGCGGCAAGGCGCTGCTGTACGAGTACTGCCGCCGCCACGGCGTGCCGCACCGGGCCATCGGCAAGCTCATCGTGGCCACCGAGCCCGGCGACGAGCCGGCGCTGCACGGCTACCTGAAGTCCGCGCGGGACAACGGCGTGCACGATCTCGAGCCGCTGGGCGCGGCGCGCCTGGCGCAGCTCGAGCCCGCGGTGCGCGGCACGATGGCGCTGTGGTCGCCCAGCACCGGCATCATCGACAGCCACGCCTTCATGCAGGCCCTGCTGGCCGACTTCGAGCGCGCAGGAGGCCAGTTCGTGCCCGGCACGGCGGTGCGGCGCGGCGAGGTGCGGCCGGGCGGCCTGCAGCTGGAACTGGACGATGCCGAGCGCACGCAGGTGGCCGCGCGCGCGGTGGTCAACAGCGCGGGCCTGCTGGCGCCGGCCCTGGCCGCACGCATCGACGGGCTGCCGCCGGACTGCGTGCCGCGTGCCCACTTCGCGATCGGCCACTACTACGGCCTGGCGGGGCGCAACCCGTTCCGGCACCTCGTCTACCCGGTGGCCGAACCCGGCGGGCTGGGCGTGCACGTGACGCTCGACCTCGGGGGCCAGGTGCGCTTCGGCCCCGACGTGCGCTGGCGCGACAGCATCGACTACGGCTTCGACGACAGCCAGCGACCGCGGTTCGCCGCCGCCATCCGGCGCTACTTCCCGGCGCTGCGCGACGAGGCGCTGCGGCCCGGGTTCACCGGCATCCGGCCCAAGCTCGAGGGCCCGGGCCGACCCGCCGCCGACTTCGTGCTGCAGCATGAAGGCGTGCACGGCGTGCCGGGGCTGGTGAACCTGTTCGGCATCGAGTCGCCGGGGCTGACGGCTTGCCTCGCGCTGGCCGAGGCCGTGGTGACGCATCTGGTGCGGGCGGCGTGGTGAGCCGGCCGCGCCAGGCGGCGCGTGTCAGCCGGGATCGACCGCGGTCGTGACCGTGCCCGGGCCCGCAGGCTGGCGGCGGCGCAGCCGCAGCGCCGGCAGCGCCAGACGGAACGTGGAGCCTTTGCCGGGCTCGCTCTGGATCTCGATCTCACCGCCGTGGCGCTGTGCCACGTGCTTGACGATGGACAGCCCCAGGCCGGTGCCGCCGGTGTCGCGCGAGCGGCTGCCGTCGACACGGTAGAAGCGCTCGGTCAGGCGCGGCAGGTGCTCGCGCGCGATGCCGATGCCGCTGTCGCTGACGGCGATCTCGCCGCCGCCCTCGGGTCGCCAGCGCCAGCGCAGCGCGATGCGGCCACCCTCGGGCGTGTAGCGCACGGCGTTGTTGAGCAGGTTGGCCACCGCGCTGTGCAACTCGGCCTGGCTGCCGCCGATCTCGACGTCGTCGCCGCCCTCGATCTCGATCGCGTGGCGGCCCGCCGAGAGGGCCCTCGCCTCGGCACCCACCTGCTGCAGCAGTTCGGGCAGGGCCACCCAGCGATCGACCGCGGGACGCGGGCTGCCCTCGATGCGGGCCAGCGTCAGCAGGTCGGCCACCAGGGCCTGCATGCGGTCGGCCTGCTGCTGCATCAGCACCAGCACGCGCTGGCGCTCGGGCTCGGACAGGGGCAGCCGCACCAGCGTCTCGACAAAGCCCGCCAGTACCGTGAGCGGCGTGCGGATCTCGTGCGAGACGTTGGCCACGAAGTCGCGCCGCATGGCATCGGCCCGCTCGCGCTCGGTGATGTCCTGCGACAGCACCAGCTTCTGGCCATCGCCGTAGGGCCGCACCAGCACCGACAGCATGGTGCGCCCGAGCGGCCCGCTGAAGCTCACGCCCTCCTCGAACTGCCCGCCCTGCAAGTAGGCCACGAAGGCCGGCATGCGCACGAGGTTGGTCACACGCTGGCGCAGGTCGCGTTGCGGGTCGAGCCCGAAGTGCTCGGCGGCGACCGAGTTGCACCAGTCGATCTGGTCGGCGCCATCGAGCAGCAGCACGCCGTTCGGCGAGGCCTCGATGGCCGAGAGAAATTGCGCCAGTTGATCGCGCTGGTCGCGCGTGCCCTGCTCGCGCAGGTGCAGCGCGCGCTCGATGCGGTAGCCCAGTTCACCCCAGAAGCCGGCATCCGCAGGCGCGGGCGCGGTGAGCGGTCCGCGCAGCCAGTCCATCAGCGCCTGGCCGCGCCAGGCGTCGCGCAGCAGCAGCGCCAGGCTGCTGAGCAGGCCGCCCAGCGCCAGTCCTGCCACGACGTGGCCGGCCAGCCGGCCCAGCAACGCGCCCACGAGCGCACCGCCCACCACCGCCAGCAGCGCGGCCAGCGTGCGCGTCAGCCACCAGGCCACGGGCTACCGCCCGCGGCGGCGCGCTGTTGCGCACCACCTTCGCAAGGTGCACCGCATCGCTCAGCGGATGGCGTTCTCGACCTCGGCCACCGTGGCGTGCCGCACGTCGGTGCCCTTGACGACATAGATGATGGCCTCGGCGAGATTCTTGGCGTGGTCACCCACGCGCTCGATCGCCTTGGCCACGAACACCAGGTCGATGCTGGCCGAGATGGTGCGCGGGTCTTCCATCATGTAGGTGATTAGCTTGCGCAGCAGGCCGTCGAATTCCTGGTCGATCTGATCGTCCTGCTTGAGCACTTCGAGTGCCTGTGCCGTGTCCAGCCGGGCGAAGGCGTCCAGCGCCTTGCGCAGCTGCGCGATCGCGAGATCGGCCTCGAAGCCGAGGTCGGCCAACGGCAGGCGCAGGCGCGACGAAACGCCGCAGCCGATCAGGCGCTCGGCGGTGCGGGCGATGCGGGCGGCCTCGTCGCCCACCCGCTCGAGGTTGGCGATCGCCTTGCTGATGGCGATCAGCAGCCGCAGATCCCGTGCGGTCGGCTGGCGCAGCGCGATGATGGCCGACAGATCGCGATCGATCTCGACTTCCATCTGATTGACACGCTCTTCCTGCGCCAGCACCTGGCGCGCGATCGGGGCATCGAGTTGCGTCAGCGACTCCACCGCGCGCACGACCTGGGACTCGACCAGCCCGCCCATCTCGAGCACACGGGTCGAGATGCTGCTGAGTTCGGCGTCGAACTGCGCCGAGAGGTGCTTGTCGCCCATGCAAGTTCTCCTGCAGCCGTTGACCGGCCGCAACATCCACTGTATCCCGGCCGCCTGCGTCAAGCCCGCAAGCGGCCGGCGCTCAGGCCACGGCCGCCGCGGCCAGACGCTCGGCCACGCGCCGGCCCAGGCCGCCGTCGCGCGCCTCGACCATCACGCGCAGCACGGGCTCGGTGCCCGAGGCGCGGATCAGCACCCGGCCCTGGCCCGACAGTTCACGTTCGGCCGCCACGCGCGCGTCGGCCAGCGCGCCGCTGCGCGTCCAGTCGCTGCCTTCGGGCAGCCGCACGTTGATGAGCGTCTGCGGGTACAGCGCCACGCCTTCGAGCAGCCCGGCCAGGCTGCCGCCGCTGCGCCTGACGGCCTGCAGGATCTGCAGCGCACTGACGATGCCATCGCCCGTGGTGTGGCGGTCCAGCGCCAGCAGGTGGCCCGAGCCTTCCCCGCCCAGCGGCCAGCCGCGCGCCGCCAGCTCTTCGAGCACGTAGCGGTCGCCCACGCGGGCCCGCACCAGGTCCAGGCCCAGTCGTTGCAGCGCGTGCTCGACGCCGATGTTGGTCATCAGCGTGCCCACCACGCCAGCCAGCGGACGCGCTTGCGCCAGGCGATCGGCGGCCATCACGTAGAGCAGCTCGTCGCCGTTGTACAGCCGGCCCTGGGCGTCGACCATCTGCAGCCGGTCGGCGTCGCCGTCCAGCGCGATGCCGTAGTCGGCGCCGTGCTCGGCCACCGCCCGCACCAGCGCCTGCGGCGCGGTGGCCCCGACACCGGCGTTGATGTTCAGGCCGTCGGGCTGGCAGCCGATGGTGTGCACGGTGGCCCCCAGCTCGTGGAACACGTCGGGTGCCACGTGGTACGCCGCGCCGTGCGCCGCGTCGACCACGATCCTGATGCCGCGCAGCGACAAGGTGTGCGGCACCGTGCTCTTGCAGAACTCGATGTAGCGGCCGCCGGCGTCGTCGAGGCGCCGCGCCTTGCCCAGGGCCGCCGAGTCGACCCAGCGCGGCGTCTCGCGCAGCGCCGCCTCGACCGCCAGCTCCCACTCGTCGGGCAGCTTCTCGCCGCGCGCGGAGAAGAACTTGACGCCGTTGTCGGCAAACGGGTTGTGCGAGGCACTGATGACCACGCCCAGGTCCAGCCGCAGCGCCCGCGTGAGGTAGGCCACGCCCGGCGTGGGCAGCGGACCGCTGAGCAGCACGTCGACGCCGGCCGAGGCGAATCCGGCCTCGAGCGAGGACTCGAGCATGTAGCCCGAGATCCGCGTGTCCTTGCCGATCAGCACCGAAGGCCGCGGCGTGGCTCGGCGCAGGACGTGCCCCACCGCATGACCCAGGCGGAGCATGAAATCGGGCGTGATCGGGTCCTGACCGACGGTGCCACGGATGCCGTCGGTGCCGAAATAGGTTCTGCTCATGCGCGGGTTCTCCCAGCGCCGGATTGTCGCCGTCCGCCGGCGGCTGTCGTCAAGCCGGCACGACGTCGCCGTGCTCGGCTGCACGCCAGACCTTGATCGCGTCGACCGTGGCCGCCACGTCGTGCACGCGCACCACCCGGGCCCCGCGCTGCAGCGCCACCAGCGCCGCCGCCACGCTGGCCGCCAGGCGCTCGCCCACCGCGCGACCGGTGACCAGCCCCAGCGTGCCCTTGCGCGACCAGCCTACCAGCAGCGGCCAGCCCAGGGCCACCAGTTCCGCCTGGCGCTGGAGCAGCGTGAGGTTGTGGTGGGCCGTCTTGGCAAAGCCGATGCCCGGGTCGAGCACGATGCGTTCACGCGCGATGCCGGCGGATTCGGCCGCCTGCGCGGCATCGCGCAGATAATCGCCCACTTCGCGCACCACGTCGCCGTACTGCGCCTGTTGCTGCATCGTGCCGGGCTCGCCGCGGCTGTGCATCAGACACAGGCCGGCCTGCGGGTGCGCCGCCACGGCCGCCAGTGCGCCCGGGCGGCGCAAGGCGCGCACGTCGTTCACGATGTCGACCCCCAGGTCCAGGGCCCGCACCATCAGCGCGGGCTCGCTGGTATCCACCGAGACTGGCACGCCCAGTCGCAGAGCCTCGCGCAGGACCGGCAGCACGCGCGCCTGCTCGGCCTCGGCGCCCGGAGGCGCGGCGCCGGGGCGGGTGGACTCGCCGCCGATGTCGAGCAGGTCGGCCCCTTCGGCCACCAGTCGCTCGCAGTGCGCCAGCGCGGCGCTCACGTTGGCGTGACGGCCACCGTCGGAGAAGGAATCGGGCGTGACGTTGACGATGCCCATCACCCGCGGTCGGGCGAGGTCGATGCTGAAGCGGGCGGTATGCCAGTGCATCGGGATGGGTGGCGGCGCCTTCAAAGCTGACGGGGCCTCAGCCCCGTCGGTGGCAGCACGGGCTGCGGGCCCGGCAGGCGCCGTGGTTCGGCCTGGCACCGACCCGCCGTAGCCGGGTGGTGGCGTCAGGCCGCAGCCGGCGCGCTGTCGGTGCCCAGCGGCGCCGGCGGGCCGCCTGGCGGCTTGGTCGAGGCGGGCGTCCAGTCCTTGGGCAGGCGCGGCGGCTTGCCCGCCATGATGTCGTCGATCTGTTCGGCGTCGATGGTTTCCCACTCGAGCAGCGCCGTCGCCATCGCATGCATCTTGTCCTTGTTCTCTTCGATGAGGCGACGCGCGATGCCGTACTGCTCGTCGATGATCTTGCGGATCTGGATGTCGACCTTGCGCATCGTCTCCTCGGACATGGTGGTGGTCTTGGTGACGCTGCGGCCCAGGAACACCTCGCCCTCGTTCTCGGCATAGACCATGGGCCCGAGCTCGTCGGTCATGCCGTAGCGCGTGACCATGTCGCGGGCGATCGAGGTGGCGCGCTCGAAGTCGTTGGAGGCGCCGGTGGTCATCTGGTTCATGAACACTTCTTCGGCGATGCGGCCGCCGAAGAGCACGCTGATGGTGGACAGCATGCGCTCCTTGTCCATGCTGTAGCGGTCGCCCTCGGGCAGCTGCATGGTGACGCCGAGCGCACGGCCGCGCGGGATGACGGTCACCTTGTGCACCGGATCGGTCTTCGGCATGAGCCGCGCGACGAGGGCGTGGCCGGCCTCGTGGTACGCGGTGTTCTTGCGTTCTTCCTCGGGCATGACCATGGACTTCCGCTCGGGGCCCATCATGATCTTGTCCTTGGCCTTCTCGAAGTCGACCATCTCGACCACGCGACCGTTGCGCCGCGCGGCGAACAGCGCCGCCTCGTTGACCAGGTTGGCGAGATCGGCACCGCTGAAGCCCGGCGTGCCGCGCGCCAGGATGTCGGCCCGGATGTCCTGGCCCACGGGCACCTTGCGCATGTGCACGTTGAGGATCTGCTCGCGGCCTCGCACGTCGGGCAGCGTCACGTAGACCTGGCGGTCGAAGCGACCGGGGCGCAGCAGCGCGGGGTCGAGGATGTCGGGCCGGTTGGTGGCGGCCATCACGATGACGCCCAGGTTGGTCTCGAAGCCGTCCATCTCGACCAGCATCTGGTTCAGCGTCTGCTCGCGCTCGTCGTTGCCGCCGCCCAGGCCGGCGCCGCGGTGGCGGCCCACCGCGTCGATCTCGTCGATGAAGATGATGCAGGGCGCGCTCTTCTTGGCCTGCTCGAACATGTCGCGCACGCGCGCGGCGCCGACGCCGACGAACATCTCGACGAAATCGGAACCGCTGATGCTGAAGAACGGCACCTTGGCCTCGCCGGCGATGGCCTTGGCCAGCAGCGTCTTGCCGGTGCCGGGGGGGCCCACCAGCAGCACGCCGCGCGGGATGCGGCCGCCGAGCTTCTGGAACTTCTGCGGGTCCTTCAGGAAGTCGACGAGTTCCTTCACCTCTTCCTTGGCCTCGTCGCAACCCGCGACGTCGGCAAAGGTGGTGCTGTTGTTGGCCTCGTCGAGCATGCGCGCCTTGCTCTTGCCGAAGCTGAAGGCGCCGCCCTTGCCGCCGCCCTGCATCTGGCGCATGAAGTAGATCCAGACGCCGATCAGCAGCAGCATCGGCCCCCAGCTGACGAGGATGCTCATCAGCAGGCTGGGTTCGTCGCGCGGCTTGACGTCGAACTTGACGCCGTAGTTGATGAGATCGCCGATCAGCCCGCGGTCGAGGTACGTGCCGGTGGTGTGCAGCCGCTTGCCGTCGGTGGTGACGGCCGTGATCTCGGTACCGCCGTTCGGGCCGTCCTGCAACGTGACCGAGGCCACGTGCTTGGCGTGCACCTCATCGAGGAAATCCGAATACGCGATCTGGCTGCCGGTGGTGGTGCCGCGGTCGAACTGCTTGAACACGGTGAACAGCACCAGTGCGATCACCAGCCAGACAGCGACCTTGGAAAACCATTGATTGTTCACCCGGGCTCCTTGTTCCAGTACGGCGACTCGGCGCGGCGTCCGACCACGCCGCCGCCCCCGGCACATGGGGTCGATTCTACGGCCGTCAAGCCGGACGCCCGAGGGCATGGCCCCTCCATCTGCCAAAGACTAACGCGGCTTCAAACCCAGCCCGACCAGAAAGGTCTCTGCCGACTTGTCACGCGAGGCCTTGGGCTTGATCGGCTTGACGACCCGGAAGCTGTCCTTGAAGAGCTTGACGAGCTGGCTGTAGCCGCTGCCGTGGAAGGTCTTGCAGACCAGCGCGCCCTCGGGCCGCAGGTGCGCCTGCGCGAACTCGACCGCCAGCTCGACCAGGTGCGCCACGCGCGCCGCATCCGACGACTCGATGCCCGACAGGTTCGGTGCCAGGTCCGACACCACCACGTCCACCGGCCGCCCGCCCAAGGCCGCCACCAGCGACCGGGCCACCGATTCCTCGCGGAAATCGCCCTGCAGGAAGGTGACGCCCTCGATCGGCTCGAAATCCAGCAGGTCGAGTGCCACGATGGTGCCGTTGAGCTCGCCCACCGCCGCGCCGGCGGGCGCGAACTTGCGCCGCAGGTACTGGCTCCAGGCGCCGGGGGCGGCCCCCAGATCCACCACCACCTGGCCTGGCTTGAGCAGCTTGAGCGCCTCGTCGATCTCCTTGAGCTTGTAGGCGGCACGGGCCCGATAGCCGTCCCGCTGCGCCATTTTCACGTAGGGATCGTTGACATGGTCGTTGAGCCACGCCTTGTTGATCTTCTTGCTTTTGCTGGCGATCTTCATGCGCGGCCGATAATAGGGGCATGACCGCGATCCAGCTCACCCCCGCCCAGCGCAAGGAACACCGATCCGAAGCCCATCACCTGGACCCCGTGGTGATGATCGGCAGCGACGGCCTGACGCCGGCGGTGTCCCGGGAGATCGACGCTGCGCTCAAGGCCCACGGCCTGGTCAAGGTGCGCGTGTTCTGCGATGACCGCGCGGCGCGCGAGGCGATGCTGGCGACCCTGGCCGACGGGCTGGGAGCCGCGCCGATCCAGCACATCGGCAAGCTGCTGGTGCTGTGGCGGCCGATGCCGCCGAAGGAGAAGGTCGAACGCGAGGATCGCCAGCCCGGCCCACGCACGGTCAAGATCGTCAGCTTCTCCAAGAGCGGCAACCACCGCGCCACGGTGAAGAAGGTCAAGGTCTTCGGCAACGAGCGGGTGACGCACGGGGGCCAGATCAAACGCGTCAAGCGGCGCCTGATCAGCGTGAAGAAGAAGGCGCAGGCGCAGTGACGCGCGCAACCGCGCGGCCCAGCGCGCGCCAGGCCAGCGCCCCGATCAGAGCCAGCTTGACCAGGAAGAACGCCGCGCTTGCGGCGTGCAGCTGGCCGAAGGACCAGGTGCCCTGGCCGGCGCGCGCGGCCGCCATCAGGGGTTCGATGACGAAGTAGCCGAGCACGGTACACAGCAGCGTGCCCAGCGCCAGCACCATGCCGGTGCTGAACTGGCTGCCCTGCCCGGACATCGCGGCGCGCCGCGCGGCCAGCCGCTCGAGCACCAGCAGCACGATGCCCAGTGCCAGGCTGGTGTAGGCCTCCTGCGCCAGCATCCGCGCGACCACCGGTGCCGCACCCTCGCGCGGCAGCACCGCGAACACCGACGAGGTGGCCAGCAGTGCCACGCACAGCTGCCAGCCGGCCCACAGCCCCGGCAACAGCCGGCGTACGCGTTCCAGAGCGGCCGCCATCAGGTGTAGCGCACGTCCACGATCTCCCAGCGCCGCAGGCCGCCGGGGGCCTGCACCTCGGCCACGTCGCCGGCCTCCTTGCCGATCAGCGCGCGGGCGATCGGGCTGCTGATCGAGATCAGGCCGAGCTTGAGGTCGGCCTCGTCGTCGCCGACGATCTGGTAGGTGGCCTTGGTGCCGGCCGCTTCGTCCTCGAGGTCGACCGTGGAGCCGAACACCACCTTGCCGCCGGCATCGATGGCGCCGGGGTCGATGACCTGGGCCGCGGCCAGCTTGGACTCGAGCTCCTTGATGCGCCCCTCGATGAAGCCCTGCTTGTCCTTGGCCGCCTCGTACTCGGCGTTCTCGGACAGGTCGCCCTGCGCGCGCGCCTCGGAGATGGCCTGGATCACGGCGTGCCGCTCCACCGACTTCAGGCGCTGGAGTTCGGCTTTGAGCAGATCGGCGCCGCGGCGGGTCAGGGGGATGGTGGCCATGGCAGGGCAGTCGTGGGCGGCGGAGAACCGCGTGGGGAAAGTGAATCCGCCGCAGGGCCCGGGACGGGCGGCCTGCGGCGGACGACGGAACCTCAGTTTAGTGCAGTTCGGCGTGCAGTTCCTGCAGCGAGACCACGCTCAGGTCGTCGTCGTGCTTCAGAGCTTCGGTGGCGGCTTCGGCGCCGGCCATGGTCGTGTAGTAGGTGACGCGGTGAGCCAGCGCGGCGGTGCGGATGTAGCGCGAGTCGGCGATCGCCGTGCGCGTCTCGTCGACGGTGGTGTAGACGAGCTGGATCTCGCCGCCCTTGACCATGTCGGCGATGTGCGGCCGGCCGTCCTTGACCTTGTTGACCACGCGCACGGCGATGCCGGCCTGGGCGATGGCGGCCGCCGTGCCCCGGGTCGCCACGACCTGGAAGCCGAGGTCGACCAGATCGCCGGCCACCTTGACCGCGCGTGCCTTGTCGCCTTGCTTCACCGTGATGACGACGGTGCCCTTGTCGGGCAGGCGCGAGCCGGCGCCCAGCTGGCTCTTCAGCATCGCCTCGCCGAAGGTCTTGCCCACGCCCATCACCTCGCCGGTGCTGCGCATCTCGGGGCCCAGGATCGGGTCGACGCCGGGGAACTTGTTGAACGGGAACACCGCCTCCTTGATGCTGAAGTACGGCGGGACGACCTCGGCCGGCGGCCGCCCGCGGGCGTCCTTCTGCGAAGCGAGCGACTGCCCGGCCATGCAGCGTGCCGCGATCTTGGCCAGCGGCTGGCCGGTGGCCTTGCTCACGTAGGGCACGGTGCGGCTGGCGCGCGGGTTGACCTCCAGCACGTAGACCACGGCCTCGTCGCCCTCGCCCTGGATCGCGAACTGGGTGTTCATCAGGCCCACGACCTTCAGCGCCCGGGCCATCGCCGCGGCCTGGCGGCGCATCTCGTCTTGCAAGGCGGGGCTCAGCGAGTACGGCGGCAGCGAGCAGGCCGAGTCGCCGCTGTGGATGCCCGCAGCCTCGACGTGTTCCATGATGCCGCCGATCATCACCGCGCCGGTGGCGTCGGCGATGCAGTCGACGTCGACCTCGATCGCGTCGTCGAGAAAGCGGTCCAGCAGCACCGGGCTCTTCTCGCTCACCTTGACGGCCTCGCGCATGTAGCGCTCGAGGTCCTTGTCGCCGTGCACGATCTCCATCGCGCGGCCGCCCAGCACGTAGCTCGGGCGCACCACCAGCGGGTAGCCGATCTCCTGCGCCAGCAGCAGCGCCTGCTCTTCGGTCCGGGCGGTGCGGTTGGGCGGCTGCCTCAGGCCGAGCTGGTGCAGCAGCTGCTGGAAGCGCTCGCGGTCTTCGGCGATGTCGATCGAATCCGGGCTGGTGCCGATGATGGGCACGCCGGCGCGCTCGAGGTCGAGCGCGAGCTTCAGCGGCGTCTGGCCCCCGTACTGCACGATCACGCCCAGCGGCTGCTCCTTGGCGACGATCTCCAGCACGTCCTCCAGCGTCACCGGCTCGAAGTACAGGCGGTCGCTGGTGTCGTAGTCGGTCGAGACGGTCTCGGGGTTGCAATTGACCATCAGGGTCTCGTAGCCGTCCTCGCGCATCGCGAGGGCCGCGTGGACGCAGCAGTAGTCGAACTCGATGCCCTGCCCGATGCGGTTCGGTCCGCCGCCCAGCACCATGATCTTGCGGCGCGCGGTCGGCGCGGCCTCGCATTCGCCGTCGGCGTTCTCGTAGCAGGAGTACAGGTAGGCGGTCTGGGTGGCGAATTCAGCCGCACAGGTGTCCACCCGCTTGTAGACCGGCCGCACGCCCAGGGCGTGGCGGCGCGCGCGCACCGCATGCTGGTGCGTGGCCAGCAGCTTGGCCAGGCGCTTGTCCGAGAAGCCCTTCTTCTTCAGGAAACGCCATTCGGCCTCCGACAGGCCGACCACGTCGCGCCCGTCGAGCTGCCGTTCGATCATGACCAGCTGCTGGAGCTGGGCCAGGAACCAGGGGTCGATGGCGGTCTCCTCGAACACCTCGTCCAGGCTCATGCCGACCCGGAAGGCGTCGGCCACGAACAGGATGCGCTCGGGCCCGGCGTTGCCGATCTCGTCGATGATCTCGTCGCGGTCGGCGCTGCGCTCGTCCAGGCCGCTGATGCCGGTCTCCAGCCCGCGCAGCGCCTTCTGGAAGCTCTCCTGGAAGGTGCGTCCGATGGCCATCACCTCACCCACGCTCTTCATCTGCGTGGTCAGGTGCGGGTCGGCGGCCGGGAACTTCTCGAACGCGAAGCGCGGGATCTTCGTCACCACGTAGTCGATGCTGGGCTCGAAGCTGGCCGGCGTTGCGCCGCCCGTGATGTCGTTGCGCAGCTCGTCCAGCGTGTAGCCCACCGCCAGCTTGGCCGCGACCTTGGCGATGGGGAACCCGGTGGCCTTGGACGCCAGCGCCGAGGAGCGGCTGACGCGCGGGTTCATCTCGATCACGATCAGCCGGCCGTTCCTCGGGTTCACCGCGAACTGCACGTTGCTGCCGCCGGTGTCGACGCCGATCTCGCGCAGGATGGCGATGCTGGCGTTGCGCATCACCTGGTACTCCTTGTCGGTGAGCGTCTGCGCCGGGGCCACGGTGATGCTGTCACCCGTGTGGATGCCCATCGGGTCGAGGTTCTCGATGCTGCAGACGATGATGCAGTTGTCCGCATGGTCGCGGACGACCTCCATCTCGAATTCCTTCCAGCCGATCAGGCTCTCCTCGATCAGCAGCTCCTTGGTCGGCGAGAGGTCCAGGCCGCGCCTGCAGATCTCCTCGAACTCCTCCGGGTTGTAGGCGATGCCGCCACCGGTGCCGCCCATCGTGAAGCTGGGCCGGATCACCATCGGGAAGCCGGTGCCGCCGATCTCGGCCTGGATGCGCTTCTGCACCGCCAGCGCCTCGTCCATGCTGTGCGCGATGCCGCTCTTGGCCGAGTCCAGGCCGATGGACGTCATCGCGTCCTTGAACTTCATCCGGTCCTCGGCCTTCTCGATCGCCTGCTCGTTGGCGCCGATCATCTCGACGCCGTACTTCGCGAGCACGCCGTGGCGGTGCAGGTCGAGCGCGCAGTTCAGTGCCGTCTGGCCACCCATGGTCGGCAGGATCGCGTCGGGGCGCTCCTTGGCGATGATCTTCTCGACCACCTGCCAGGTGATGGGCTCGATGTAGGTGGCGTCGGCCATGCCGGGGTCGGTCATGATCGTCGCCGGGTTGCTGTTGACGAGGATGACGCGGTAGCCCTCTTCGCGCAGGGCCTTGCAGGCCTGGGCGCCGGAGTAGTCGAACTCGCAGGCCTGGCCGATGACGATCGGGCCGGCGCCGATGATCAGGATCGAGTGGAGGTCGGTGCGCTTGGGCATGTCAGGTCTCCCGCCGGGCCGCCCCGAGGGGGAGCGGCGCCCCCACGGTGCGCCGCGAACGAATGTGGGCTGGGGGCTTCAAGGCCGCTGCTCCATCAGGGCCACGAAGCGATCGAACAGGGGGCCGATGTCGTGCGGACCCGGACTCGCCTCGGGATGGCCCTGGAAGCAGAACGCGGGCCGGTCGATGCGCGCCAGCCCTTGCAGCGTGCCGTCGAACAGGCTCACGTGCGTGGGTCGCAGGTTCGCCGGCAATGTCCGGTCGTCGACCGCGAAGCCGTGGTTCTGGCTCGTGATCGCCACGCGGCCGGTGTCGAGATCCTTCACCGGGTGGTTCGCGCCGTGGTGGCCGAACTTCATCTTGAAGGTCCGGGCCCCCGAGGCCAGCGCCAGGATCTGGTGGCCCAGGCAGATGCCGAAGGTGGGCAGACCGCGGTCGATCAGCTCGCGCGCGGCTGCAATGGCGTAGTCGCAGGGTTCGGGGTCACCCGGGCCGTTGGACAGGAACACGCCGTCAGGCTGCAGGGCCAGCACCGCGGCGGCCGGCGTCTGCGCCGGCACCACGGTGACGCGGCAGCCGCGGCCGGCCAGCATGCGCAGGATGTTGCGCTTGATGCCGAAGTCGTAGGCCACCACATGATGCCTGGCGTCGGCCAGCGTACCGAAGCCGCGGCCGAGCCGCCATTCGGTATCGCTCCACGCATAGGGCGCCGCGGTGGAGACCACGCGCGCCAGATCCTGCCCGGCCATCGACGGCGCGGCGCGCGCGCGGTGCACCGCCTGCGCCATGTCCGCGGGCGTGACGGTGTGGCCGCTGGCGAAGGCCGTGATGCAGCCGTTCTGCGCGCCGCCGCTGCGCAGCAGACGCGTCAGGCGCCGGGTGTCGATGTCGGCGATGGCCACCACGCCTTCGGCCGCCAGGAACTCGGGCAGGCTGCGCCGGGCACGGAAGCTGGACACGCGCAAGGCCATGTCCTTGACGATCAGCCCGGCGGCATGGATGCGCCCGCCCTCGGCGTCTTCGTCGTTGACGCCGGTGTTGCCGATGTGCGGGTACGTCAGGGTGACGATCTGCCGGCAGTAGCTCGGGTCGGTCAGGATCTCCTGGTAGCCGGTGAGCGCGGTGTTGAACACCACCTCGCCCAGCGTGTGGCCCGGCGCGCCGACCGAGATGCCGAGGAAGCAGGTGCCGTCTGCGAGGGCGAGCAGCGCGGGGGGCAGAGCAGGCAGCAAGTATGACTCCGGGGTTCGCGCGCACCCAGCGCCACCTTGGGCCCGGGTTGTGCGTTCGTCACGCGGCCGAGGCTGGGGCGGGTCCGGGGGGAAACCGAAGGCGGAGTTTCGCTGGGTGCGGCTGTTGACGGGTAAACCGCCGGATTGTAGCGGACGGCGATCGCTGCGCCGGCGTCAGACGCCCAGCGCGGCGATGCCGGCGCGGGCGATCTGGGCATCCTCGCTCGACTTGACCCCGCTCACACCCACGGCTCCGACACAGTGCCCGTCCACGACGATGGGCAGGCCGCCCTCGAGCATGCCCTCCAGCGGCGCGCTCAGGAACGCGGTGCGGCCCTGGTTGATGACGTCCTCATAACCCTTGCTCTCGCGCCGGCCGAGTGCGGCCGTGCGGGCCTTGGCCGGGGCGATCTGGGCCGAGATCGGCGCCGCCCCGTCCAGCCGCTGCAGCCAGAGCAGGTGGCCGCCGTCGTCGACGACGGCCACCGTCACCGCCCAGCCGTGGGCGGCGGCCTCGGCCTCCGCCGCCTGCGCGATGGCGCGCACGTCCTGCCCGGTAAGAAACGATCTGGTCTTCATGGCCGGCACGATAACCCAGCCGGCGCGCGCCGACGCCGGATCGCGGAACCTACAATGGCCGGGCACGCTCCAACAGGCGCAACGACGTTTCCCAGGAGGAACCATGAACCAGCAAGTGCAGAATTTCCCCGGCCTGTCGGGCGGCGACGCCCTGACGGCCCAGCGCAACCGGGTCCTGCGCAATACCTATTGGCTGCTCGCGCTGTCGATGGTGCCCACGGTGCTGGGCGCCTGGGTCGGCGTCGCCACCGGCCTGGCCCACCTGATGTCGCCCGGCATCAGCATGATCGTCTTTCTGGTGGGCGCTTATGGCCTGATGTTCGCGGTCGAGAAGACCAAGAACTCGGCCGCCGGGGTGCCGGTGCTGCTCGGCTTCACCTTCTTCATGGGCCTGATGCTGGCGCGCATGATCGACACCGTGCTGGGATTCAAGAACGGCGGCAGCCTGATCATGACCGCCTTCGCCGGCACCGGCGCCATCTTCTTCGGCATGGCCAGCTTGACGAGCGTGATCAAGCGCGACCTCAGCTCGATGGGCAAGTTCCTGTTCATCGGGGTCATCCTGCTCATCGTGGCCAGCATCGCCAACTTCTTCATCCAGAGCAGCACGCTGATGATCACGCTGAGCGTCATCGCCATCGGCATCTTCTCGGCCTTCATCCTGCACGACCTGAAGCGCGTGCAGACCGGCGAGGAGACCAACTACATCAGCGCCACGATGGGCGTCTACCTCAGCCTGTACAACGTGTTCGTCAACCTGCTGGCGCTGCTGGGCATCTTCGGCGGCGACCGCCGCTGAATCTTCCCCACCCGCGACCGCCAACGGGGCCCTCGGGCCCCGTTTTCTATGCGCGGTCGAAAACCGCGATCGACTCCACGTGCGCGGTGTGCGGGAACATGTTCACCACCCCGGCCAGCACGCATCGGTAGCCGGCCTGGTGCACCAGCAGCCCGGCATCGCGCGCCAGCGTGGCCGGGTTGCAGCTGACGTAGACGATGCGCTGCGGCGCCAGCCCTTCGGCGGCGCCGGCCTGCTGCAGCTCGGCCAGCGCCTTGGCCAGCGCGAACGCGCCTTCGCGCGGCGGGTCGACCAGCCAGCGCGCCGCGGCACCGAGGACCCGCAGGTCGTCGGCACCGATCTCGAACAGGTTGCGCGCCTCGAAGCGGGCCTGGCCCTGCAGCCCGTTGCGGCGCGCGTTCTCGCCCGCGCGCGCCACGAGCGTCGCGCTGCCCTCGATGCCCAGCACTTCGCGCGCACGGGTCGCCAGCGGCAGCGTGAAGTTGCCCAGGCCGCAGAACCAGTCGATCACGCGCTCGTCAGGCCGCGGCGCCAGCAGGCGCACCGCGCGCTCGACCAGCACCCGGTTGATGTGCGGGTTGACCTGGGTGAAGTCGGTGGGCTTGAACGGCATCGTGAGGCCGAACTCGGGCAGCCGGTACGCCAGTTCGGGGCCGCCTTCGTCCAGCCGGTGCACCGTCTCGGGCCCCTGCGGCTGCAGCCACCATTGCACGCCGTGTTCGGCGCCGAAGGCCCGCAGGCGCCGGGCATCGGCGGCCGACAGCGGCTCGAGGTGGCGCAAGACCAGGGCGGTGACGCCCTCGGCCGCCGCCAGCTCGATCTGGGGCAGCCGATCGCGCTGGTCCATGGCGCCGATCAAGGCTCGCAGCGGCATCAGCAGGCCGCTCACCTTGGGCGGTAGCACCGGGCACACCTGCATGTCGGCCACGTAGCGGCTCTTGCGCTCGTGGAAGCCCACCAGCACCGTGCCCTTGCGGGCCACGTAGCGCACCGACAGCCGGGCCCGGTCACGGTAGCCCCAGGCCGGCCCTTCCAGCGGGCGCAGCAGCCGCCCGGCGCGCACCTTGCCCAGGTGCCACAGCGCGTCTTCCAGCGCGCGCTGCTTCACCGCCACCTGCGCCGCGGCGTGCAGATGCTGCATCTTGCAGCCGCCACAGGCACCGGCGTGCAGGCCGAAATGCGGACAGCCGGGACGCACGCGCTGCGCGCTTTCGCGCGCGATCGCGGACACCGGGCCCTGCTCCCACTGGTTCTTCCTGCGCGAAACCTGCACCTGCACCCGCTCGCCCGGCAGCGCGCCTTCGATGAAGACCACCTTGCCGTCGGCACGGTGCGCCACGCCCTGGGCCTCGAGGTCGAGCGACTCGACTTCCAGCCACTCCCTGCCACCGCCCACGTCGCTGTTCATCGCTGCGGATTATCCGCAGCGCCTCGCCCGCATCAGAACAGCGACTCGCGGTCCACGCCCCGGCGCGCCAGCGCGCGCCGCAGCTTGGACTGCGCCTCCTGCTGGATCTGGCGCACGCGCTCGCGCGTCAGCCCCAGCTGCAGCGCCAGCGCCTCCAGCGTCTGCGGCTCGCGCCCGTGCAGGCCGTAGCGACCGGCCAGCACCTCGCGCTCGCGGGGGCTGAGCAGGCTCAGGCCGCCCGCCAGCAACTGCTGCGCTTCGGCGTCCAGGCGGTGATCCAGCGGATCGGCCACGCCCTCGTCGGCCACCCGGTCCAGCAGCGTGGCCCCGGGCTCGCCGTCGACGCCGGCTCGCGCGCCGTCGAGCGAAGTCGGCTGCTCGGCCAGCTGCAGCAGCAGCGCCACCTCGGCCGGCGCACGGCCCACGGCCTGCGCCAGCTGCTCGGCGCTGGGCGGGCTGCTGCCGTCCGCCGCCTCCAGCAGGCGGCGCGCGCGCAGCACCTGGTTGAGCTCGCGCACCACGTGCACCGGCAGCCGGATCAGCCGTGCCTGCTGCGTGAGGGCGCGCTCCACGCCCTGGCGGATCCACCAGGTGGCATAGGTCGAGAAGCGCCAGCCGCGTTCGGGCTCGAACTTGGAGATGGCGTGCATCAGGCCGAGGTTGCCCTCCTCGATGAGGTCGCCCATCGGCAGGCCGCGGGCGGCGTATTTCTTTGCGATGCTCACGACCAGCCGCAGGTTGCGTTCGATCATGCACTGGCGGGCCGCGAAGTCGCCGGCGCGCGCGCGCACGGCGGTGGCGTGCTCTTCGTCGGCGCTCAGCAGCGGCGCGCGCCGGATGTCGCGCAGGTAGCTCTGCAGCGTTTCGGCAGGATCGCCGTCTTCGGCCGTGTCGGCCCGGTCGGCCTCGTCGCTGCCGTCAGCCGCGGGCGCCGCGATCGGCGCGGCCCATTCGCCCTCGATATCGCCCTCGGCTTCGGCCGGCGTGCCGCCTGCGGGCACCTGCGCCGCCGCCTGCACCAGCACCGCACGCGCGACGGCTTCGGCCGCCGAGGGCGGGCTGCGTGAGGCGTTGCGCCTGACCATGCCCAGGACCCATCGGGGCCGGCGGGAGGCAGCGGCCCTAACGCGGCGGCAGCAGCCGCAGCGGGTCGATCGGCTTGCCCTGGCGGCGTATCTCGAAGTGCAGCTCCACCTGGTCGGCGTCGCTGGATCCCATCTCGGCGATCTTCTGGCCCCGGCGCACGATCTCGTCCTCTTTCACCAGCAGCGTCTGGTTGTGGGCGTAGGCGCTCAGGTAGGTGGCGTTGTGCTTGACGATGACCAGGTTGCCGTAGCCGCGCAGACCGGCGCCCGCGTACACCACGCGACCGTCGGCCGCGGCCAGCACGGGGTCGCCCGCCTTGCCGCCGATCTCGATGCCCTTGGTCTTGGCCTCATCGAAGGGAGCCAGCAGTGGCCCGTCGGCGGGCCAGACCCAGCGCAGCCTGTCGTCGCCGTCGGCTGCCTGGCCGTTGCTTGCGGCTGCGCCCGACGCCGCAGCTGCGGTCACCTGCGAGGCCGAACCTGCGTTCGACGCCGCCACCGCGCCGCTGGCCGGCACCTCAGCCACCCGGCGCTCGGGCACGCCGGAGGGCAGCACCGGACGCACGACCACGCCGTTGGCGTCGGCGCTGGGCGACACCACGCGCAGCACCTGGCCCACTTCGAGCACGTTGGGGTTGTCGAGGTTGTTCCAGCGCACCAGGTCGCGCCAGTTCTGGCCGTTGTCCAGCGCCACGCGCAGCAGCGTGTCGCCGGGCCGGACGGTGTAGTAGCCCGGCTTGCCGGCGTTCTCGACGCCGGGCGGCGGCTTGGCGGCGGCAGCCGAGGCTGCGGAAGCCGACGCCGCCACCGCAGGCGGGCGCATCGCCGAGCTGCCCGGCGCGCGGTCTTCGACCGGGGCGCGGTGGCCGGCCGAGGCACAGCCGGCGAGCAGGACGACCAGCGCCGCGGCATGCAGCCAGCGCGATCCAACGATGTCGATGAGGGTCATTGCGCGCCGGATTTTAAGGGGACGAAGTGCACCGCATCGTGCCACTGGCGCACCAGGCCCTCGGGCCGATGATCCACCACCAGCAGCACCTGCCCGCCGCGCGCGGCGTCGTGCAGCGGCGCCACCAGGCGCCCGCCGGGCGCCAGCTGGGCGAGCCAGGCCTCGGGCAGGGCCTGGCCGCCGGCCGCGGCCACGATGCTGTGGAACGGCGCCCGCGGCGCATGGCCGAGCCGGCCGTCGCCGTAGACCAGGCGCAGGTCGGCGCCGCGCTGCGCGGCCAGGTGCTCGCGGGCCTTGTCGTGCAGCGCCTTCAGCCGCTCGACCGACACCACCGAGCGCGCCAGCAAGAGCAGCAGCGCGGCCTGGTAGCCGCAGCCGGTGCCGATCTCGAGCGCGCGGCCCAGATCGCCGTGGGTGCGCGCGTGGGCGCCCTCGAACAGCAGCGCCAGCATCCGTCCCACCACCGAGGGCTTGGAGATCGTCTGGCCGTGGCCGATGGGCAGGCTGGTGTCCTCGTAGGCCTGGGTGGCCAGCGCCGTGTCGACGAAGCGGTGCCGCTCCACCCGCTCCAGGGCCTGCAGCACGGGCTCGCAACGCAGGCCATCGGCGCGCAGCCGGGCCACCATGCGCGCCCGCACCGCGGCCGAATCCAGGCCCAGCCCCTGCGGCCGGGCCCGGCCCGCGGCACGGTGCTCGGCGTCCTGCGCGGCCTGGTGCACGGGCCGCTGCGGGCGCAGCGTCTCGGAGGTTGCCGCCCCGGCGCGCGCACCACCCAGGCGGTCCAGCCCCAGCGGAAAGCGCGGCGGACGGCTCAAACCCTGGGCCTTCCGCAGCCGCGCGCAGCCCTCACGGCGCGGCAGCCGCGGCACGGCCCAGCCGCGCGGCCCAGACCTCCAGCCGGGCGTGGTCGGTCAGGTCCACCTGCAGCGGCGTGATCGACACGCAACCTTCGGCCACGGCATGGAAATCGGTGCCCGCACCGGCCTCGCGCGCGTCGCCCGCCGGACCGATCCAGTAGATGGTCTCGCCGCGCGGGTTGGTCTGCCGGATCACGGGCTCGCTGGCATGACGCCGGCCCAGCCGGGTGACCCGCCGCGGCAGCCGGCCCGCGTCGTCGCGGTTCGGGATGTTCACGTTCAGGAGCCAGGGCTGGCCGCTGCCGGGCGGATCGGCCAGCACCTGATCGATCACGGCGCGGGCCGCAGCGGCCGCGGCGTCGAGGTGCTTCCAGCCCTTCTCGGCCTGCGAGAACGCGATCGCCGGGATGCCGAACAGGTAGCCCTCCATCGCCGCCGCGACGGTGCCCGAGTACAGCGTGTCGTCGCCCATGTTGGCGCCGTTGTTGATGCCCGACAGCACCAGGTCGGGCCGCTGCCCGAGCACGCCCGTCAGTGCCAGGTGCACGCAGTCCGACGGGGTGCCGTTGACGACGCGAAACCCCTGCACCGGCTCGCCCCGCGCCTCGAAGATCTGCAGCGGCCGGTTCAGCGTCAGCGCGTTCGAGGTACCGCTGGCGTTCTGCTCGGGGGCGATGACGTCGATGTGGCCCAGGCCCTGGCAGGCCCGCACCAGCGCGGCCAGCCCGGGTGCGAGATAGCCGTCGTCGTTGGCGATCAGGATGCGCATGCGCCGCGATTGTAGGGAGGGCGGCACCGTCAGGGCCGAAACGCCGCAGGAGCCTGCAGGCCCCGCCCCGAGTGGCTGCTTGACCCCTCGCTGACCTCGGCCGCGGCCCTGGCGCCGGATGGACCCGTGCTGCCGGCACCGGCCCGGGCCGACACGCCGCCGCGGGTGACGCTGCAACCCGCGGGCAGCAGCCTGGCGCGCAACCCCGGCCCGATCGAGAGTCCGAGGCCGACCCCCGCGCTGCCGAACCCGGCGACGGCGACACGCCCAGCGTCAGCGGGTTCGCGCCGGCCCGGCGTCTGGCAGCCCTGTGCTGCCCGAGCGGCGGGCGAACTTCCCGCTGGCCGCCGCCGCGGCCGTGGGCGACGGGGCCCGCTGGGCCGCCGTGGTGGACTGGACCTTGCACACGCTGGTGGATGCCAGCCGCCCTGCCGGCCGCTGGTTTGCCGGCGGCAGCCAGGCGATGCCGGTGCCCGCCTCCGAACTCGGGCTGGCCGCGGGCTGGCCGCAGCGCGTGCTGCGGGACACGGGCAGTCTGCAGGCCATCTTCGAGCGCGAGCTGGGCGCCGACAGTCCCTACGGGCTGGAAGCCGGCCCGAACCGTCCGGTGGACCGGGGCGGTTTGTGGCTCAGCCCGTTCGTCGAATGAACCCGCGCCGCCTTCCCCCGCGTGCAGGCCGTTGCCTGAAAAAACAAACGGGCTATCGGACTTTGGCCTGATAACCCGTGCGCTTGCTTGGTGCCGGTGACCGGAGTCGAACTGGTGACCTTCGCATTACGAATGCGCTGCTCTACCAACTGAGCTACACCGGCTGAAGCCCGAAATTCTAACCCGAGCACGGCGGCCCGCCGGACGGCCGCCGGGCTGAAAAAACAGGTCCGCCGGCGCCAAGCAGGCTCACGCCATGAGCCACCTGGCCTCGACACTGGCTTCCATACCCCGGGCATCGGGCCCGGGCGTCGCTGGAGACCGTGATGACCTCGACCCCCTGCACCCGCACCGCGGCGCTGCCGCTGGACGCTGCCGATGAAGCCGCCGACTCGGTGGAGCGCACCGGCTTCGACATCGGCTGGGACCACGCCCGCCACGGCCTGGTGCCACCGGCGGAGCTGCTGCTGGAAGGCACACCGCCGGGCCAGGGCTGGCGCGCCGGCCGCGCCGTCTTCGGCGGCCGCACGCTGGCCGCACCGCGCCCGGTGCGCCAGTGGCTGGCGCTGCGCCTGCAGGCCTGGCGGCGCGGCATTGCCTTCGAAGGGCAGCAACTCACGCCGCATTACCTGGCCCAGATCGAGGCCGACCGCTGCCCCGTGCTGCGCACGCCGCTGGGCGGCCGTGCAGGCACGCCCGATGCCGCGGTGGTGGAGCGCCTGAACGAGCAGGCCGCTTATGCCGCGGGCAACCTGGTGACACTCAGCCTGCGCGCCGCCCAGGCGCGCCGCGGCGTCGACGCGGTCGAGGCCCTGCGCCGCGCCCGCCGCCTGGAGGCCCGTGCAGCCGCTGCGCCCGGTGCAGCCGTGGTCGACGGGCTGGACGCGGGGGCCTGGTTCCGGCTGGCGGCGCTGCAGTCCTACGCCACGCCGCTGCCGTTTCACGCGGCGGCGCAGATGCCGCTGGCGCTGCTGCCGCCGAACCGGGTGCGCCTGCTGAACGCGGCGCAGGGCCTGCAGGCGTTGCTGACGCTGCAGTTCACGCGACCGGGCTGGGCGGCGCGCACGCGCGCCCTCGGTGCCTGGCTGCCCGAGCACACGCTGCGCCACGACTACCAGCTGTTCATCGGCGCGCTGGCGCCACGGCTGCTGGAAGCCAACGCCCTGGGCCTGCCGCCGGCCCGGGTGCTGGAGGACGCCTGGCTGCACGAGCGGGTGCAGCGGCGCTGGCAGCACTTCGTGCTCAGCCTGGGCGAGGCGGCCACCGCCGCCCTGGTCGAGCGGCTGGCGGCCCAGGGGTTGGACGGCGTGCGCCTGCTCAGCCACGGCACCGAGCAGGCCACCGAGGGCTGGGCGCTGGCCGACCGCGGCCAGGTGCCGCGCAGCGCCCGACTCAGCGCGGCGGCACGGCCGCGCCCGCGCTGGCCGGCAGCGCCACGGCCGGCAGCCCGTGCAGGAACAGATCGGCCACCACGCTGCCCAGCGCCGCAGGGCTGAGTGCGCCACCGGCCCGCAGCCAGGTGAAGGTCCAGTTGATCATGCCGAACAGCAGCATCGCCAGCGGCTTGTGCATCCGCGCCGGGCGCAGCTCGGGCCGCAGCGCGGCCACGGCGTCGGCGTAGGCGACCACCACCCGGCGCTGCGCGGCCAGCACCGCGGCGCGGTCGTCGGGGGCCAGGAACTTGACGTCTTCGGTCAGCACCCGGTGCTCGTGCTGGGCATGGGCGTACACCTGCATGAAGCGGCGGATCAGCTCGCGCAGGTGCGGCTCGGGCGCCAGCTGCTGCGCGGCCACCGCGTCGACCAGCGCCGCCAGCCGCGCGACATGGCCGCGCGTGATCTGCGCCAGCAGGTCGTGCTTGTCGCGCACGTAGTGGTACAGCGTGGCCTTGGACACGCCACAGGCGGCGGCCACCTCGTTCATCGTGCTGGCGGTGTAGCCGCGGCTGGCGAACAGCTGCGCCGCCGCGGCCAGGATCTGCTCGCGCTGGTCGTCGTAGGTGGCGGCACGGGGGCGGGCCATGGCGGCGCCTCAGCGCTCGTCGAACGAGAGCACCACGCGCTCGGTCTGCGGGTGCGCCTGGCAGGCCAGCACGAAGCCGGCGGCCACCTCGTCGGGCTCGAGGGCGAAATTGCGATCCATCCGCACCCGGCCTTCCAGCAGCCTGGCGCGGCAGGTGGCGCACATGCCCGAGCGGCAGGAGTAGGGCAGGTCCAGGCCGGCGCGCACCGCGGCGCCCAGGAGGCTGCCATCCCCGGGGCGGAAGGTGATCTCGCGCGCCACGCCGTCGCGCACCAGGCGCACGCGGGCCGTGGCCGCATCGTCGGCCTGTGGTGCCGCGGGTGCCAGCGCCTGCGCCTGCGGCGGCAGGCCGAAGCGCTCGATGTGGATCTGCGCCGGCGCCAGCCCCGCGGCCCGCAACGCCGACTCGGCGACGTCGTTCAGGGCCGCCGGGCCGCAGACGAAGGCCTGGTCCACCGGCCCTGCCAGGCGCAGCACCGCGGCCAGCCGGGCTGCATCGATGCGACCCGCATGCAGCGGCGCGTCGACCTCCTCGCGCGAGAACACGCTGTGCAGCGCGAAGCGCGGCAGGTAGCGGTCCTTGAGATCGAGCAGTTCGTCGCGGAACATCATCGACGCGGCGCGCCTGTTGCCGCAGACCAGCGTGCAGCGGCTGTCCGGATCGGCCTGCAGTGCCGCGCTGACGATGGCCAGCAGCGGCGTGATGCCGCTGCCCCCGGCCACCGCCAGCAGGTGCCGCGGCCGCTGCGCCAGCGCCGCGCCGAAGCGGCCTTCGGGTGTCATCACGTCGAGCCGGTCGCCGACCTTCAGCGCGCGGTGCAGCCAGCCCGAAAAGGCGCCGCCGGCCACGCGCCGCACGCCCACGCGCAGCGGCTGCCCCGGCTGGCTGCAGATCGAATAGGCACGGCGCCATTCGCCGTGGCGCAGCGTGAGGTACTGGCCCGGCTCGAAGCGGTAGGCCTCGCGCAGCCCATCGGGCACCTCGAACCGGATCGCCACCGCATCGTCCGCCGCGGCGTCGATGCCGCCGACCCGCAACGCATGGAAGTGCCCGCCGCTCATGCCACCGACCCGCGGGCAAGTGCGCCTGTCGCAGCCGGCCCGGCGACGCTCATAGCGGCTTGAAATGCTCAAAGGGCTCGCGGCAGGCGCGGCAGCGGTACAGCGCCTTGCAGGCCGTCGAGCCGAAGACCGACAGGCGCTCGGTGTCGCGGCTGCTGCAGCGCGGGCAGGCGAGGTGGCGCGGGCGGATGCTGATCGGGCTGGTGCCGATCGGGCCGAAGCCGGCACCGGCGTCGGTGCACCCCGGCGGCACGATGCCCGAGGCCTGCAGCTTGGCGCGGCCGGCTGCGCTGATCCAGTCGCTGGTCCAGGGCGGCGCCAGCTGCTGCGTCACCGTCACCGGGCCGCAGCCGGCGGCGCTGAACGCGTCCAGCACGCTCTGCGCGATGACCTCGGTGGCGGGGCAGCCACTGTAGGTGGGAGTCAGCACCACTTCGATGGCAGGCCCGTCCACGCGCACGTCGCGCACGATGCCCAGGTCGCGCAGCGACAGCGCGGGCAACTCGGGGTCGGGCACGGTGTCGAGCAGCGCCCAGGCCTGCGCGGTGTTCACCAGCGCCCCCCCGGAAACTGGCGCTGCAGCACCTGCATCTCGGCCAGCAGCAGGCCCATCGCCTCGGTGTGGCGGCCCTGGGTGCCGGTGCTGAGGAAGGCGGTGCGCGCCGGCGGGGCCATGCCGGCGTCGCCCAGCACGGCAGCGACGTCGGCGTCCCAGTCGGCCGCCAGGGCAGCGCGCGTCGGCCCCAGCCCGGCGGCTGCTGCGGCCTCGTCCACCGCATCGGCCGCGAACATCTCGGCCGTGTAGGGCCAGGCCCGGGCCAGCGCGCGCTGCAGGCGCGACGCCGATTCGGGTGTGCCGTCGCCCAGGCGCAGCACCCAGTCGGCCGCGTGCTGCCGGTGGTAGCGCGCCTCCTTCACGGCCTTGCCGGCGATGGCGGCCAGCTCGGCATCGCTCGAGGCCACCAGCCGCCGCCACAGCGCCTGCAGCCAGCTCGCGAGCAGGAAGTTGCGCAGCACGGTGTCGGCGAAATCGCCGCCGCCGCGGCGCAGCGGCAGCTCGACCAGGCTGAGGTTGAAGTAGGCGCCTTCGTCGCGCAGGAAGGCCAGCGCGTCCTCGTCGTGGCCCTGGCCTTCCAGCCGCGCCACGTGGCCGAGCAGCGCGCGCGCCTGGCCCAGCAGGTCGAGCGCCAGATTGGCCAGCGCGATGTCTTCTTCCAGCACCGGCCCGTGGCCGCACCACTCGGCCAGGCGCTGGGCGTGCACGAGGCAGGTGTCGGCAATGCGCAGCCGGTACTGCAGGGCCGGCGTCAGGCGCAGGCGGATCGATTCGCTGGTGGCAGCCATCGCCAAGGCCCTACATGTGGTCCACGGACTCGGGCAGCACGTAGAAGCTGGGGTGGCGGTACACCTTGTCGGCCATCGGGTCGAAGTACATCGCCTTGTCGCCGGGGTCGCTGGCGGTGATGTCGCTGCTGCGCACCACCCACAGGCTGGTGCCTTCCTGGCGCCGCGCGTAGACCTCGCGTGCGAGCTGCACCGCCATCGCGGCATCGCTGGCGTGCAGGCTGCCGCAATGCTTGTGGTCCAGCCCCGACTGCGGGCGCACGAAGACTTCCCACAGGGGCCATTCGGATCGCAGCCCACTCATGCGGCCTGCTCCCGGGCGGCGCGCTTGCGCTCGTGCGCCAGCGCGGCCTCGCGCACCCAGGCGCCGTCTTCCCAGGCCTGCACGCGTGCGGCCAGGCGCTCGGTGTTGCAGGGGCCATCGCCGCCGACGACGCGCCAGAACTCGCTCCAGTCGATGGGGCCGAAGTCGTGCCGGCCGCGCGCCTCGTTCCACTTCAGCAGCGGGTCGGGCAGGGTCACGCCCAGCACCTTGGCCTGCTCGGCGCAGGCATCGACGAACTTCTGCCGCAGCGTGTCGTTGCTCAGGCGCTTGATGCCCCAGCGCATGCTCTGCGCGCTGTTCTGGCTGTCGGCATCGGGCGGGCCGAACATCATCAGGCTGGGCCACCACCAGCGGTCCACCGCGTCCTGCACCATGGCGCGCTGGGCGTCGGTGCCTTCCTTCATCATCACGTGCAGGCTGTCGAAGCCCTGGCGCTGGTGGAAGCTTTCTTCACGGCAGATGCGCACCATCGCGCGCGCATAAGGGGCGTAGCTGCAGCGCGTCAGCGGCACCTGGTTCATGATCGCCGCGCCATCCACCAGCCAGCCGATCACGCCCACGTCGGCCCAGGCGAGCGTGGGGTAGTTGAAGATGCTGCTGTACTTGGCCTTGCCGCCGTGCAGCGCGGCCAGCATCTGGTCGCGGCTGGTGCCCAGGGTCTCGGCGGCGGCATACAGGTACAGGCCGTGGCCGCCTTCGTCCTGCACCTTGGCCAGCAGGATGGCCTTGCGCTTGAGCGTGGGCGCACGCGTGAGCCAGTGGCCCTCGGGCAGCATGCCCACGCATTCGCTGTGCGCATGCTGGCTGATCTGGCGCACCAGCGTCTTGCGGTAGTGCTCGGGCATCCAGTCCTTGGCCTCGATCCATTCGCCGGCGTCGATCCGCGCCTCGAAGCGCGCTGCCAGTGCGGCCTCGTCGGCGCTGCGCAATCCAGCACGCTCTTCCTTGGGCGCCAGGTCCATGGCTTGGGTGCACATGCGCGCTCCTATTTCGGCCTTTGGTCGATCACGCGCCGGGCCTTGCCCACGAGCGTGCGCTCGATCGAATCGGGCAGGCCGACCTCGATCTCGGCGCTGACGCCGACGAGCGTCTTGACGCGGTGGTGCAGCGCGCGCGCAATCGCGTCGCGGTCGGCATGCCGGTGTTGCGGCGCCACCTCGCAGCGCACGCGCAGGGCGTCGAGCAGGTTCTCGCGCGTCACCACCAGCTGGTACTGGCCCGAGAGCTGGCCCTGCTGCAGAACCAGCTCCTCGATCTGGGTCGGGAACAGGTTGACGCCGCGGATGATGAGCATGTCGTCGCTGCGGCCCACGATCTTGCCCATGCGCCGCATGCTGCGCGCCGTGGGCGGCAGCAGCCGCGTGAGGTCGCGCGTGCGGTAGCGGATGACGGGCAGCGCTTCCTTGGTCAGGGTCGTGAGGACGAGCTCGCCTTCCTCACCCTCGGGCAGCACGGCACCGGTCTCGGGGTCGATGATCTCGGGGTAGAAATGATCCTCCCAGATCACCGGGCCGTCCTTGCTCTCGATGCACTCGTTGGCCACGCCGGGGCCCATCACTTCGCTCAGGCCGTAGATGTCCACCGCGTCGATGGCCGCGCTCTGCTCGATGTCGCGCCGCATCGCCTCGGTCCAGGGCTCCGCGCCGAGGATGCCCACGCTCAGGCTCATCGCCCGCGGGTCCTTGCCCTGGCGCCTGAACTCCTCGACGATGACCTGCATGTAGCTGGGCGTGACCATGATGAGATCGGGCTTGAAGTCCTCGATCAGCTGCACCTGCTTCTCGGTCTGGCCGCCGCCCATCGGCACCACCGTGCAGCCCAGGCGCTCGGCGCCGTAGTGCGCGCCCAGGCCGCCGGTGAACAGGCCGTAGCCGTAGGCCACGTGCACGATGTCGCCGGCACGCCCGCCGCTGGCGCGGATGCTGCGCGCGACCAGGTCGGCCCAGCGGTCGATGTCGCCCTGCGTGTAGCCCACCACCGTGGGTTTGCCGGTGGTGCCCGACGAGGCGTGCACGCGCACCACCTGCGCGCGCGGCACGGCGAACATGCCGAAGGGGTAGTTGGCGCGCAGGTCGGCCTTGGTCGTGAACGGAAACTGCGCAAGGTCGGCCAGCGTCCTGCAATCGTCGGGGTGCACGCCCCGGGCGTCGAAGGCCTGCCGGTAGTGCGGCACGTGGTCGTAGACCTGGCGCAGCGTCGCGCGCAGGCGCGCCAGCTGCAGCGCCTGCAGTTCGTCGAGGCTGGCGGTCTCGATCGGCTCCAGGTCGCCCGCGGCGGGCTGCTTCACCGGCATGGCGGGGCCCGCTTCAGCGCGGCTTGCCCACCGGCAGGCCGTCGATCAGCGCCCGGCCCTGGACGGTGTGCGAGCGGCCGCGGAACTGCGCCACCGCCTCGTCGCGCTGGTTGCGCACGGCCACGTCGTACACGCCGGTGCGGCCGCCGCGGTGGAACTCGCTGGCCACCGCGGTGAGCGTGTCGCCCGCCTGCGCCGGGGCCAGCAGGTGGATGTCGAAGCCCGAGGCCACGGTGAGCTCGTTGTAGGCATTGCAGGCCAAGGCGAAGGCGCTGTCGGCCAGCGTGGCGATGACGCCGCCGTGGCAGACGGCGTGGCCGTTGAGCATGTCCGGCCGCACCGCCATCGCCAGCGTGGCCGTGCCCGGGCCCACGGCCAGCACCCGCGCGCCCAGCCCGCGGGTGACGTGGTCGCGCGCCAGCACGGCATCGCGGCAGGCTTCGGCCAGCGCTTGCGGCGACAGCACGGCAGCCACGCTCAGCGGTCCTTGAACTGCGGCGCCCGCTTGGCGAAGAACGCGGCCACGCCCTCGGCGAAATCGTGTCCGCGGCCCAGTTCGCGCTGGGTGTCGGCTTCCAGCGTCAGGGCCTCGGCGAAGTCCATCGCCCCCGCCGCATCGAGCGCGCGCCGCGTCTCGGCCAGGGCCCGGCTGGGCATCGCGGCCAGCCGGCCGGCCAGTGTCAGCACGGTGTCCATGAAGGCGGCGTCATCGACGCATTGCCAGATCAGGCCGATGCGCGCGGCCTCTTCGGCCGGCAGCTTGTCACCCGTCAGCGCCAGGCCCAGGGCACGCGCGCGACCCACCAGCCGCGGCAGCAGCCAGGTGCCCCCACAGTCGGGCACCAGGCCGATCTTGCTGAAGGCCTGGATGAAGCTGGCGCTCTTGGCCGCGACCACGACGTCGCAGCACAGCGCGAAGTTGGCCCCGGCGCCGGCCGCCACGCCGTTGACGGCGGCGAGCACCGGCACCGGCATCGTGCGCAGCCGCAGCGCCAGCGGGCGGTAGAACCGCTCGATGACGGCACCGACATCGACGTCGCCGACCATCGCCGGGTCGTTCAGGTCCTGCCCGGCGCAGAAGCCGCGGCCGGCGCCGGTGATGACCACCGCGCGCACCGAGGTGTCGGCGGCCGCCGCGTCCAGCGCCGGCAGCAGCCGCGCGTGCATCTCGGCGGTGAAGCTGTTCAGCGCGGCCGGCCGGTTGAGGGTGACGATGCGCACCGGGCCGGCGCTGCTGACGAGCACCGGCGCTTCGGAAGTCATGGCGGCCTGCGGCATCGCAACCCCGGTTAATCGACCCATCGGTCGGCAAATTCTAGAAGCACATCCGGTGACCTGGGGATCGGGGGCATCCCGCACCGCGCGACGGACGGGGAACACACAGGGGAAGCCCCAGAGAACCCAAGGAACCCTGGGAACCAAACCGACAATGGCGCCGATGCCGCCCTCGCCCACCCCGCCCCGCATCCTGCTCGCGCCGATGGAGGGCCTGCTCGACCACAGTCTGCGCGACACGCTCACCCGCGTCGGCGGCGTCGACCGCTGCGTGTCGGAGTTCATCCGCATCACCGACCAGTTGCTGCCCGAGCGCGTGTTCCTGCGCGTGGTGCCCGAGCTGCGCCAGGGCAGCCGCACGGCCGCCGGCACGCCGGTGCGGCCCCAGCTGCTGGGCAGCGACCCGGTGTGCCTGGCCGAGAACGCTGCGCGCCTGGCCACGCTGCAGCCGGCCGGCATCGACCTCAACTTCGGCTGCCCCGCGCCCACCGTCAACCGCCACCGCGGTGGCGCGGTGCTGCTCGACGAGCCCGAGCTGGTGCATGCCATCGTGGCCGCGGTGCGGCGCGCGGTGCCGGCGCACATCCCGGTCTCGGCCAAGATGCGGCTGGGACACCGCGACACCGCGCGCATGCTCGAAGGCGCGCACGCCATCGCCGACGCCGGCGCCGACGAGCTGGTGGTGCACGCACGGACCAAGCTCGATGGCTACCGCCCCCCTGCGTACTGGGAGCACATCGCCGAGATCCGACGCTCGGTGGCGGTGGCCGTGGTCGCCAACGGCGAGGTCTGGACGCCGGACGATGCGCGGCGCTGCCTGGCGGTGAGCGGCTGCAACGCGATCATGCTGGGCCGCGGCATGGTCGCCGACCCGGGGCTGGCGCTGGCGCTGCGCGGGGCGGGCGCGCCCGACTGGGCCGGGCTGCTGCCGCTGGTGGAGCATTTCTGGCACCGCATCGCCAGCCACGTGGCGCCGCGCCACCGCGCCGGCCGGCTCAAGCAATGGCTGAACCTGCTGCGGCGGCGCTTTCCGCAGGCGCAGCAGGCTTTCGAGCGCGTGCGCGAGACGAACGATCCCGCCGCCGTCGGCCGGCTGCTGTTCGGTGCGCCGGCACCGGTCGCCGCGCCACCGCGCCAGGCGCCCTGCCCGGCCGAGACCCCGGCCTAGACGCTAGCCTGCGAAGCGCGCCTCGAGGTAGGCGAGCAAGGTGCGCAGCGTCTGCGCTTCGCCGCCCACGGGCCGGCCCGGGCGCGCCTCGTTGTTCCAGGCGAACAGGTCCAGGTGCAGCCAGGGCAGATCGGCCGGCACGAAGTCCTCCAGGAACAGCGCCGCCGTGATCGCCCCCGCCAGCCCGCCCTTGCCGGTGTTGACGATGTCGGCGATGTCGCTCTCGATCTGGCCGTGGTAGCCCGCCCACAGCGGCAGGTGCCACAGCGGGTCGTGCAGCGCCAGGCCGCGGTCGACGAGTTCGCGCGCCAGCGCCATGTCGCGGCAGAACAGCGCCGGCAGCTGCGCCCCCAGCGCCACGCGCGCGGCGCCGGTGAGCGTGGCCATGTCGATCATCAGCGCCGGTTGGCCTTCGGCGCCATAGGCCAGCGCATCGCACAGGATCACGCGGCCTTCGGCGTCGGTGTTGCCGATCTCGATGTGCAGGCCCTTGCGCGTCTTGAACACGTCGCCGGGCCGGTAGGCGTTGCCGGCGACCGCGTTCTCCACCGCCGGGATCAGCAGCTGCAGCCGTACCGGCAATTCGAGCGCCATCACCATCTGCGCCAGGGCCAGCGCATTGGCGGCACCGCCCATGTCCTTCTTCATCAGGCGCATGCCGTCGGCACCCTTCAGGTCGAGGCCGCCGCTGTCGAAGCACACGCCCTTGCCCACCAGCGTCAGCTTCGGGTGCCTGGGCTTGCCCCAGGTGAGCTCGATCAGGCGAGGCTCGCGCACGGCGGCGCGGCCCACGGCGTGGATGGCCGGGAAACCCGCCGCCAGCAGCTTGTCGCCCACCGTCTGCTTGAAGGTCGCGCCGTGCTGGCGCGCCACCAGCCGCACGGCCTCGGCCAGCTCGGCCGGCCCCAGGTGTTCGGCCGGCGTGTTGACGAGATCTCGCGCCGAGGCCATGGCCGCGGCCACGATCAGGCCGCGCCGCGCGGCTTCGCTGGCGGGCAGGTGCAGCTGCGCCGGCACGCGCCGGGCGGCCTTGTACAGGTCGAAGCCGTAGCCGCCCAGCTCCCACGACAGCGCGGCGGCACCGGGCTCCAGGGCCAGCGCGTCCGCGCCTTCGGCCAGGTGGTAGGCGCCGGCCGGCAGCGCCTTGGGCAAGGCCGCCAGCGCCCAGGGGTGCGCGGCATCGGGCACGCCGGCCCAGACCGCGGCGATGCCGCCCGCGGCGTCGGGCAGCAGTGCGTGGCTGTCGGGCCTGCCGTCGAAGCCCACCGATTGCAGCCAGCGGCGGGCGGCCGGCGCCAGAGCGGCGGCGTGCCCGGCGAACAGCGCCCGGGTGGTGGCGTGGATGGCGATGCTGCCGCGGCGCGGCTTCGCGAGGTGGACGGTCATGGCGGTTCGGCGGGGTGGCTGAAACCGCCCGATTGTCGGTGCCCGCAGGCCGTCGCCCGCCGCCGGCGATCGGCGCGTGCCGGCTGCAGTCCGTCGCGGGGGCCGCGACAGCGCCTGCCGCCGGGGCTACATTGCCGGCATCCACCCGCCCAGGAGTATCCCGATGCGAGCCTCGCGATTCCTCTTCAGCCCGCTGCACGACCTCACCCGGGCCGTGACGCTGCCGTTCAAGGCGCTGTTCGTCATCGGCATCACCGGGGTCGTCAACTACATGACGTACGACGGCGAATGGTGGTTCAAGTGGGTCGCCTTCGGCATGGGCATCGCGGTGCTGGTGGCCTTTGCCCGCGCCGCGCGTACGCTGCTGCTGCTGGCGCTGATCGCCTGGGTGGGCACCAAGATCTACCGCCGCTGGGGCGCCGCCGCGCGCCAGCAGTTCGACGACTGGGTACAGCGCACCCGGCCGCGCGCCGCGCAGGTGCTGCAGGCGCTGAACACGCCGGTCGGGACGGGCACGCCCGACGGGCCGCGCCAGGCCTGAGCTAGCCCCAGACCTCGGCCGCCGTCTCCACCACCAGCCGCAGCTTGGCGCGCTGGGCCTCGACGGCGATGTTGTTGCCGTGCACGGTGCTGCTGAAGCCGCACTGCGGGCTCAGCGCCAGCTGCTCCAGCGGGGCGTATTTCGCCGCCTCGTCGATGCGGCGCTTCAGCGCGTCCTTGCTCTCCATCGCGCCGAACTTGGTGGTCACCAGGCCCAGCACGACGGTCTTGCCCTTGGGCAGGAAGCGCAGCGGGCGGAAGTCGCCGCTGCGGTCGTCGTCGTACTCCATGAAGTAGGCGTCGAGGTTCATCTCGGCCAGCAGCGCCTCGGCCACCGGCTCGTAGTTGCCGGCGGCGGCATGGGTGCTCTTGAAGTTGCCGCGGCACAGGTGCATGGCCAGGGTCATGCCGGGGGGCTTGCGCGCCACCACCTTGTTGATGAAGCCGGCGTAGCGGTGCGGCAGCTCGTTCGGGTCGTCGCCGCGGGCGCGCGCGGCTGCGCGCATCTTCTCGTCGCACAGGTACGCCATGTTGGTGTCGTCCATCTGCACGTAGCGGCAGCCGGCGTTGTAGAGCGAGCGCAGCTCTTCGCCGTAGGCGGTGGCCACGTCGTCGTAGAAGTCGGGATCGAGTTCGGGGTAATGCTGCTTGCTGATGCCGGCGCGGCCGCCGCGGAAGTGCAGCATCGTCGGGCTCGGAATCGTGACCTTGGGCGTCATGCCCGGCGCCACCTGGCGCTTCAAGAACTCGAAGTCGGCGCGCTGGATGTCCTTGACGTGGCGCACGGTGTCCACCACGCGCAGCACCGGCGGCGCCAGCTCCTCGCTGCCGTCGGGCTTGCGGACCGTGACCGGGATGTCGGTCTTCACGCCGCCGAGCTGGTCGAGGAAGTCGATGTGGAAATAGGTGCGCCTGAACTCGCCGTCGGTGATGCTCTGCAGGCCCACGTCCTGCTGCAGGGCCACGATCTCGGCGATCGCCCGGTCCTCCACCGCGCGCAGCTGCGCCGCGCTGATCGACTTCCTGACGAAGCACTGCTCGCGCGCCTCGAGCAGGTACTGCGGGCGCAGGAAGCTGCCGACATGGTCGGCGCGAAACGGCGGCGTGCTGCGCAGGGTCATCGGGGTGCTCC
>JAGWLO010000018.1 GCA_028872015.1 Burkholderiales bacterium | reverse complement strand
AACACGATCAGCGGCTTGCGGAACTGGCGCACCATCTGCCGCCGCAGCAGGTGGAAGATCTGGCTCGCGCTGGTGGGCTGCACCACCTGCATGTTGTTGTCGGCGGCCAGCTGCATGAAGCGCTCCAGGCGCGCCGAGCTGTGCTCGGGGCCCTGGCCCTCGTAGCCGTGCGGAAGAAACAGCGTGAGCCCGTTGACGCGGCCCCACTTGACCTCGCCGCTGGCGATGAACTGGTCGATCACGACCTGGGCGCCGTTGGCGAAGTCACCGAACTGCGCCTCCCAGATCGTCAGCGTGTTGGGCTCGGCACTGGCGTAGCCGTACTCGAAACCCAGCACCGCCTCTTCCGACAGCAGCGAATCGATGACGACGAAGGGCGCCTGGCCGTCGGCCACGTTCTGCAGCGGCACGTAGATGCCGGTGTCCCAGCGTTCGCGGTTCTGGTCGTGCAGCACGGCGTGGCGGTGCGTGAAGGTGCCGCGCCCCGAATCCTCGCCCGACAGGCGCACGCCGTAGCCGCTGGCCACCAGCGAGGCATAGGCCAGCGTCTCGCCCATGCCCCAGTCGACGTTGATCTCGCCGCGGCCCATCGCGGCGCGGTCGGCCAGCACCTTCTCGACCAGCGGGTGCACCTTGAAATTGCCGGGGATGGTGGTGACGCGCTCCGACAGCCGCGTCACCTCGGCCAGCGGCAGCGCGGTGTCGGCGGCATCCGTCCACTTCTTGCCCAGGAACGGCGCCCAATCGACCGCGTACTTGCTCTTGAAGTTGGTCAGCACCGGGTCCTGGGTGTGCTTGCCGGCGTCCATCGCGGCGCGGAAGTCCTTCACCATCTGGTCCGGGCCGTCGGCCGCCAGCACACCCTGCGCCACCAGCTTGTCGCCGTAGAGCTTGCGCGTGCCGGGATGCGCCGCGATCTTCTTGTACATCAGCGGCTGCGTCAGGCTGGGCGTGTCCTGCTCGTTGTGGCCGAGCTTGCGGAAGCAGATGATGTCGACCACCACGTCCTTGCGGAACTGCTGGCGGTAGTCCATGGCGAGCTGGGTGCACCAGACCACGGCCTCGGGGTCGTCGCCGTTCACGTGCAGCACCGGCGCCTCGATCATCTTGACGACATCGCTGCAGTACAGCGTGCTGCGCGAATCGCGCGGGTCGCTGGTGGTGAAGCCGATCTGGTTGTTGATCACCAGGTGCACCGTGCCGCCGGTGAAGTAGCCGCGGGTCTGGGCCAGCGCCAGCGTCTCCATCACCACGCCCTGGCCGGCGAAGGCGGCGTCGCCGTGCACCAGCACCGGCAGCACCTGGGCCCCGGTCTTGTCGCCGCGACGGTCCATGCGCGCCTTCACCGAGCCCTCGACCACCGGGTTGACGATCTCGAGGTGACTGGGGTTGAAGGCCAGGCTCAGGTGCACCGGGCCGCCGGGGGTGGTGATGTCGCTGCTGAAGCCCTGGTGGTACTTGACGTCGCCCGCGGGCAGCGCCTCGGGGGCCGTGTGGTCGAACTCCGCGAACAGGTCGCGCGGCATCTTGCCCAGCGTGTTGACGAGCACGTTCAGGCGCCCGCGGTGCGCCATGCCGATGACGATCTCCTGCACGCCCGAGGCGCCGGCGCGCTGCACGAGTTCGTCCATGCTGGCGATGAAGCTCTCGCCGCCTTCCAGGCTGAAGCGCTTCTGGCCGACGTACTTGGTGTGCAGGTAGCGCTCGAGGCCTTCCGAGGCCGTGAGCCGGTCGAGGATGTGCACCTTCTGCTCGGCCGTGAAGCTGGGCTTGCTGCGGCGCGACTCCAGGCGCTCCTGCCACCAGCGCTTCTCGGTCGGGTCGGTGCAGTGCATGAACTCGGCGCCGACGGTGCCGCAGTACGTCTCGCGCAGGGCCTGCACGATCTCGCGCAGGGTCTGGTGCTCGGCCTTGCTGAAATAGGTGTTGGTGGCCGAGAACGTGATGTCCATGTCGGACTCGGTCAGGTCGTAGAACGCCGGCTCGAGCTCGGGGATCTTGGGGCGCTCGGTGCGCTTGAGGGGGTCGAGGTCGGCCCAGCGCGAGCCGAGGAACCGGTAGGCCGCGATCAGGCTCTGGACATGGACCTGCTTGCGCGCGACGGCCAGGTCGGCCTCGCTGGCCTTGAGTGCGAAGGCATTGGCCTTGGCCCGCTGCGCGAACGATTCGACGATGGGCGCGTGGGCCACGTCGCGCGCATCGCTGCCATTGGCCGCCGGCACATGCTGCAGGTTGTCGAAGTAGTCGCGCCAGGCGTCGGGCACGCTGCCGGGGTTGTCGAGATAGGCCTCGTACAACTCCTCCACGTAGGGCGCGTTCCCCCCGAACAGGTAGGAATTGGACCTGTACTGCTGCATCATCTTTCGCTCACCTTTCGCTCCGGTCTGCGGAACTCCGATGGGTTGATCAACCTTCCGCGGCCCCGGCTGCACCGGTTTGGCGGACTAGCGACCCGCCTTGCTGCGCCCGTGTCATCACGGGCATTCGCAAGGGGACGGGAAGGACTCTTCACTGCGGACAACCGCGGCACTTTATCACCAGGACCCCTGCCGCACGCGTGCCGCATGGGTTGGAACAGCACCGGTCGAACAGCGCTTTTCAGCCCAGGCTGCTGCGCACGATGCGCCCGGCCTGCATCAGCAGCCGGATGCCCATGGCCGGCTCGGCCAGCATCGTGAGTTCGCGCGTGGGGTCGCCGTCGACGACCAGCAGGTCGGCCCAGGCGCCGGCCACCAGCGCGCCGATGCGACCTTCTTGCCGCATCAGCCGCGCCGCGACGATGGTGGCGCCCTGCAGCGTCTGCACCGCCGAAAGCGCCGGGCCGCGCAACGCGAACTCGGTGTTCTGCCGGCCGTGCATGTGGCCCAGCAGGTCGGTGCCGAAGGCCACCGGCACCCCTTCGGCACGCGCCAGCCGCACGGCCTCGATGCCACGCGCCTGCACCACCGCCAGCTTGTCCAGCATCGCCGCCGACCAGCCCAGGCGCTGCCCCTCGTCGGCCAGCGCGGCATAGGTGGCCAGGGTGGGCACCAGGAAGGCGCCGTGCGCCTTCATCACGCGCACGGTGGCCTCGTCGATGAGGTTGCCATGCTCGATCGAGCGCACGCCGGCCTGCACCGCGCGCGTCACCGCACGCGGCGAGTAGGCATGGGCCAGCACGTACAGGTTGGCGGCCTCGGCCTCTTCGACGGCCGCGCGCAGCTCGTCGATCGAGAACTGGGTGCCGTCGATCGGGTCGCTGGGGCTGCTGATGCCGCCGCCGGCCATGATCTTGATGTGGTCGGCGCCCTGGCGCACCTGCTCGCGCACGGCACGTCGTACCGGCCCCACGCCATCGGCGATGGCGCCCGCCAGGCCGAGGCCGGCGCAGGCGCAGAACAGGCCCTCGCCGCGCACGCCGCGCGGCCGCAGGTCGGCGTGGCCGCCGGTCTGGCTGATGGACTGGCCGGCGATGAACAGCCGCGGGCCTTCGTACAGGCCGCGCGCCACGGCTTCCTGCAGGCCCGCGTCGGCCCCCGCGGCATCGCGCACGGTGGTGAAGCCGCGGTGCAGCATCTCGCGCAGGATGCGGCTGCTCTGCGCGCCCACCAGCGAGGGCGGCTGCAGCGCCAGCCCCGCCAGGTCGTGCGTGGCCGCGACCACGTGCACATGGGCGTCGATGAGCCCGGGCAGGACGACCCGGCCGCCGAGGTCGATGCGCAGCGCGTCGTCCACCTGCAGCGGCTCGTCGGTGACCGCAGCGATGCGCTCGCCTTCGATCACCAGCGTGCAGTGCGGCCGCAGCACGCCCTGCACGCTGTCGAACACGGTGGCGTTGACCAGCGCCTGCCGCAGCGGCGCCGCCAGGCCCGTCCCGGACATCAGGCCGCCAGGGTCAGCCGCGCCACGGTGCGGGCCTGTGCCGCGTGCAGCTCGCGCGCCAGCCGCGCCACCAGCTCGGCCACGGGCACGATCGCGTCGACCGCGCCGATGCCCTGGCCGCAGCCCCAGATGTCCTTCCAGGCCTTCTTCGCGTCGCCGCCGAAGTTCATCTGGCTGGGGTCGCTCTCGGGCAGGTGGTCGGGATCCAGGCCGGCCGCGCGGATGCTGGGCTTGAGGTAGTTGCCGTGGACGCCCGTGAACAGGCTGGAGTAGACGATGTCGTCGCTGCTGCTGTCGACGATGCACTGCTTGTAGGCCTGGGCCGCGCGCGCCTCCTCGGTGGCGATGAAGGCCGAGCCGATGTAGGCGAAGTCGGCACCGGCGGCCAGCGCGGCGAGCACGCCGTCGCCGGTGGCGATCGCACCGCTGAGCGCCAGCGGGCCGCTGAACCAGCGGCGGATCTCCTGGACCAGCGCGAACGGGCTCTTCACGCCGGCATGCCCGCCGGCGCCGGCGGCCACCGCGATCAGGCCGTCGGCGCCCTTCTCGATCGCCTTCCTGGCGAAGGCGTTGTTGATGATGTCGTGCAGCACCACGCCACCCCAGGCGTGGACGGCTTGGTTGAGGTCGGTGCGGGCGCCCAGCGAGGTGATGACGATGGGCACCTTGTACTTGGCGCAGACCTCCAGGTCGTGCTCGAGCCGGTCGTTGCTCTTGTGCACGATCTGGTTGATGGCGAACGGCGCCGCCTTGCGCTCGGGGTGCGCGCGGTCCCAGGCCGCGAGCGACTCGGTGATTTCGGCCAGCCACTCGTCCAGCTGCGAGGCCGGGCGCGCGTTCAGCGCCGGCATGCTGCCCACGACGCCGGCGGTGCATTGCGCGATCACCAGCTTGGGGTGGCTGATGATGAACAGCGGCGCGCCGATGATGGGCAGCGGCACGCGCTGCAGGGCGCTGGGCAGCGGACGCGGTGAGCTCGGGGGCACGGCCATCAGAACGACTCCAGCGCAAGGGCGGTGACGGCCTCGGCCCCTTCGACGATGCTGTCGCGCAGGGCCGGAACCTGGTTGAGGATGTGGTCGCCGTAGAAGCGCGCGGTGGCGATCTTGGCGGCCATGAACTCGGTGTCGACACCTTCGGCAAGCCGGTCTTCGGCCGCCATCAGCGCGCGCGCCATCTGCCAGCCCGCCACCGTGGTGCCGGCAAGCATCAGGTAGGGCACGCTGCCGGCGAACACCGCGTTGGGCTGCGCCTGGGTCTGGCCGGCCACGAAGTCCACGGCGTCGACGAAGGCGCTGCGCGCGGCCTCCAGCCGCCGGGCCAGCGTGCGGCCCGCAGCGCTGCTGCGGGCGTTGAGCTCGCCGACCGTGGTCTCGATCCGGCGCGCGATCGCGCGCGCCACCTGGCCACCGTCGCGGGCGGTCTTGCGGCCCACCAGGTCGTTCGCCTGGATCGCGGTGGTGCCTTCGTAGATGGTCAGGATCTTGGCGTCGCGCAGGTATTGCGCCGCACCCGTCTCCTCGATGAAGCCCATGCCGCCGTGCACCTGCACGCCCAGGCTGGCCACCTCCAGGCTCATCTCGGTGGACAGGCCCTTCACCAGCGGCACCAGGAACTCGTAGAAGGCCTGGTTCTGCCGGCGCGTGGTCGCGTCGGGGTGGGCGTGCGCGGCGTCGTACGCGCTGGCGGCCACCAGCGCCATCGCGCGGCAGGCCTCGGTGTGGGCCCGCATGCGCATCAGCATGCGGCGCACGTCGGGGTGGTGGATGATGGGCGCGGCGGCCTGGATCGAGCCGTCCACCGGCCGGCTCTGCACCCGGTCGCGCGCGTAGGCCACGGCTTTCTGGTAGGCCCGCTCGGCCAGCGCGACGCCTTGCACGCCGACCTGGAAGCGGGCCGCGTTCATCATGATGAACATGGTCTCCAGGCCGCGGTTCTCCTGCCCGACGAGGTGCGCCACCGCCCCGCCGTGGTCGCCGTACTGCAGCACCGCGGTCGGGCTGGCCTTGATGCCCAGCTTGTGCTCGATGCTCACGCAGTGCACGTCGTTGCGCGAGCCGTCGGGCAGCATCTTGGGGCAGATGAAGAGCGAGATGCCCTTCACGCCCTCGGGCGCGCCCACCACGCGGGCCAGCACCAGGTGGACGATGTTGTCCGCCATGTCGTGCTCGCCGTAGGTGATGTAGATCTTGGTGCCGAAGAGCTTGTAGCTGCCGTCGGCCTGCGGCTCGGCGCGGGTGCGCACGAGGCTGAGGTCGCTGCCGGCCTGCGGTTCGGTCAGGTTCATGGTGCCCGTCCAGCGGCCGCTGATCATGTTCGGGATGTAGGCGACCTGCTGGGCGTCGGTGCCGGCCGTCAGCAGCGCCTCGATCGCGCCGTCGGTGAGCAGCGGGCACAGCGCGAAGCTCATGTTGGCGCTGTTGACCATCTCGCAGCAGGCGGCGCCGATCAGCTTGGGCAGGCCCTGGCCGCCGAACGCCGTGGGGTGCTGCAGCCCCTGCCAGCCGCCTTCGGCAAACTGGCGGAAGGCCTGCCTGAAGCCGGGCGTGGTCGTCACCACACCAGCCTTGAACGACGAGGGGTTCTGGTCGCCGGCCCAGTTCAGCGGCGCCACCACCTCCTGGTTGAAGCGGGCGCACTCCTGCAGCACGGCAGCAGCGGTATCCAGGCCCGCGTCCTCGTGCCCGGGCAGCGCGGCCACCGCGTCGATGCCGGCCAGCTCCTTCATCACGAACAGCAGGTCCTGGACGGGGGCGCGATAGCTCATGGTGGGTCTCCGGATGGAACAAAAAGGGCGCCGCGAGGGGCGCCCTGTTCGGGTGGCGGGGTCAGAGTTTCTCGACGAGCTCGGGCACCGCGACGAACAGATCGGCTTCGAGCCCGTAATCGGCGACGCTGAAGATCGGGGCCTCGGGGTCCTTGTTGATGGCGACGATGACCTTGCTGTCCTTCATGCCCGCCAGGTGCTGGATCGCCCCGGAGATGCCGCAGGCGATGTACAGCTGAGGCGCCACGATCTTGCCGGTCTGGCCCACTTGCCAGTCGTTGGGCGCGTAGCCGGCGTCCACCGCGGCGCGGCTGGCACCGAGCGCCGCGCCGAGCTTGTCGGCCAGCGGCGTGAGCACGGCATCGAACTTGTCGCTGCTGCCCATCGCGCGACCGCCGCTGACGATGATCTTGGCCGCCGTCAGCTCGGGCCGGTCGCTCTTGGCGATCTCGCTGCCCATGAAGGTCGAGGCGCCACTGTCGGCGACTGCCGGCAGCGTCTCGACGGCCGCCTGGCCGCCCGTGGCCGCGGCGGGGTCGAAGCCGGTGGTACGCACGGTGATCACCTTGATGGCATCGGTGCTCTGCACGGTGGCGATGGCGTTGCCGGCGTAGATGGGCCGCTCGAAGGTGTCGGCCGAGAGCACCTTGGTGGCATCGCTGATCTGCGCCACGTCCAGCAGCGCGGCCACGCGCGGCGCCACGTTCTTGCCCGCGGCCGTGGCCGGAAACAGCAGGTGGCTGTAGCGCGGGGCCACGGCCAGCACCTGGGCGGCGAGGTTTTCGGCCAGGCCGTGGTTCAGGCCCGGCGCGTCGGCGTGCAGCACCTTGGCCACGCCAGCAATCTGCGCGGCGGCCCGGGCGGCGCCGGCCGCATCGGTGCCCGCGATCAGCACGTGCACTTCGCCGCCGCATTGCAGCGCCGCGGTGACGGTGTTCAGGGTGGCGCCCTTGACGGTCGCGTTGTCGTGTTCGGCAATGACGAGGCTGGCCATTCAGATCACCTTGGCTTCGTTCTTGAGCTTGGCCACCAGGGTGGCGACATCGGGCACCTTGATGCCGGCGCCGCGCTTGGGCGGCTCGCTGACCTTCAGCGTCTTGATGCGCGGCGTCACATCCACACCCAGATCGCCGGGCTTGAAGACGTCGAGCGGCTTTTTCTTGGCCTTCATGATGTTGGGCAGCGTCACGTAGCGCGGCTCGTTCAGGCGAAGGTCGGTGGTGACGACCGCCGGCAGCCTGAGCTTGAGCGTCTCCAGGCCGCCATCGACCTCGCGCGTGACCCAGGCGTGGCCATCCGCCACCTCGACCTTGCTCGCGAAGGTGGCCTGCGGCAGGCCGGCCAGGGCCGCCAGCATCTGGCCGGTCTGGTTGCAGTCGTCGTCGATGGCCTGCTTGCCCAGGATGACCAGGCCCGGCTGCTCCTTGTCCACCAGCGCCTTCAGCAGCTTGGCGACCGCCAGAGGCTGCAGCTCCTCGGCGCATTCCACCAGGATTGCGCGGTCGGCGCCGATGGCCATGGCCGTGCGCAGCGTCTCCTGGCACTGGGTGACGCCGCAGGAGACGGCCACGATCTCGCTGACCACGCCCTTCTCCTTCAGCCGCACAGCCTCCTCGACGGCAATCTCGTCGAAGGGGTTCATGCTCATCTTGACGTTGGCCGTGTCGACGCCCGTGCCGTCGCCCTTCACACGCACCTTGACGTTGTAGTCGACCACCCGCTTGACGGGGACCAGCACCTTCATGGTTGACACTCCTGCACGCTAGTTCGGCTTCGCTCGGCCCGGCGGATTCTAGGCGCCGCACCCTGCGGCGAACCCGCTCGACGGAACGGAATAGAACGATCGTACTATTTTGTCGGCAGGTCTTGCTGACGCGGGTCTCGCACCTGGAGACACCTGGGTGTCGGGCGCTGGTGCCCGGAACGGGACTCGAACCCGTATGCCCAGTGACGGGCCGCGGATTTTAAGTCCGCTGCGTCTGCCGATTTCGCCATCCGGGCGGGCGCCGGGCGATCAGGCGGCTGGTGGGTGGAGGCGCGACCCGGAGTCGAACCGGGCTAGACGGATTTGCAATCCGTTGCATAACCGCTTTGCTATCGCGCCGTGCAGAACCGAGGTGATCCGCGCTGATCGCCAGCGAGGCACGATGGTACCAACAAGAAAGGGAAGCCCTGGGGCTTCCCTTCGATCGCGCTGACTGGAGCGGGAAACGAGACTCGAACTCGCGACCTCAACCTTGGCAAGGTTGCGCTCTACCAACTGAGCTATTCCCGCATGGCCCCGACGCCGGGCTGGCCCTCGCGTCGAGCCTCACACTATAAACCAAGTTCAGTGCGGCAGTCCATCGGCAGGCGCGGCGGGCGCGGCCACTTCGGGAGGCTTGGGAGCATCCGCAGCGGCCACCGCGGGCTCGTCGTCGGGCAGCGCCTGCGGCACGCGCTCGAGCGCGATCTCGAGCACCTGGTCGATCCAGCGCACCGGCACGATCTCGAGCCGGTTCTTGGCGTTCTCCGGAATGTCCTGCAGGTCCTTGACGTTGTCCTCGGGGATCAGCACCGTCTTGACGCCGCCGCGGTGGGCCGCGAGCAGCTTCTCCTTCAGGCCACCGATGGCGGTGACCTCGCCGCGCAGCGTGATCTCGCCCGTCATGGCCACATCGGCGCGCACCGGGATGCCGCTGAGCGCCGAGACCAGCGCCGTCGTCATCGCCGCGCCGGCACTCGGCCCGTCCTTGGGCGTGGCACCGTCGGGCACGTGGATGTGGATGTCGCGCTTCTCGAAGATCTCGTCCTTCAGGCCCAGGCGCCGGGCGCGCGAGCGCACCACCGTGCGCGCGGCCTCCACCGATTCCTTCATCACGTCGCCCAGCGAACCGGTGCGGATGATGCCGCCCTTGCCCGGCATCACCGTGGCCTCGATCGTCAGCAGGTCGCCGCCGACTTCGGTCCAGGCCAGCCCCACCACCTGCCCGACCTGGTTCTTCTTCTCGGTGCGTCCGAAGTCGAACTTGCGCACACCCAGGAAGTCGTTCAGGTTGTCCTCGGTGACGACGACGCGGCCGTCGTACTGCTTCAGCAGCTGGCCCTTGACGATCTTGCGGCAGATCTTGCTGATCTCGCGCTCGAGCGAACGCACGCCAGCCTCACGCGTGTAGTAGCGGATGATGCCGCGGATGGCGCCCTCGGTGAGCTCCATCTCCTCGTCCTTGATGCCGTTGTTCTTCTGCTGCTTCGGGCACAGGTAGCGCTGCGCGATGTTGAGCTTCTCGTCCTCGGTGTAGCCGGCCAGGCGGATCACTTCCATCCGGTCCAGCAGCGCCGGCGGGATGTTCATCGAGTTCGACGTGGCGACGAACATCACGTCCGACAGGTCGAAGTCGACCTCGACGTAGTGGTCGCTGAAGGTGTGGTTCTGCTCGGGATCGAGCACCTCGAGCAGGGCCGACGACGGGTCACCCCGGAAGTCCATGCCCAGCTTGTCGATCTCGTCGAGCAGGAACAACGGGTTGCGCACGCCCACCTTGCTCAGGCTCTGCAGCACCTTGCCGGGCATGCTGCCGATGTAGGTGCGGCGGTGGCCTCGGATCTCGGCCTCGTCGCGCATGCCGCCCAGCGCCATGCGCACGAACTTGCGGCCCGTGGCGCGCGCCACGCTCTGGCCGAGCGAGGTCTTGCCCACGCCCGGGGGGCCGACCAGGCAGAGGATCGGCGCCTTGACCTTGTCGACGCGCTGCTGCACGGCCAGGTACTCGAGGATGCGGTCCTTTACCTTCTCCAGGCCGAAGTGGTCCTCGTTGAGCACCGCCTCGGCGTGCCCCAGGTCGTGCTTGATCTTGGTCTTCTTCGCCCACGGCAGGCCGACCAGGGTGTCGATGAAGTTGCGCACCACGGTGGCTTCCGCCGACATGGGCGACATCAGCTTGAGCTTCTTCAGCTCGCTCTCCGCCTTCTTGCGCGCCTCCTTGGTCATGCGCGCGGCCTTGATCTTCTTCTCCAGCTCTTCCAGGTCGGCACCTTCTTCGCCGTCTCCCAGCTCCTTCTGGATCGCCTTGACCTGCTCGTTCAGGTAGTACTCGCGCTGGCTCTTCTCCATCTGGCGCTTGACGCGGCCGCGGATGCGCTTCTCGACCTGCAGGATGTCGACCTCGTGCTCGAGCAGCTCGAGCAGCTTCTCGAGCCGCTTGGGCACGCTGAACAGGTCGAGCACGGCCTGCTTGGCCTCGAGCTTGAGCGGCAGGTGCGCGGCGATGGTGTCGGCCAGGCGGCCCGGGTCGTCGATGCCGGCGATGCTGGTCAGGATCTCGGGCGGGATCTTCTTGTTGAGCTTGACGTACTGGTCGAACTGCTGCGTGACCGCGCGACGCAGGGCCTCGATCTCGGGCGTGGCCTCGTTCTCGGCGGCCACCGGCACCACGTCGCCCACGAAGTAGTCGTCGTCCTCGGTGATGCGCTGGGTGTTGGCGCGCTGCACGCCCTCGACCAGCACCTTGACCGTGCCGTCGGGCAGCTTGAGCATCTGCAGGATGCTGCTGACGCAGCCGACGTCGAACATGTCGTCGGCCTTGGGCTCGTCCTTGCCGGCGGCCTTCTGCGCCACCAGCATGATCTGGCGGCCCGATTCCATCGCGGCCTCGAGCGCCTTGATCGACTTCGGCCGGCCCACGAACAACGGGATGACCATGTGCGGGAACACGACCACGTCGCGCAGCGGCAGCAGCGGCAGCGTGATCGGCTCGGACGGAAGCACGGGATGACCGGACATTGGGAGACCTCACTTTCTCCCCGGCACGTGAGGCCCGGGAGCGGTAAAACAAGACACCGGCCGCCGGCCCGATGGCCGGCCGGGCCATGGGGCGTTCAGGCGCTGGCCTTGTGCTCGCGGTAGACCAGCAGGGGCTTGGCGCCTTCCTCGACGATGTGATCGTCGATGACCACCTTGGCCACGCCGTCCAGGGTCGGCAGCTCGAACATGGTGTCGATCAGCGAGTGCTCCAGGATCGAGCGCAGCCCCCGGGCGCCGGTCTTGCGGGCCAGCGCCTTGCGGGCGATCGCCGTCAGCGCCGAGGGCCGAACCTCGAGCTCGACATCGTCCATGGCGAACAGCTTCTGGTACTGCTTGACGAGCGCGTTCTTGGGCTCCGTGAGGATCTGCACCATCGCCTCCTCGGTCAGCTCGCCCAGCGTGGCGACCACCGGCAGGCGGCCCACCAGCTCGGGGATGAGACCGAACTTGATCAGGTCTTCGGGCTCGGCTTCGCGGAACAGGTCGGCGGCGCGCTTCTCGTTCTTGCTGTGCACGCTGGCGGCGAAGCCGATGCCCGACTTCTCGGTGCGACTCTGGATCACCTTCTCGAGGCCGTCGAAGGCACCGCCGCAGATGAACAGGATGTTGGTGGTGTCGATCTGCAGGAAGTCCTGGTTCGGGTGCTTGCGCCCGCCCTGCGGCGGCACGCTGGCCATCGTGCCTTCCACCAGCTTGAGCAAGGCCTGCTGCACGCCTTCACCGGAGACATCGCGCGTGATGCTGGGGTTGTCGGCCTTGCGGCTGATCTTGTCGATCTCGTCGATGTAGACGATGCCGCGCTGCGCGCGCTCGACGTCGTAGCTGCAGTTCTGCAGCAGCTTCTGGATGATGTTCTCGACGTCCTCGCCCACATAGCCGGCCTCGGTGAGCGTGGTCGCATCGGCGATGACGAACGGCACGTTCAGCAGCCGCGCCAGCGTCTGCGCCAGCAGCGTCTTGCCGCTGCCGGTGGGGCCGATGAGCAGGATGTTGCTCTTGCTCAGCTCGACCTCGTCCTTGGCTGCGGCACCCATGTGCTTCAGCCGCTTGTAGTGGTTGTACACCGCCACCGACAGCGTGCGCTTGGCCACGTCCTGCCCGATCACGTACTGATCGAGGCTGGCCTTGATCTCGGACGGGATCGGCAGATCGGACTTGCCGGCCTTGGCCGTGGCGCTTTCGGCCGGCACCTCGTCGCGGATGATGTCGTTGCACAGCTCGATGCACTCGTCGCAGATGAAGACCGACGGCCCTGCGATGAGCTTCTTCACCTCGTGCTGGCTCTTGCCGCAGAACGAGCAGTACAGCACCTTCTCGCCGGAAGCGCCCTTCTTTTCAGCCATGGATCAGTGTGCCAGCGGTGTAGCTCGCGGATTGCGACTTCATCATAGATCAAGTACCCGCCGGCCCGAGGGGGCGAACAGCAGCACCGAACGGGCCCGATTCGGCGGCCTGGCGCGTCGATTCAAGCGCGCTTGTCCAGGACCTGGTCGATCAGCCCGTAGTCCTTGGCCTCGGCGGGCGACATCCAGAGGTCGCGCTCCATGTCGGCCACGATGCGGTCCAGCGGCTGGCCGGTCCGCGCGGCGTAGATCTTGTTCAGTTGCTCGCGCGTCTTGATGATCTCGCGGGCCTGGATCTCGATGTCGGTGGCCTGCCCCTGTGCACCGCCCGAGGGCTGGTGGATCATCACGCGCGAGTTCGGCAGCGCCGAGCGCTTGCCCTTGGCCCCGGCCATCAGCAGGAAGCTGCCCATGCTGGCCGCCATGCCCATGCACAGCGTGCTGACATCGGGCTTGATGAACTGCATGGTGTCGTAGATGGACAGGCCGGCGCTGACACTGCCGCCGGGCGAGTTGATGTAGAGGAAGATGTCCTTGTCGGGGTTCTCGCTCTCGAGAAACAGCATCTGCGCCACCACGAGGTTGGCCGTGGCATCGTTCACCGGGCCGACCAGGAACACGATGCGCTCGCGCAGCAGCCGGCTGTAGATGTCGTAGGCGCGCTCGCCGCGGCCCGACTGTTCGATGACGATGGGCACCATGCCCAGGCCCACGGTTTCCTGCACACTCATCGCCGGCTCCTCGCGCATCAGGACGCGCTCATCAGTTCGTCGAACGGTAGCATCTTGTCGATGACCTTGACCCGGCTCAGCACGAACTCGGTCACGTTGTTCTCGATCACCACGGCTTCGACGTCGGCCATGCGCTGGCGGTCGCCCAGGTACCAGCGCATCACCTCGGCCGGCTTCTCGTAGCTCTGGCTCAACTCTTCGATGTGCGCCTGCAGCTGCTCGGGCCGGGCCTGCAGGCCGTGCGTGCGCACCAGTTCGGCCACCACCAGGCCCAGGCGGACGCGGCGCTCGGCCTGCGGCCGGAAGATCTCGGCCGGCAGCGACACCGACTCGGCGTCCTTCACGCCGCGCTGCTTGAGGTCGGCGCGCGCGTTCTGGATCAGGCGCTCGGACTCGTTGGCCACGAGCGCCTTCGGCAGCTCGAGCTCGGCCACCCGGCTCAGGGCGTCCATCACCGCCGCCTTGTTCCGCGCCTGGACCCGGAACTTGACCTCGCGCTCGAGGTTCTTCTTCACGTCGGCGCGCAGCGCCTCAACCGTGCCTTCCGCGATGCCCAGCGCCTTGGCCAGCACATCGTCCACGGCCGGCAGGTTCTGCACCTCGATCTTGCTCACGGTCACCAGGAAGTCGGCTTCCTTGCCCGCCACGTCCTTGCCGTTGTAGTCGGCCGGGAACTGCAGCGGGAAGGTCTTGCTCTGGCCCGCCTTCATGCCGCGCACGGCCTGGTCGAACTGCTCGAGCATCTGGCCTTCGCCGATGATGAACTGGAAGGCCTCCGCCTTGCCACCGGCGAACGGCTCGCCGTCGATCTTGCCTTCGAAGTCGATCGTCACGCGGTCGCCTTCGACCGCGCCCTCGTCCTTGGCCCGCAAGCCGAAAGTGCGGCGCTGCTTGCGCAGGATCTCGATCGTGCGGTCGATCGCGGCCTCGGTCACCTCGGTGCCCACGCGCTCGACCTCGGCGGCCGACAGGTCACCCAGCGTCACCTCGGGGTACACCTCGAAGGTGGCATCGAAGGCCATCTGGCCCGCCGGCGCCTCGTCCTTCTGCGTGATCTTCGGTGCCCCGGCCACGCGCAGCTTGGCTTCGTTGGTGGCCTCGTTGAAGGCCTGGCCGACGCGGTCGTTCACCACCTCGTACTGCACCGAGTAGCCGTAGCGCTGCGCCACCACGCTCATCGGCACCTTGCCGGGGCGGAAGCCGTCGGCCTTGACGGTGCGCGACAGCCGCTTCAGGCGCGACTCGACCTCGCCGTTGATGGTTTCGGCGGCCAGCGTGAGGGTGATGCGGCGCTCGAGCTTGTCCAGGGTTTCGACGGTGACGGCCATGATGTCTCTTGGGTGCGGTGGATGCAAAAGCGGGAATGGGGGCCTGGTGCGCGGGGCCGGACTCGAACCGGCACGCCGGTGAAGGCGTCAGGACCTAAACCTGGTGCGTCTACCAATTTCGCCACCCGCGCAGGTGGTTTGCCGGACGACGGCGAACCCGCGATTTTAGCCTGCCGCCAAACGCGTGCCGCGGGCCCCGCCACCGCCTTGGCCGAGAATCGCGGCCGTGAGCGTGGGCCATTACGAGAACTTTCCGGTCGCCTCGGTGCTGTGTCCGCCGGCCTTGCGGCCCGCGGTGGCGGCGATCTACCACTTCGCCCGCACCGCCGACGACATCGCCGACGAGGGCGCCGCGTCGCCGGCGCAGCGGCTGGCCGACCTGGCTGCCTACCGCGCCGACCTGCGGGCCGTGCTGCAGGGCCGCGCTGCCGGCCCGCGCTGGGCCGCCGTCTTCCATCCCCTGCGCGAGGCCGCCGCGCGCCACCGGCTGCCCGGCCCGCTGCTGGAAGACCTGCTCGACGCCTTCGAGCAGGACGCCCGCAATCCGGTCTACCGCGATCGCGCGGCCCTGCTCGACTACTGCCGCCGCTCGGCCAACCCCGTCGGCCGCCTGCTGCTGCACCTGTATGGCATCGACGACGACGCGTCGCTGCGACGTGCCGACGCCATCTGCAGCGCGCTGCAGCTGATCAACTTCTGGCAGGACCTGCAGCCCGACCTGGCGCGCGGTCGCCACTATGTGCCGGACGCCGATCTGCAGGCGCACGGCCTGCAGCGCACCGACCTGGCCCCCGGCGCCGACTCGCCGGCGCTGCGGGCGCTGGTGCAGGCGCTGTGCGACTGGGCGCGTGGCCTGATGGACAGCGGCGCCCCGCTGGCGCTGCACATCCCCGGCCGCGCCGGCTGGGAGCTGCGCCTCGTCGTGCAGGGCGGGCTGCGCATTCTTGACAGAATCGAACGCATGGACCACGCCGCCTTGACGCACCGCCCGACCCTTGCCGCCGTCGACGGGCCGGTGATGCTGGTGCGGGCGCTGCGGATGCGGCGCGCAGCGTGATGACCCCCCAGCAGTACGTGCAGGACAAGGCCGCGCGCAGCGGATCGTCGTTCTACTACGCCTTCCTGTTCCTGCCGCCGGCGCGGCGCGCGGCGATCACGGCCTTCTACGCCTTCTGCCGCGAGGTCGACGACGTGGTGGACGAGGTGTCCGACCCCGGCGTGGCGGCCACCAAGCTGGCGTGGTGGCGGGGCGAGATCGCGCAGGCCTTCGATGGCCGGCCCAGCCATCCCGTGATGCAGGCGCTGCTGCCTCTGGCGCCCGACTTCGGCATCCGGCGCGAGCACCTGCTGGCCGTGGTGGAGGGTTGCCAGACGGATCTGGAGCAGACGCGCTTTCTCGACTTCCCGGCGCTGCAGCGCTACTGCCACCTGGTGGCCGGGGTGGTGGGCGAGGTGGCCGCCAACATCTTCGGCCGCAGTGCCGAGGCCACGGTCGGCTACGCGCACCGGCTCGGCCTGGCGATGCAGCTCACCAACATCATTCGCGACGTCGGCGACGACGCGCGCCGGGGCCGCATCTACCTGCCGCTGTCGGAGTTGCAACGCTTCGAGGTCAAGGCGCAGGAGCTGCTGCGGCGCGAGCCGCCCTGGGGCTACAGCCCGCGTTTCGATGCGCTGATGCGCTTCCAGGCCGAGCGCGCGCACGCCACGTTCGACGCGGCGCTGCGATCGCTGCCCGATGCCGACCGCGCGGCGCAGAAGCCGGGCCTGATGATGGCCAACATCTACCGCACGCTGCTGCGCGAGATCGAGGGCCAGGGCTTCCAGGTGCTGCATCAACGTACTTCGCTGACGCCCCTGCGCAAGCTGTGGATCGCCACCCGCACGCATCTGCGCGGGCAATGAAGCTGGCCGTCGTCGGTGGCGGCTGGGCCGGCCTGGCGGCCGCCGTGCGCGCGACCGAGGCGGGGTGCCGCGTGACGCTGTTCGAGATGGCGCCGCAACTCGGTGGCCGTGCCCGTGGGGTCGAGGTCGACGGCCTGACGCTCGACAACGGCCAGCACATTCTCATCGGCGCCTACACGCGGACGCTGGCGCTGATGCGCACCGTCGGCGCCGAGCCCGAGCGACTGCTCCTGCGCCAGCCGCTGTCCCTGGGCTACCCCGACGGACGCGGGTTGCGCCTGCCCGCGGGGCCGGCCTGGCTGGCGTTCGCGCGCGGCGTGGCGGGCTGCCGCGGCTGGACGCTGCGCGACAAGGCCTCGCTGCTGCGGGCCGTGGCGGGCTGGGCCGCAGCCGGCTTTCGCTGCCCGCCGGCGTGGACGGTGGACCGCCTGTGCCACGGGCTGGCACCTGCAGTGCGCGCGCTGCTGATCGAGCCCCTGTGCGTGGCGGCGCTGAACACGCCGGCCCGCGACGCCAGCGCCGCCATGCTCCTGCGGGTGCTGCGCGACGCGCTGTTCGGTGGCCGCGGCGCAGCCGACCTGCTGCTGCCGCGCCGCCCGCTGGCCGATTTGCTGCCCTTGCCGGCGCAGCGCTGGCTGCTCGCAGCGGGAGTCGGGTTGCGGCTGTCGAGCCGGGTCATGGCGCTCCGCCGCGACGGCACGGGCTGGCAACTCGATGGCGAGCGATTCGACCGCGCGATCCTGGCCTGTCCTGCGGCCGAGGCCGCGCGGCTGACCGCGCCGCTGGCGCCGGCCTGGGCGGCACGCGCCCAGGCCCTGCGCTACGAGCCCATCGTCACGGTCTACCTGCGCGGCCCGGGTGCACGCCTGCCCGCGCCGATGACGGCCCTGATCGAGGGGCCGCAGGCGCCCGCGCAGTTCGCCTTCGACCACGGCGCGCTGGGCGCCACGCCCGGCGTCTTCGCATTCGTCGTCAGCGGCGCGCAACGCTGGGTCGACGCCGGCCTCGGCGCCACCGCGCAGGCGGTGCTGCACCAGGCGGTGGTGGCCTTTCCCGCCGGCACCTGGCCCGCTGCGCCGTCGGTGCTGCGCGCCCTGGCCGAGAAGCGCGCCACGTTCCGCTGCGTGCCCGGGCTGGACCGGCCGCCGGCCGAGATCGGGCCCGGGCTCACAGCCGCCGGCGACTACGTGGCGGGCCCCTACCCGGCGACGCTGGAAGGCGCGGTGCGCGCCGGCGAACGGGCCGCCGCCCTTTCGGCATGCAGCGGAAGCTTCCGCGATGCAAAATGAGGGCTTGTCTCCAGACACCCCCATGACCCGCCCCGTGCCGCGCGCCCCCACGATCCAGGTGCTCGAGCGCACGTTCGCGTTGCTGGAGTTGCTGGCCGCGCAGCCCGAGCCGGTGTCGCTGAAGGAAATCAGCGAGCGCACGGGGCTGCACCCGTCCACCGCGCACCGCATCCTCAACGACCTGGCCATCGGCCGCTACGTCGACCGCCCGCAGGCCGGCAGCTACCGGCTGGGCATGCGGCTGCTGGAACTGGGCAACCTGGTCAAGGCGCGGCTGGACGTGCGTGACGCCGCGCTGGCGCCGATGCGCGAACTGCACAAGCTCACGCACCAGCCGGTGAGCCTGTCGATGCGCCAGGGCGACGAGATCGTGTACATCGAACGTGCGTACAGCGAGCGCTCGGGCATGCAGGTCGTGCGGGCCATCGGCGGCCGGGCGCCGCTGCACCTGACCTCGGTGGGCAAGCTGTTTCTCGCCCACGACGACCCCGCCCGCGTGCGCAGCTACGCCACCCGCACGGGGCTCACCGGCCACACCCGCAACAGCATCACCGATCTGGCGCGGCTCGAGCGCGAGCTGGCGCATGTGCGGCAGCAGGGCTCTGCGCGCGACGACGAAGAACTCGAACTGGGCGTGCGCTGCATGGCCGCCGGCATCTTCGACGACCAGGGCAAGCTGCTGGCGGGGCTGTCGGTGTCGGCGCCCGCCGACCGGCTGGAGGAGGGATGGCTGGAGCGGGTCAAGCAGACCGCCGCCCAGATCTCGGGCGCGCTCGGCTTCCGCACCTGAGCGGCCCGGGGCGCGTGCGCAGGTGCTATTGCGCCTGGTGCGCGGCCGCCGTCGGCAGCAGGGCCGACGAGGAATCCAGCCACTTTCGGATGCGCTCGGCATCACCGATGCGCGAATAGCGACCGGCCGAGTCGAGCAGCACCATGATCAGGTGGCGGCCGGCGAGCTTGGCCTGCATGATCAGGCAATGCCCGGCGGCCGAGATGTAGCCGGTCTTCTGCAGCCCGATGTCCCACTGCGGGTCGCGCAGCAGGCCGTTGGTGCTGTGGAACTCGACCTGCCGCCGGCCCAACGGCACCACGGCCTCGGTCGAGGTGGACAGCTCGCGGATGATGGGATGCTGGTAGGCCGCGCGCACGAGCCGGGTCAGGTCTTCGGCACTCGATTGGTTGCTGCTGGACAGGCCGGTGGGCTCGACGTAGTGCGTGTCTTCCATGCCCAGCTGGTGCGCCTTCGCGTTCATCTTCTCGACGAACACGTCCATGCCGCCGGGGTAGGTGCGCCCCAGCACGTGCGCGGCGCGGTTCTCAGAAGACATCAGGGCCAGATGCAGCATCTCGCCGCGCGTCAGCCGCGTGCCCAGGCTCAGGCGGGAACGGTTGCCGGCGGTGGCGCGCACATCGTCTTCGGTGACCGTCAGCGGCTCGTCCATCGGCAGGTGAGCTTCCGTGACCACCAGCGCCGTCATGAGCTTGGTGATGGACGCGATGGGCAGCACCGCCTGCGGGTTCTTGCTCAACAGCACCTCGTTCGTGTCCTGGTCCACCACCAGCGCGACGCTGGACTTGAGGTCGAGCGCATCACCGGTCTTCTGCAAGCCGTACAGATGGCCCATCGACGCGCTGGCCGGCTCGGCCACCGCGGCGGTTTTCAGCCGCTTGATGTGGTGCGTCGAGGCGGTCCGCACGCGCCGCTTGGGGGTCACGTGCGACGCACGCTTGGCAACATGCCGCACGGCGTGCCGCGCCGGCTTGGCCTCGGGCTTGGGCTTGGCCGCCGCTGGCGCCGGGGTCGTCGCCTCGGTGGTGCTGGCCTCGGCGGCCTGCGCAACGCCGACGCACACACCCGTCGCCCCCATCACCAGCACTGCCGCGAGCAGGCCCTTCAACCCAAGCCGTTTGTTCTTCACCGCTCGTTACCCCATGCCCAGATCAGTCTCTCAAGTGTATGGCACCCGAAAAACAGGCACAAGATCAATCGCTTGCGCTCGCTTCCTCAAGTGCCTCGTTCACTGAACGGGAAGCAGCGCTCTGGAATCAGCCCTGGGCGGCCACCCGTTCGGCCTTGCTGTGCAACTTGTTCAACGCCGAGAGATAGGCTTTGGCCGATGCCACGACGATGTCGGGGTCGGCGCCGACGCCGTTGACGACCCGTCCACCATGCTGCAGGCGGACGGTCACCTCGCCTTGAGATTCTGTGCTGCCCGAGGTGATGGCGCTCACCGAGTAGAGCACCATTTCCGCGCCACTTTTCACTCGCGACTCGATCGCCTTCAGGCTGGCGTCCACCGGCCCGTTGCCATCGCTCTCGACCTGGTGCTCGAGCGCGCCGGCGGCGAACGACACGCGGGCCTGCGGCCGCTCGCCGGTCTCGGAATGCTGGGCCAGCGAGAGCAGCCGGTAATGCTCGTGCTCCGGCGTCACGCTTTCATCGCTGACCAGCGCGATGATGTCCTCGTCGAAGATCTCGCTCTTGCGGTCGGCCAGGTCCTTGAAGCGGGCGAAGGCCGCGTTGATCTCGCCCTCGCTGTCGAGGTCGATGCCCAGCTCCTGCAGGCGCTGCTTGAAGGCGTTGCGGCCGCTGAGCTTGCCCAGCACGATCTTGTTCGTGGCCCAGCCCACGTCTTCGGCGCGCATGATTTCGTAGGTGTCGCGCGCCTTCAGCACGCCGTCCTGGTGGATGCCACTGGCATGGGCGAAGGCGTTGGCGCCCACCACGGCCTTGTTCGGCTGCACGACGAAACCGGTGGTCTGGCTGACCATGCGGGACGCCGGCACGATCTGCGTCGCGTCGATGCCCAGCTCGAGCTTGAAGTAGTCGCGCCGCGTGCGCACCGCCATCACGACCTCTTCGAGCGAGCAGTTGCCGGCGCGCTCGCCCAGGCCGTTGATCGTGCACTCGATCTGGCGCGCGCCGCCGATCATCACGCCCGCCAACGAGTTCGCCACCGCCATGCCCAGGTCGTTGTGGCAATGCACGCTCCACACCGCCTTGTCGCTGTTGGGCACGCGCCGGCGCAGATCGAGGATGAACTGGCCATAGAGCTCGGGGATCGCGTAGCCCACGGTGTCGGGGATGTTGATCGTCGTGGCGCCCTCGTCGATCACGGTCTCGAGCACGCGGCACAGGAAATCGGGCTCGCTGCGGTAGCCGTCCTCGGGCGAGAACTCGATGTCGCCGCACAGATTGCGTGCATACCGCACGGCCTGCCGGGCCTGCTCATGCACCTGCTGCGGCGTCATGCGCAGCTTCTTCTCCATGTGCAGGGGCGAGGTCGCGATGAAGGTGTGGATGCGCGCCCGTGCCGCGCCTTTCAGCGCCTCGGCCGAGCGGGCGATGTCGCGGTCGTTCGCCCGCGAGAGCGAACAGATGACCGACTCGCGCACCGCCGCGGCGATCGCCTTGACGGCCTCGAAGTCGCCGTGGCTCGAGGCCGCGAAGCCGGCCTCGATCACGTCCACGCGCAGCCGCTCGAGCTGGCGCGCGATGCGCAGCTTCTCCTCGCGCGTCATCGAGGCGCCGGGCGACTGCTCGCCGTCGCGCAAGGTGGTGTCGAAGATGATGAGCTTGTCGGACATGGTCGGTACCTTTGCGGTGGAGGGGTCGCAAGCAGCGTCGGAAAAGAAAAGCGGCCCGCTGCATTGCGCTGGCGGGCCGTTGATCGGGAGAAGGGACGAAGACGATCAGCGCACCCGCAGGGCTCCTAGCCGGGCTAGTGCCAGGGCGGAAAGTAGGGGCTGACCGATCGACGCCATGCTCGGAATGTAGCACGCGACCTTGGCCCTCACCGGTGCAGCCCCTGCTCGTCGGGCTCGTCGGTGGAGATCGCGATCACGCTCGTCGGCCGGCCCTTGGCCTTGCGCCAGGCGTACACGCCGTAGCCCGACAGGCCATAGGCACAGAACAGCCCGAACAGGGCCAGCGGCGGGTTCTGGCCGATGAGGACGATGCCCAGCGCGATCGCGACGATGACGACGAAAGGCACGGTCTGCTTGGCGCCGACGACCTTGAAGCTGTAGAAGGGGGCGTTGGTCACCATCGACAGGCCCGCGTACAGCGTGACGCCGAAGGCCACCCACGACAGCCACTCGATGTGCGAGACGCCCTTGAAGCCGGCATCGTCCATGACCCAGATCAGTCCCATCACCAGCGCCGCCGCCGCCGGGCTGGGCAGGCCCTGGAAGAAGCGCTTGTCGACGACGGCGATGTTGGTGTTGAAGCGGGCCAGCCGCAGTGCCGCGCCGGCGATGTAGACGAAGGCCGGGATCCAGCCCATCTTGCCCAGGCCCTTGAGCGCCCACTCGTAGACGATGAGCGCTGGCGCGGCGCCGAAGTTGACCATGTCGCAGAGGCTGTCCATCTGCTCGCCGAAGGCGCTCTGCGAGTTGGTCATGCGCGCGATCCGCCCATCCAGGCTGTCGAGCACGGCGGCGCAGAAGATCGCGATCGCGGCCGTCTCGAAGCGGGCGTTCATGGCCATCACGATCGAGTAGAAACCGGCGAACAGTGCCGCCAGCGTCACGGCATTGGGCAGCACGTAGATGCCCTTGCGCCGCGGCCGCGGGGCGTCGTGCAGCTCCGCGCGGTCGGCTGGCGTGGCGCGCAAGTCGTCGTTCATGCGCCGAGCATAGCGCCGCGGGCCGGCCTCAATTGCGGCTGCGATCGACCAGCTTGTTGGCCTTGATCCAGGGCATCATCGCGCGCAGCTTCTCGCCCACGGTCTCGATCGGATGTTCCGCGGTCAGGCGGCGGCGGCTCAGCAGGGTCGGCGCACCGGCGCGGTTCTCGAGGATGAAGCTCTTCGCGTACTCGCCGGTCTGGATGTCCTTCAGCGCCTGCTGCATCGCGCGCTTGGTCTCGTCGGTGACGATCTTCGGCCCGGTCACGTACTCGCCATATTCGGCGTTGTTGCTGATCGAGTAGTTCATGTTCGCGATGCCGCCCTCGTAGATCAGGTCGACGATCAGCTTGAGCTCGTGCAGGCACTCGAAGTAGGCCATCTCGGGCGCGTAGCCGGCCTCGACCAAGGTCTCGAAGCCGGCCTTGATCAGCTCGACCGTGCCGCCGCACAGCACCGCCTGCTCGCCAAACAGGTCGGTCTCGGTCTCCTCGCGGAAGTTGGTCTCGATGATGCCGGCCTTGCCGCCGCCGTTGGCGGCGGCGTAGCTCAGCGCCAGGTCGCGCGCGCGACCGCTCTTGTCGGCATGCACCGCGATCAGGTGCGGCACGCCGCCGCCCTGGGTGTAGGTGTTGCGCACTGTGTGGCCCGGCGCCTTCGGCGCGACCATCCAGACGTCGAGGTCCTCGCGCGGCACGACCTGGCCGTAGTGCACGTTGAAGCCGTGCGCGAAGGCCAGTGACGCGCCGTGGCGGATGTGCGGCTCGACGTCGTTCTTGTAGACGGCGGCGATCTGCTCGTCGGGCAGCAGGATCATCACGACGTCGGCCTGCTTGACCGCGTCGGCGACCTCGGCCACCTTCAGCCCGGCCTTCTCGACCTTGGGCCAGCTGGCGCCGCCCTTGCGCAGACCGACGGTGACCTTCACGCCGCTGTCGTTCAGGTTCTGCGCATGCGCATGGCCCTGCGAGCCGTAGCCGATGATGGCCACGTTCTTGCCCTTGATCAGGCTCAGGTCGGCGTCCTTGTCGTAGTAGACCTTCATGGTTCTCTCCGTTGAAATTCGTTGTCAAACACGCAGGATGCGCTCGCCGCGGCCGATGCCGCTGGCGCCTGTGCGCACCGTCTCCAGGATCGCCGCGCGGTCGATCGCGAGCAGAAAGGCGTCGAGCTTGGCGCTGTCGCCGGTGAGCTCGATCGTGTAGCTTTTCTCGGTGACATCGATGATGCGGCCGCGGAAGATGTCGGCCATGCGCTTCATCTCGTCGCGCTCCTTGCCCACCGCGCGCACCTTGATCAGCATCAGTTCGCGCTCGGTGAAGCTGCCTTCGGTCAGGTCGACGACCTTCACGACCTCGATCAGGCGGTTGAGATGCTTGGTGATCTGCTCGATCACCTCGTCGCTGCCGGTGGTCACGATCGTCATGCGCGAGAGGCTGGCATCCTCGGTCGGCGCGACCGTGAGGCTCTCGATGTTGTAGCCGCGGGCCGAGAACAGGGCGACCACGCGCGAGAGGGCACCGGGCTCGTTCTCGAGCAGCACGGCAATGATGTGTTTCATGAACGGTCTCGTTTCCAGGCGCGCTCTTCAAGCGTCAGGGCGGTAACCCTGGGCCCTTGGCCACGCGGTGCGAGGTTGAGGAACAAGCCGGCCGAAGCCGGCGCTTTCAGGTCAGAGGTCTTCCGAGCCGAGCAGCATCTCGGAGATGCCCTTGCCCGCCTGCACCATCGGCCAGACGTTTTCGGTCGGATCGGTGCGCACGTCGAGGAAGACGGTGCGGTCCTTCAGGCGGATCGCCTCCTTCAACGCGCCCTCGACGTCGGAGGGCTTCTCGACCTTCAGCCCGACATGGCCGTAGGCCTCGGCGAGCTTGACGAAGTCGGGCAGCGCGTCCATGTAGCTGTGCGAATAGCGGCCCTCGTAGTCGAGCTCCTGCCACTGCCGCACCATGCCGAGATAGCGGTTGTTCAGCGAGACGATCTTGACCGGCGTCTTGTACTGCAGGCAGGTGCTGAGCTCCTGGATGCACATCTGGATCGAGCCCTCGCCGGTGATGCAGAAGACATCGCTCTCGGGCTTGGCCAGCTTGATGCCCATCGCGTACGGCAGGCCCACGCCCATCGTCCCCAGGCCGCCGCTGTTGATCCAGCGCCGCGGCTGCTCGAAGCGGTAGAACTGGGCCGCCCACATCTGGTGCTGGCCGACGTCGCTGGTGATGTACGCGTCGCGATCCTTCGTCAGCTGCCAGAGCTTCTCGACCACCATCTGCGGCTTGATCACCTCGGTGCTCGGTTTGTAGGCCAGGCACTCGCGCTTGCGCCACTCGTTGATCTGGCCCCACCAGGCGTTCAGCGCCGCGGCGTCGGGCCGCGCCTGGGCCTCGCGGATCTGCGCCGTCAGCTCGAGCAGCACCTCCTTCACGTCGCCGACGATCGGGATGTCGACCTTCACCCGCTTCGAGATCGACGAGGGATCGATGTCGATGTGGATGATCTTGCGCTCGACCGAGGCGAAGTGCTTGGGGTTGCCGATCACGCGGTCGTCGAAGCGCGCCCCCACGGCCAGCAGGACGTCGCAGTTCTGCATCGTCATGTTGGCCTCGTAGGTCCCGTGCATGCCCAGCATGCCCAGGAACTTGGGGTCCGAGGCCGCCGTGGCGCCCAGGCCCATCAGCGTGTTGGTGCACGGGAAGCCGAGCAGGTCGGCCAGCGCCCGCAGCTCGGCCGAGGCGTTGCCCAGGATCACACCGCCGCCGGTGTAGATGTAAGGCCGCCGCGCCTGCAGCAGCAGCTGCACGGCCTTGCGGATCTGCCCGCCGTGGCCCTTCTTCACCGGGTTGTACGAGCGCATCTCCACCGTCTCGGGATAGTGGAAGGGCGCGGTCTTCAGCGAGACGTCCTTGGGCACGTCGACCACCACCGGCCCGGGCCGGCCCGTGCGGGCGATGTGGAAGGCCTTCTTCATCGTCAGCGCCAGGTCGCGCACGTCCTTGACGAGGAAGTTGTGCTTCACGATCGGCCGCGTGATGCCCACGGTGTCGCATTCCTGGAACGCGTCCAGGCCGATCGCCGGCGTCGGCACCTGCCCGGTGATGATCACCATCGGGATCGAATCCATGTAGGCGGTCGCGATGCCGGTGATCGCGTTCGTCACGCCGGGGCCCGAGGTCACCAGCGCCACGCCGACGTCGCCCGTGGCGCGGGCATAGCCGTCGGCTGCGTGCACGGCGGCCTGCTCGTGACGCACCAGCACGTGCTGGATGCTGTCCTGCTTGTACAGGGCGTCGTAGATGTAGAGGACCGCGCCACCCGGATAGCCCCAGAGGTACTTGACCCCTTCGGCCTGGAGGCAGCGGACCAGGATTTCGGACCCGTTCGGGTCGCTGGCGGGGGAGGAAGCAGCGTGCGCCAGGGCGGCGCGCTTGACTTCCGCGGCAGTCGTTTCCATGCGAAGAACCTCTGAGAATTTCTCTGACGAAAATCCGTCGGTGCACCTCTTGCGCGCCCTCGTGAGGCGGATTCGGTACCTGCGCGGTCGAAGGGCCGGCGTCGGGGTGTGACGGTCGGCTTCCTGACCCAAAAGAACGTGATCGAGCCCGCGATTATGCCAACTCCGCGCCCGCCGCCGGCGGCCTGCCGATGCCCGCGGGGCCGATGTGATAATTGCCGGGGCGTCGACTCCGGGCGCACTCCGGGCGCTCCAGCCCCCCCGTTTCGTTGGCCACCGACAAAGAACTCTCCGACTTTCTCAAGAGCGTCGAGAAGCGCGCCTTCAAGCGCACGGTCTATGCGGTCCGCAGCGACGACGCCGCCCTCGACATCGTGCAGGACGCGATGATCCGGCTGGCCGAGAAATATGCCGATCGACCGGCGGCCGAGCTGCCATTGGTGTTCCAGCGCATCCTGTCCAACGCCACCATGGACTGGTTCCGGCGCGAGAAGGTCCGCGGCGCGGTGATGCAGAACCTGTCGGATTTCGACCCGGGGGACGGCGATGGCGACTTCGACCTGCTGGAGACCCTGCACGCACTGGAAGACACGCTGGGCACCGAGAGCGCCTCGGACGCCGTCTCGCGGGCACAGATCCTGCGGCTCATCGATACCGCGGTGGCTGCGTTGCCGGCACGTCAACGGGAAGCTTTCCTGCTCCGTTACTGGGAGGAATTCGACGTGGCCGAGACCGCCGACGTGATGGGTTGCTCGGAGGGCAGCGTCAAGACGCACTGCTCCCGGGCGGTGCACGCGCTGGCCAAGGCGCTTCGGGCCAAGGGAATCACGCCATGAACACGCGCACCGGATCACATGCAGGACACACGCTCGAAGCGCGCCTGGCGGCCACCGTGGCCGGCGGCCTGACGCTGCGCGCCGAGACCCTGCCGCACGACGTGACGAGCCGCCTTCGCTTTGCGCGCGAGCGGGCGCTGGCCCGCGCCGCCCAGGCGCGACAGCCGGCGGCGGCGGTCGTGTCGGTGGCCCCGGGCGGGGTGGCGGCGCTGGGTCGCGCTTTCGTGCCGGCCTGGCTGCGCGCCGTCTCGGTGCTGCCGCTGTTGGCGCTAGTGGCCGGGCTGGTGATGATCGACCACTGGACGTCGCGCGAGCAGGTGCTTGCGACCGCCAACTTCGACACACAACTTCTGGCCGACGACCTGCCGCCCGCTGCGTACACCGACCCCGGTTTCGCCGAGTACCTGAAATCCCCCTCGCCGTGACGTCGCGCCCGGCCCGCCTCGCCTCGCTCCTGGCCCTGCTGCTGATGCTGGCGCTGGCGCAGACCGCCGTGCGGGCCGAATCCGGGCCGGCCTGGGCGTCTTTGAACAAGGCGCAGCAGTCGGCGTTGGCGCCACTGCAGCGCGACTGGGCCACCATCGATTCGGTGCAGAAGCAGAAATGGCTGGAGGTGGCGGGCCGCTTTCCGCGCATGGTGCCGGCTGAGCGCCAGCGCGTGCAGGGGCGGATGGCCGAGTGGGCGCACATGACACCGGCCGAGCGCACCCGGGCGCGGCTGCAGTTCCAGGAATCGCGTGAGCTCACCGCCAGCGAGCGCAAGGCCAAGTGGCAGGCCTACCAGGCGCTCAGCGCCGAGCAGCGCCAGCAGTTGGCGCAGCGCGCGCATCCGGCCGCCCATGGCGGCGGCGCCGCGTCGGGCTCGACCCATGGCCGCGCCGAGCCCGCCCGGCGCCCCGGTGTCGAGCGGCCGACCCAGATGCGACCCGTGTCGCCCATCGTCGTGCAGGCCGCCCCCGGCGCCACCACCACCACCCTCACCCCGCATCCGCCGGCGCTGCACCGGCACGCGCCCGGGCCGGCGCGCATCGTGGCCACGCCCGGCCAGGTCGACCCCGACACCTTGCTGCCCATGCGGCGCCGCCCGGCGCCGCTGCCCAGCGCGCCAGGCAGTGCGCCGGCCAGCGCGCCGGCAAGGCCGTGAGTGCGGCCGCGCCGGTGGCGACGATGAAGGCGCCCGGCCTGCGCCGCCGCCTGGTCTGCTTCCTGTACGAAGGCGTGCTGCTCTTCGGCGTGGTCATGGTCACCGGCCTCATCTACGCCGGCATCACGCAGCAGCGCAATGCGCTGGTGGGCAAGACCGGGTTGCAGGTCACCCTGTTCATCGTGCTCGGGGCCTACTTCGTGGGCTTCTGGGCCAGCGTCGGCCAGACCTTGCCGATGCAGATCTGGCACATCAAGCTGGTGGACCGCGACGGCGGCCCGGTGTCGGTGGCGCGGGCCTCGGCGCGCTACGTGCTGGCTTGGCTGTGGTTCGTGCCGGCGCTGGCCGCGGTGCATTTCTCGGGGCTCGAGAACGCCAGCGCCACCTTCGCCGCAATGGCCGCCGGCGTGCTGGTCTACGCGGCCCTCGGCCGCCTGCGCCCCGATCGCCAGTACTGGCACGACGCCGCTTGCGGCACGCGCCTGGTCAACATGCCCGCGCGGCCGCCCCGGCCCGCCCAGGGGGCACCCGCCGCCCCGCCCGGCCCATGACGTCGTCGACACCTTCCCCCGCCGGCGCCTTCAGCGTGTGCGTGTACTGCGGCTCGCGGCACGGCGCACGGCCGGCCTATACGGCGGCGGCGCAGGCCCTGGGCCGCGCCATCGGCCAGCGCGGCTGGCAGCTGGTGTACGGCGGCGGCAAGGTCGGCCTGATGGGCGAGGTGGCCGACGCCGCGCTCGCGGCCGGCGGCCGTGTCGTGGGCGTCATCCCCGAGACCCTGCAGCAACGCGAGGTCGGCCACCGCGGGCTGCACGAACTGCACGTGGTGCCCACCATGCACCTGCGCAAGCAGCTGATGGCCCAGCGCGCCGACGCCTTCGTTGCCCTGCCCGGCGGCATCGGCACGCTGGAGGAGCTGTACGAGGTTTGGACCTGGCACCAGTTGGGCTACCACGTCAAACCCGTGGGCCTGCTGAACGTGGACGGCTACTACGATGACCTGCTGCGCTTCATGCAAGGCACGGTGCGGGAGGGCTTTCTCTCGATCGGGCAGCACGCGGCACTGCAGGTGGGCACCGAGGTCGACGCACTGCTCACCGCACTGGCAGCCCGGGCCCGGGCCGACGGCCCCCGGGCACCGGCGCCGGATCTTTCGCGCGCCTGAGCGACCGGCGCGTGCGGCTCAGACCGCCGCGGCGTCGGTCTCGCCCGTGCGGATCCGCACCACCTGCTCGACCGAGCTGACGAAAATCTTGCCGTCGCCGATCTTGCCCGTCTTGGCGGCCTTGACGATGGCCTCGATGCAGCGCTCGACGTCGTCGTCCTTCACCACGACCTCCACCTTCACCTTGGGCAGGAAGTCGACCACGTACTCGGCGCCGCGGTACAACTCGGTGTGGCCCTTCTGGCGCCCGAAACCCTTCACCTCGGTCACCGTCAGCCCCGAGACACCCACGTCGCCCAGAGCCTCGCGGACCTCTTCGAGCTTGAAGGGCTTGATGATGGCGGTGATCTGTTTCATGGTCGACTCCGGCAGGCAATTCGCGTTGGCTTTCATTTAAGCACGGAACCCCGACGTGATGGGGTAGCGCCAGTCACGCCCGAAGCCACGGTGGGTGATGCGGATGCCCACCGGCGCCTGGCGCCGCTTGTACTCGTTGAGCTTGATCAGGCGCGTCACGCGCTCCACATCGGTGCGCGGGTAGCCCGCGGCGACGATCTCCTCGATGCCCTGGTCTTCCTCCATGTAGCGGGCCAGGATCGCGTCGAGCACCTCGTAAGGCGGCAGGCTGTCCTGGTCGGTCTGACCGGGCCGCAGCTCGGCCGAGGGTGGCCGGCTGATGATGCGATCGGGGATCACCGGCCCCAGGCTGCCGTCGGCACGCCGGCTCGGCTGCTCGTTCTTCCAGCGCGCCAGCCGGTAGACCAGCGTCTTGGCCACGTCCTTGATCACCGCGAAGCCGCCCGCCATGTCGCCGTACAGCGTGCAGTAGCCGGTCGCCATTTCGCTCTTGTTGCCGGTGGTCAGCACGATCGAGCCCAGCTTGTTCGACAGCGCCATCAGCAGCGTGCCGCGGATGCGCGCCTGCAGGTTCTCTTCGGTGGTGTCCTCGGCCCGGCCTGCGAACAGCGGCGCCAGGCTGGTGCGGAATGCCTCGAACATGGGCTCGATGGCGATCTCGTCGTAGCGCACGCCCAGCCTGGACGCCATCTCGCGGGCGTCGATCCAGGAAATATCGGCCGTGTAAGGCGAGGGCATCATGACCGCTCGGACGCGGTCGGCACCGAGCGCATCCACCGCGATCGCCAGCACCAGGGCCGAATCGATGCCGCCCGACAAGCCGATCAGCGCGCCCGGAAACCCGTTCTTGCCGATGTAGTCGCGCACGCCCACGACCAGCGCCGACCAGGCCTGCGCCTCCAGCGCCGGCACGGGCGCGATCGGCCCGCGCGGCGTGCCGTCGGCAGCCAGCTCGAGCAGCAGCACCGCGTCGTCGAAGGCGGGCGCGCGCGCGGTGACGCTACCCGCGGCATCGAGGGCGAAGGACGCGCCGTCGAACACCACCTCGTCCTGCCCGCCCACCAGGTGCGCATACAGCAGCGGCCGGGCGACGGCGCGGGCGCGCGCGGCCATCCGGGCCTCGCGCTCGCCCGCCTTGTCCAGATGGAACGGCGAGGCGTTGAGCACGCACAGCAATTGCGCGCCGGCCGCGCAGGCGGCCTGCGCAGGCTCGTCGAACCAGGCGTCCTCGCAGATCAGCAGGCCCACGCGCAGGCCTTCGACCGTGAACACGAGCGGCGCCAGCCCGGCATCGCGTCCCGAGGCGAAGTAGCGCCGCTCGTCGAACACCTGGTAGTTGGGCAGCTCCCGCTTGCAGTAGGTGCCCAGCACCGCGCCGCCGGCCAGCACCGAGGCCGCGTTGAAGCGCTGCTGCACGGCCATCGACTTCGACCTAACATCACCGCGAGCGCCGAACTGATGCGGATGGCCGACCACCAGATGCAGCCCGGCGCAGTCGGCCAGCTCGGCGGCCAGTGCCGCCAGCGTCTCGGCGCAGGCCTGCATGAAGGCCGGCCGCAGCAGGAGATCTTCGGGCGGGTAGCCGGTGAGCGCGAGCTCGGGGGCGACGACGAGGCGGGCGCCCTGCGCGTGGGCCCGGCGCGCACCCTGGGCGATCAGGCGCGCGTTGCCGGCCAGGTCGCCCACCGTCGCGTTGATCTGCAGCAGGGCCGCTTTCATGCCGGTGCAGCCATCTCAAGAACCCCGAATGTCGCGGACCCAGACCATCGAAAAAGATTATGTCATCCGGGTTCATGCCGAGCCCGACGCGCTCGACGCCCAGGCCTGGGACCAGCTGCTGGCCGAGCAGTCGGCGCCCACGCCCTTCCTGCGCCACGCCTACCTGGCCGCGCTGCACCGCTCGGGCAGCGCCGTGCCCGCCACCGGCTGGGCGCCGCAGTTCGTGACGCTGGAAACCGGCGGCACGCTGCAGGCCGCGGCCGCGCTGTACCTCAAGAGCCACTCCTACGGCGAGTACGTGTTCGACTGGGCCTGGGCCGACGCCTACCGCCGCCACGGCCTGCGCTACTACCCCAAGCTGCTGGGGGCGGCGCCTTTCACGCCCGTGCCCGGCACGCGCTTGCTGGCGCGCAGCCCCGCCTGGCGCCAGTGCCTGGTGGAAGCGATCGGCCGTATCGCGCGCGAAGGCCGGCTGTCGTCGGCCCATGTGCTGTTCATCGCCGACGACGATCGCGCCGCCTTCGAGCAGGCGGGCTGGATGATCCGCCACAGCGTGCAATTCCACTGGACGCAGGACGCGGCCCGGCCGGTCGCCGACTTCACCGACCTGTTGGCCCGGATGCAGCGTGACAAGCGCAAGAAGATCCAGCAGGAGCGTCGTCGCGTCGCCGACCAGGGCGTGCACTTCACGGTGCATGCCGGCACGGCCATCGACGAGCCGCTGTGGGACTTCTTCTACCGCTGCTACACGCTCACCTATGCGGCGCATCACAGCACGCCGTACCTCACGCGCGAGTTCTTCGCCGCGATGGCCGCGACGATGCCGCAGCACTGGGTGATGTTCGTCGCCCGCCGCGGCGAAGCGCCCATCGCCGCATCGCTGATCGCCGTCGATCCCGAGCGCCGCGCCGCCTGGGGCCGCTACTGGGGCTGCACCGAATCGGTCAGCTGCCTGCACTTCGAGGCCTGCTATTACCAGCCGCTGGCCTGGTGCCTGGCCCAGGGCTACCTGCGCTTCGAGGGCGGCGCGCAGGGCGAGCACAAGATGGCGCGCGGCCTGCTGCCGGTGGCCACGAGTTCGGCGCACTGGCTGCGCGACGAGCGCTTCGCGGCCGCGGTGGCCGACTTCCTGGCCGGCGAAGGCGCCGGCATCGGGCAGTACGTGGACGAGCTGCGCGAGCGCAGCCCGTTCAAGGACGACGCGGGCGGGGACTGATCACGCCCGCGCGCGGGCGTAGTTGGCAATGCCGGCGCGCACCTCGGCCAGTGCGCTGTCGCGTCCTTCCCAGCCCGTGACCTTGACCCACTTGCCCACTTCGAGATCCTTGTAGTGCTCGAAGAAGTGCTGGATCGTCTTCAGCCGCAGCGGGTTCAGGTCCTCGGGCTTCTGCCACTGGGTGTAGATGGACAGGATCTTGTCGATCGGAACCGCCAGCAGCTTGTTGTCGCCGCCGGCCTCGTCTTCCATCTTCAGCAGGCCCAGCGGGCGGCAGGTGACCACCACGCCCGGGATCAGCGGCACCGGCGTGATCACCAGCACGTCGACCGGGTCGCCGTCGTCGGACAGCGTGTTCGGGATGTACCCGTAATTGCACGGGTAGTGCATCGCCGTGCTCATGAAGCGGTCGACGAACAGGGCGCCGGTGTCGTGGTCGACCTCGTACTTGATCGGGTCGGCGTTCATCGGAATCTCGATGATGACGTTGAACTCTTCGGGCGCCTTGGCGCCGGGGGTCACGTTGTGCAGGCTCATGGGCGGGTCGGGGGCGTCAACTACACTGGATCGGTCGTCGATTCTAGGGCGCCGGCCGGGCCCGCCCGGGTGGCCCCGCCGCACCGATGGCAAACCCCATGCCGGCCCCGCGAGGTCATCACTTAGCATCCCCGCGCGCTTGAATTCCACGCCGTCGGCGCTGAGCCGCGCGGCCCGCCATCAGGCAACCCTCCCGCGATTCGAACGAAGAAGGAGCTCTCTCCATGACGACCTCGATGGCACTGACCGTGGCCCTGGCCTGCGGCCTTGCCGCTGTGCTCTACGGCTTCCTGCAGCGCAGCTGGATCCTGGCGCAGCCCGCCGGCAACGCGCGCATGCAAGAGATCTCCGGCGCCATCCAGCAGGGCGCCGCGGCCTACCTGGCGCGGCAGTACAAGACGATCGCCCTCGTCGGCGTGATCCTCGCGGCGCTCATCTTCTTCTTTCTCGGCCAGCTCACGGCGGCGGGCTTCGTGCTGGGCGCCGTGCTCTCGGGCGCCTGCGGCTTCATCGGCATGAACGTCTCGGTCAAGGCCAATGTGCGCACCGCGCAGGCGGCCACGCTGGGCATCGGGCCGGCGCTGAACGTGGCCTTCAAGGGCGGCGCCATCACCGGCATGCTGGTGGTCGGCCTGGGGCTGCTGGGGGTGGGCATCTTCTTCTACGTGCTCACCGGCGGCGGCGTGCATGTCGACTCGGCCACGCTCAAGCCGCTGCTCGGGCTGGCCTTCGGCTCGTCGCTCATCTCGATCTTCGCGCGGCTGGGCGGCGGCATCTTCACCAAGGGCGCCGATGTCGGCGCCGACCTGGTGGGCAAGGTCGAGGCCGGCATTCCGGAGGACGACCCGCGCAACCCGGCCGTGATCGCCGACAACGTGGGCGACAACGTCGGCGACTGCGCCGGCATGGCGGCCGACCTGTTCGAGACCTACGCCGTCACCTTGATCGCGGCGATGGCGCTGGGCACGCTGGTGGTGCCCGCGGCCCCGGTGGCCGCCGTCATCTACCCGCTGCTGCTGGCGGGGGTGTCGATCATCGCGTCCATCATCGGCTGCAGCTTCGTCAAGGCCAGTCCCGGCATGAAGAACGTGATGCCGGCCCTGTACAAGGGCCTGGTCGTCGCCGGCCTGATCTCGCTGGTGGCCTTCTTCTTCGTCACCCGCGCCATCGTCCCCGACGACGCGCTGGGTGCGGGCAGCCAGCTGCGCCTGTTCGGTGCCTGCGTCGTCGGCCTGGTGCTCACCGCGGCCATGGTCTGGATCACCGAGTTCTACACCGGCACCCAGTACGGCCCGGTCAAGCACATCGCGCAGGCCTCCACCACCGGCCACGGCACCAACATCATCGCCGGCCTGGGCGTGAGCATGAAGAGCACCGCCTTCCCGGTGCTGTTCATCTGCGTCGCGATCTGGGTCGCCTTCGCGCTCGCCGGCCTGTACGGCATCGCCATCGCCGCCACCTCGATGCTGAGCATGGCCGGCATCGTCGTGGCGCTGGACGCCTACGGCCCGATCACCGACAACGCCGGCGGCATCGCCGAGATGGCCGAGTTGCCGGCCAGCGTGCGCGACATCACCGACCCGCTGGACGCGGTGGGCAACACCACCAAGGCGGTGACCAAGGGCTACGCCATCGGCTCGGCCGGCCTGGCCGCGCTGGTGCTGTTCGCCGACTACACGCACGCCCTCGAAGCGCGCGGCATGCACCTGAGCTTCGACCTGTCGGACCACAAGGTCATCGTCGGCCTGTTCATCGGCGGCCTCATCCCCTATCTCTTCGGCGCAATGGCGATGGAAGCGGTGGGCCGCGCCGCCGGCGCGGTGGTGGTCGAGGTGCGGCGCCAGTTCCAGGGCGGCGAGATCATGGCCGGTAAGAAGAAGCCCGACTACAGCGCCGCGGTCGACATGCTCACCACCGCCGCCATCAAGGAGATGGTGGTGCCCTCGCTGCTGCCGGTGGTGGCGCCGATCCTGGTCGGCCTGCTGCTCGGCCCGGCCGCGTTGGGCGGCCTGCTGATGGGCACCATCGTCACCGGCCTGTTCGTGGGCATCAGCATGTGCACGGGCGGCGGCGCCTGGGACAACGCCAAGAAGCTGATCGAGGAAGGCTTCACCGCCGCCGACGGCCAGGTGCACCGCAAGGGCAGCGAGGCGCACAAGGCCGCCGTCACCGGCGACACCGTGGGCGACCCCTACAAGGACACCGCCGGCCCGGCCGTCAACCCGCTGATCAAGATCATCAACATCGTGGCGCTGCTGATCGTGCCGCTCCTGCCGGTGTCGGCGGCGACCGTGGCCACCGAGTCCGCCCCTGCGGCGGCGACGGCCGCGGCCTCCGCCGCAGCGCCTGCCGCGATGCCGGACGTGGCGCCCGCCGCCGCGCCGGCTGCGCCCGCATCGGCGGCATCCAGCTGAGTTCAGCGCCCGGCGCGCGCCAGCGTGCGCCGGGCCTGCAGCACCACCGGGCGGTCGATCATCCGGCCGTCCAGTCGCGCAGCGCCAGGCGACGCCGCATCGGCGGCCAGCACGCGCCGCGCCCAGTCCAGCGCCTGCGCACTGGGCGCCAGCGCGGCGTGGATCGGCGCCACCTGGCGCGGATGGATGCACAGCTTGGCACCGAAGCCATGGCGTCGTGATTCAGCCAGGTCGGCCAGCAGCCGCGCCTCGTCGTCCAGCTGTGGCGTGACGCCGGCCACGGGCGCCGGCAGGCCGGCCAGGCGCGAGGCCAGCGCGATGCGGCTGGCGGCGTAGGCCAGTCCGTCGGCGTGCTCGGCAATGTCGAGGTCGAGGTCGAGCGCGTAGTCCAGCGTGCCGAAGACCAGACGCTGCATGCCCTCGCAAGCCGCCACGGCCTCCACCTGCGCCAGGCCGCGCGCCGATTCGATCAGGGCCAGCACCTGCGTGCCGGGCACCCGCGCGCGCAACGCCTGCACCGCCTCGGGCGCCTCGGCCTTGGCCAGCAATGCCTGAGACAGGCCGGCATCGGCCAGCAGGCGCAGGTCTTCGGCGAAGTCCGCCGACGCCGCCTCGTTGATGCGCACGACGATGCGGGCGAGGTCGCCCGCCTCGGCACTGGCGACCCAGCCGGCGATGGCGTCGCGCGCCGCCGGCTTGGCCTCGGGGGCCACCGCATCCTCCAGGTCCAGGATCACCGCATCGGCACCGCTGGCCAGCGCCTTGGCGAAACGCTCGGGCCGGTTGCCGGGCACGAAAAGGTAGGTGCGTGACAGCATCGGAGGCTCTCTGGCGATGGCCGCGGCCTGACGCCGCATTCGCGCCGGATCGTAAGCCCGACCGCGTGCCGGATGCGTACTTCCATGCCCTGCCGGCCCCGCCCTGGGCTCGCCGCGGCCAAGGCCCGGCGGACCCCCGCCCCGGGACGGGCTGTAGACGATCCTAGCCTTGAACCAGCGGTGGCCCTGTTGGCCGATGGGTCCGCGTCCGCCGAGGCCGGCGAGCCCCACGCTACAGTCATCCCACCTCGACTCGATTTCCTGGAGTGCCCATGACGTCCAAACGCGCAGCGGCCCGGCTTCCCGCCCTGCTTGCCCTGGCCGCGCTGGCTGCGGCCCCGCTGGCAGCCCCTGCGGCGGCGCCGGCTGCCTCTGCGGCACCCGCAGCACCTGCAGCCCCTGCGGTCCGGTACGCCCTGAAGGCCAGCTACCCGATCGCGGGCGACGGCTGGTGGGACTACCTGGCCTACGACGCGGCGTCGAACCGGCTCTTCATCGCCCATGCCACCCACGTGCAGGTGGTCGACCCCACCACCGGCCGCGTCACGGGCGAGATCGGCGACACGCCCGGCGTCCACGGCGTGGCCCTGGCCGACGACCTGGGCAAGGGCTACACCAGCAACGGCCAGGAGAACACCGTCTCCGTGTTCGACCTGAAGACGCTGCAGGTGAAGACCAAGCTCAAGACCACGGGCGAGAACCCCGACTTCATCGCCTACGACCGCGGATCGCACCGTGTCTTCACGTTCAACGGGCGCAGCAGCAATGCCACCATCATCGACGCCACCACCGACCGCGTGGTGGGCACGATCGCGCTCGACGGCAAGCCCGAGGCCGCGGCCGTCGACGGCCGCGGCCGGATCTACGTCAACATCGAGAACAAGAGCGAGCTCACCGCCATCGACACGGCCAGCGGCCGCGTGGTCGCCACCTGGCCGCTGAAGGGCTGCGACGACCCGTCGGCGCTGGCCATCGACGCCGCCGCGCACCGGCTCTTCGCCGGCTGCCACAACCGCCAGATGGTGGTCGTCGATGCCGACAACGGCGCCGTCGTGAGCACGCTGCCGATCGGCCAGGGCGTCGACGCCGACGCCTACGATGCGGCCGCGCACCTGGCCTTCAGCTCGCAGGGCGACGGCACGCTGACCGTGGTGCGGGCCGAAGGTGGCGACCGCTACCGCGTGGTGCAGGATGCCCCCACCCGGCGCGGCGCCAGGACGATGGCGCTCAACCCGGTGAGCCACGACGTCTACCTGGTGACGGCCGACTTCGAGGAAGCGCCGGCCGGGGCCGCACACGGGCGGCCAGCCATCAAGCCGGGCAGCTTCCGCCTGCTGGTGATGGCGCCGACGGCAAGGTAAGGGGTACGGCGGGATCCAGCCAGGGCCTGTCTGCGATGGGCGATCGCCCCGCCGGCACTCCCACTTTCTCCGGATTCATCCCGCCGGGGACGCGCCCTGGTGGCGACGCTTCGGCGGTCGTCACCAAGCCGCATGAGGCTGGCTCGCCCATGTTCACAGGATCGCACCGATGACTGCACGGACCTCTGCGACACCGTCCGCCCGCCCCGGCAGGCTGGCCGGCCGCCGCGTCCTCATCACAGGTGCCAGCCGCGGCATCGGCCAGGCCATCGCCTTGCGCTATGCCGAGGAAGGCGCAAGCTTGTACCTGGCCGCCACCACGCTGGCCGGCCTGGCCGAGACGCAGGCGCAGGCCGAGGCGCGCGGCGCCCGCGTGCTGGCGCAAGCGGTGGACGTGGCGGACCGCGCTGCCGTGCAGGGCCTGGTGGATGCGGCGGTGGCGGGCCTGGGCGGCATCGACGTGCTCGTCAACAACGCCGGCGTGTACCACGCCGCCAGCCTGCTGGACACGGCGCCCGAGGACTTCGACCGCGTGATGCAGGTGAACCTGTACGGTGCCTTCCACGTGCTGCAGCTCAGCCTGCGCCAGATGCGCGCCCAGGGCGCCGGCAAGGTGGTCAATATCGCCAGCACGGCCGGCAAGGCCGGCTCGATGAACCAGAGCGCCTACAACGCCAGCAAGCACGCGCTGGTGGGGCTGACGCGCTGCGCGGCGCAGGAACTGGGGCCGCTGGGCATCTGCATCAACGCGATCTGCCCCGGCTTCGTCGAGACCGACATGCTGCAGTCGTTCAGCGCGCACGCGGCCATCACGGGCCTGAGCTTCGAGCAGATCCTGGCCAACGGCAAAGCCCGTGTGCCGCTGCGGCGGTTCCTGCAGCCGCAGGAGATCGCGCACCTGGCGGTCTACCTGGGCTCGGCCGAGAGCGACGGCATGACCGGCCAGTCCATCCTGCTGGACGGCGGCATGCTCATGGTGTGAGTCTGCTTCCTGCGCCACAGGCCTTGGCGCCGCGAGATCGTGGCGGCGGTCGCTTCTGCGTGCCCGCGTACACGGTCAGCATCACGCCTGGGAGACGGCGGGCGCGGCGCGATGCGGGTCCTTGCGGCCGCGGCGAACGCAGGGCAGCGTACACCTGCCGCACCCGGCAGGTGGCCCATCGCGCCCGCAAGGGTTGACGGATCCAGTGACGCGTCGGCCGGTACCCCGCCTCCCTGGTGGTGGCCGCGAGCCGGCTCCGGCCGGCCGGACCTGCGTACCGAAGCTCGGCTTCCTGGCACCCCTTGGTAGCCGACGGGGGCCCGTACCCCTGCGTCGGTAAGTCATCCATCCCGCCCAGGGCGGGATCGTCGCCAGGCGTAAGCGTCCGGCGGTCAAGAAGCGCGATGCAGGGCTGAACGGCGCCGCGCCGCGGCATTGAGGGCGCCCGTCCTGGGGCTCAGGCGCCGGGCCTGCGGGTCGTCAACGCCACCGCAGCCGCTCGCGCCTCACGGGCCATCTCGTGCGCCATCTCGGCGCTGCGGCCGGTATACGCGGCCGGGTCGAGCGCCGCCCGCACGAATCCGGGTTCGACCACGCCGCTCACCGCTTCGTCGGCGAGCAGCAGCTCGACCAGCTCGCTCTGGCTGCGCGCCGCCTCGGCCAGCGCGCGCTTGACCACCTCGTAGGCGCGGCTGCGGCCGAGCGCCGGCGCGAGCGCCATCATCGCGTTCTCGGCCGCCATGGCCGGGCCGTTGAGGGCCAGGTTGCGACGCATGTTCTCGGGCACGAGTCGCAGGCAGCCCAGCAGCTCGTCCATCGCGCACACCAGCTCGTAGGCCAGCGGGCCGGCCTGGTCGATCAGCGCGTAGAGCATCTGGTTGTTCGCGCCGTCGCCCTCGTGCGTGGGCTGCATCGCCTCCAGCGCCAGCGGCGTCAGGCTGCGCAGCCGCGCCGCCAGCGCGATCACCTGCACCGCCACCTTGGGGTTGACCTTGTTGGGCATCGTGCTCGAACCGACGACCTCGTCGTCCTGGTCCTCGTACACCTCGCCGATCTCGTCGGCCATCAGCGTGTACAGCTCGCGTGCGATCTTGGAGCAGCTGGCACTGAGCAGCGCGAGCAGCAGCACGTACTCGGCAACGTAGTCGGTGCCGGCCCGCGAGGGCACGGCCAGCGGCGTCAGGCCGAGCCGCGCCGACAGCTGCCGGTTCAGCGCCACACCCTGATCGCCCGAGGCGTGCATCGCGCCCAGCGCGCCACCCCACAGCGCCGCGAACACGCGCGGCTCGGCACCTTCGAAGCGCTGCCGATGGCGCAGGAATTCCTCGATCCAGGCCGCGGCCTTGAAGCCGAAGGTGATGGGCAGGCCTTGGCGGAAGTTGGTGCGCCCCGCGACCAGCATGTCCGCACTCGACTCGGCCAGGTCGGCCAGCTTCGCCAGCAGATCGCCGAGCCGGGCCATGAAGGCCTCATGCGCCCGCCGCAGGAGCCAGCTGCGCGCGGTCTGCATCACGTTCTGCGTCGTCGCGCCCCAGTGCACCCAGCCGCCGGCGTCGCCGTCGCAGGCGCGCGCCAGCGCGCGCACGAGCGAGACGATGGGCGCCCGGGTGCGCGTGATGTCGGCGGCCAGCGCCTGCGGGTCGACATGGTCGAAGTTCGCCTTGCGCCGGATCTCGGCCGCCGCCGCGGCCGGGATGATGCCCAGCTCGGCCTGCGTCTCGGCCAGCGTGGCCTCGATCTCGAGCCAGGCTTGCCACTGGCTGCGCGGTGTGAACAGCTCGCGGATCTCGGCGATCGTGGGTCGGGACGGGGTGGTGTTGGGCATGGGCATGGGCATGGGCGGCTCGGCATCAAAGGACCTGGTCGAGAAAGTGGCGCAGCCGCGGATGCTTCGGCCGGCTGAAGAATTCGTCCGGCGGCGCGACCTCGAGCACGCGGCCGGCGTCGACGAACACGACCTGGCCGGCCACCTCGCGCGCGAAGTGCATCTCGTGCGTCACCACCAGCATCGTCATGCCGCGGCGGGCCAGCTCGCGCATCACGGCGAGCACCCCTTTCACCAGCTCGGGGTCGAGGGCCGAGGTCGCCTCGTCGAACAGCATCACCTCGGGCGCCATCGCCAGCGCGCGCGCGATCGCCACCCGCTGCTGCTGGCCGCCCGAGAGGTCGGCCGGCCGGCGGCCTTCGAGGCCTTCGAGCCCGACCGCACGCAGCTGCTCGCGCGCCAGCGCTTCGGCCGGCTCGCGTGCCATCCGGCGCACCTGGCGCAGGGCCAGGCTCACGTTGTCGAGCACGCCGAGGTGCGGGTAGAGGTGGGAGTGCTGGAACACCATGCCCACGCGCTGGCGCACGGCGTCGACGTCGACGCCGGGGGCGGTGATGTCGCTCTCGCCGAGCCAGATGTGCCCCCGCTCGGGGCGCTCCATCAGGTTGGCGCAACGCAGCAGGGTCGACTTGCCCGAGCCCGAAGGGCCGACGATGCAGGTGGTGCTGCCGCCCGGCACCTCGAGATCGATGCCTTGCAGCACCGGCACGCGGCCGTACGACTTGCCGACCTGCTCGAAGCGCACGCGGGTGCCGGCCGGCCTGGGGCGCATGCGCTGGGCCGCCACGCTATTCGACCGCCAGCGGGCGCGACGAGTGCCCGCGGCGCAGCCGGCGATCCCAGGCGTTCACGGCATAGGTGGTGGGGATCGTCAGCGCCAGATAGATCAGCCCGGCGGCCGTGAGCGGGCTGAGGTTGGCGTTGTTGATCGCGCCGTCCTGCGCGATCGCGAACATCTCGCGCTGCGAGGCCGTCAGGCCCAGCAGGTAGACGAGCGACGTGGCCTTGATGACGAGGATGAACTGGCCCGTCAGCGGCGGCAGCACGCGCCGGATGCCCTGCGGCACGACGATGTGGCGCAGGGTCTGCCGCCGCGTCATGCCGGTGCTGCGCGCGGCCTCGACCTGGCCGCGGTCGACGCTCTGGAAGCCGGCGCGGAAGATCTCGGCGAAGTAGGCGCTCTCGATGAGGCCGATCGCCAGCGCCGCGTAGCCGTAGGTGTTGTCGCCGAACAGGCTCAGGCCGGCCAGCGGCAGGCCCTGGCCGATCAGGTAGACGGTGAGGATGTGCGGCAGGCCGCGCAGCACGTCGACATAGCCGCGGCACGGCAGGCGGATCGCGGCCTGCGCGGACATCAGCCCGCCGGCCACCAGCAGGCCCAGCGTGATGCCGATGGCGCTGGCGAACACCGACAGCAGCAGCGTGTTCGGCAGGCCCACCGACAGCAGCTCCGGCAGCGCCCTGACGATCAGGACGGGGTCGAAGAAGGTGGCGAAGATCCGGTGCAGGCCCTCGGGCATGGCGGCGCCCCGGGCTTCAGCGTGCCGCCGGGCGTGGCATGCCCGGGTAGTCGCTGAACAGGCGCTCGGGGATCGCCATCGTGGGTGGATTCCACTTCGTGAACAGCCGCGTGTAGGTGCCGTCCTTCATCGCCGCGGCGATGGCGCGGTCGAGTGCGGCCAGCAGCCCGGGCCGGTCCTTGGCCACCGGCAGCGCATTGACGCCGCTTTCCACCGTCTGCGTGGCCACCAGGTCGGGGTGCTGCTCGACCACGCGCTCGGCGGTGGCGAGGCCGGTGAACAGGCCGTCGATCTGCCCCGCCACCAGCGCATTGATGCTCGACGCGATGTTCGGGAACTGCTTGACCGTGACCCTGGGCGCGATCTGCTGCAGCAGCGGGATCAAGGCACTGCCCGTGGTCACGGCCACGGTCTTGCCGGCGGCGTCTTCGAGCTTGGCCAGGGACGCGCTCTTGCGGCTGACCAGCTGCGCCTGGCCGTAGCCGATCGCGCTCGTGAAGTTCACCACCGCCTGGCGCTCGGGCGTCACGAGCACGCCGAAGGCGGCGGTGTCGTACAAGTGGTTGCGCACGGCCGGCACCATCGCGGCGAAGGTGGTCGAGACGTAGGTGACGTGCAGGCCCAGGCGCTCGGCGATCGAGTTCGTCAAGTCGATCAGCAATCCGGCCGGTTGGCCGTCCTGCAGGAACGAGATCGGCTTGTCATCCGTGCGGTAGGCCACCCGCAACTCGCCGGGCGTGCCGGTCTCCAGCGGCGGCGCCGCGCGCACCGCCGGCGCGATCAGGCCGGCGGCCAATGCCAGGCCCAGGACGATGAGGCTTCGAATGCGGTTCATGCGCTTAGTCTCCTTGCGCTGCTATCGATGTCGAGGGCGGCAGGCGCCAGCAGTTCGGGTCGATCGAGGCGTCGACGACGGGGGTGCTGCTGGGCGCATGGATGTCGGGCTGGGTGATCCAGTGCGTCTCCACCCGGGCTTGGCATGGACAGGACGCGAAGTTAAGTGACGCGGCCTCGAAGATCAAATAGCTTCGACGGCGGGATGCGATATCTTTTGCGTATGGAGATTCGCCACCTGCGCTACTTCGTCGCCGTCGCCGAAGCCGGGCACATGACCCGCGCCGCGGAGCGCCTGGGCATGCAGCAGCCCCCGCTGAGCCAGCAGATCCGCCAGCTCGAGCAGCGCCTGGGCGCGCCGCTGTTCACGCGCCACCCCAAGGGCATGACGCTCACCGTGCTCGGGGCGCAGATGCTGACCGAGGCACGGCGCGTGCTGGACGGCGTGGGGGCCATGGAGCAGCGCATGACACGCCTGGCCGCGGGCCTGCTCGGGCTGCTGGCGGTGGGCTTCACGAGCTCGGCCGCAGCGCACGCCTTCACGCCGCGCGTGCTGCGCGCCTGCCGCCGTGAGTACCCCGAGATCGAGCTGCAGATCGCCGAGAGCAATGCCGCCGAGCTCACCGACGCCGTCGCCGCGGGCCGGCTGCACTTCGCCTTCCTGCGCGTGCCGGTGGCCCGCCCGGCCGGCCTCAGCTTCGAGGCCCTGCTGAGCGAGCCGGTGGTGCTGGCGCTGCCCATCGACCACGCCCTGGCCGAACGCTACGGCCCCGACCAGGCCGTGCCCTGGCAGGCGCTGCACGAGCAGCCGCTGATCCTGGTGCGGCGCCCCGGCGCCCTGGGCCTGTACGGCGAGCTGCTGAGCCTGCTCGAGCGGCTGGGCGTGAGCGTGCGCGTGCAGGCCGAGGTCGACCGCATGATGACCAACCTCAACCTGGTGTCCGCCGGCGCCGGCCTGTCGGTGGTGCCGGCGTCGATGCAGATCGCGCAGGCACATTCGGTGACCTACCGGTGCCTGCCTGCCGAGCCCGCGTTGCGGGCGCCGATCACCCTGGCCTTCCGCGACGACGACGACCCGGTGGCGAAGGCCACCTTCCTGGCCCTGGTGCGGCGCCATGCCGCCGCCGAGCGGGCGCTGTCGCCATAGCGGCCCGGCGTCAGCCGTCGTGCAAGGCGTCGGCTTAGGCTGGCGCCTGCCTGCGGCGGACATCGCGGCGCGCGCCGCGCGGTCTGGCGCAACGCATCGGCAACCCGATCACCGGACCCTGGCGCGCACGAAGCGCTGTGGGCGGGCAGCTGACGGGCCTGGGTCATTGCGCGGCGTGCAGCTGCCAACGGGCACGTCCCCGGCGCTTGGCTTCGTACAGTGCCGCATCGGCGCGTTCGATCAATGAGGCGGCTGCTGCGCGGCCGCCGTCCACCGCGACGCCGATGCTGAAGGTCACATGCGGGCCCAGCGGGGAGTCGCCATGGGTGATGCCGGCATCGGCCAGCAATTCGGCGCAGCGTTGAGCCACTGCGCAGGCGCCCTCGGCGCCCTCGCCGGGCAACAGCACCGTGAATTCCTCGCCGCCGATGCGCGCCGCGAGGTCGCCCGGGCCGCGCAGCGAGGCGGTCAGTACCGCTGCCACCCGTCGCAGACAGGCGTCGCCTGCCGGGTGGCCGTGGTGGTCGTTGAAACGCTTGAAGTAGTCGATGTCAAACAGCAGCAAAGCCACCGGCCGGCCAGACTCGCCTGCGGCCGCGAGTTCGCGTTCGAATCGGCGACGGTTCCCGACGCCGGTCAGCGGATCGGTCTCGGCCTGGCGCCGCAGTTCGGCATTGGCCAGGTCGAGCTCGGCCACCACCTGCGCCAGCTCACGGTCACGCTGCACCAGCTCGGTGACGTCGATCCGCACGCCAACGAGGCCGCCCTCGCGCGTGCGGCGTTCGTAGGTGCGCACCCACAGGCCGCTGCGCAGCTGATGCACGCGGGGCGGGCCGCCGGCGCGCCGCTGCGCCAGACGGTCCCTGATCCAGCCCTCGATCTCGCCGTCCGGCACGACGAGGCTGCCCAGTTCCCAGTTGGCGCGGACCAGCTCGGCGAAGCTCCGGCCCTGGTCGAGCAGGTGGGCCACTGCCGGGTACATGCGCTTCATCGTGCTGTTGACGAGCACCATGCGGTCGTCGGCGTCGTAGAGCTCGAACCCGGCCGGCAGCGCCTCGATCGCATCCTGCAGCCTCTCGGTGGCGCGGGCCTCGGCGGCGCGGGCCTGTTCGAGCTCGGTCACATCGACCCGGATCGCCACCAGGCTCCCGTCCGCCAGACGATGCTCGTACAGGCGCAGCCGTCGGCCGTCGGGCGCCGGCAGGTCGACGGCCGCTGCGGGCCCCGGTCGAGATCGCTGCCGCTGGCGCACGGCGATCCAGGCCTCGGGGTCTGCGACGGCATCGGGATGGCCGCCGCTGGCGATGTTCAGGCGCGCCAGTTCGGCGAAGGTGAGCCCGCGGTCGAGGTGCGCCGCGATGTCCGGATAGGTCTGGCGTAGCGCCTCGTTGTGCAGCACGAGGCGATCGTCGGCGTCGTAGAGCTCGAAGGCGGCGGGCAGCGCGTCCACCGCGCCGCGCAGGAGCTGCCGGGCACGCTCTGCGTCGGCGCGCGCTTGCTGCATGTCGGTGATGTCGATGCTGTGACCCAGCACGCGCCCATCCGCCAGCCGCTGCTCGACGATGCGGCGCCAGCGGCCATCCGCCATGCGGCGCAGCATGGGCGGTCCGGGGTCTCGGTGCTGCGCCAGCCGTTCCTCGACCCACGCCTCCTCGCGGCCTTGCGCCTCAGGAACGAGGCCCCGTCGCACCAAAGCCTGCATCAAGTCCTTGAAAGGCGCGCCGGGCACCAGCAGGTCTTGCAACGGCGCGTACAGCCGCCGGAAGTCGGCGTTCGTGACCTGCAGGCGATCGTCGGCGCTCCAGACCACGAGCCCGACGGGCATCGCGTCGAACAGCATCTGCTGCTGCACCTCCACCTGCTTGCGCTCTGCCAGCAGCCGGCCCAGTCGGCGCAAGAGCAGCAGGACTATCAGCGCCAGCGCCAACATGAGGCCGGCGTCGAGCAGCCGCAAGGTCTGACGCCAGCCGTTGGGCACCACGCCGGGCGCCAGCAGCAGCGCGATCACCACCAGGTCGAGCAGCAGCACGGCGAAGGCGACCCGGCGCAACAGGCCAACCAGGTGCTGCGGCCCGGGCGCCACCGGCTGGGCTGCGCCTTCCAGCGAGTACTGCATCGGGGGCGAGGCACCCGTGCGTTGCCGGCTATCGCTGCGACCTAAGCCCACGCTTCCCCCAGCGCCCTCGCCTGCTGCAATACCAACTCCACCGCCGTCTCCTGCTGGTCCGGCGGGTACTTGTACTTGCGCAGGATGCGCTTGACCATCAGACGCAGCTTGGCCTGCACGCTCTCGCGCTGGGACCAGTCCACCGTCAGGTTCTGCCGCAGGTTCTCGGCCAGCTCGTGGGCGATCCGCTTCAGCGTTTCGTCGCTCAGCTCGCGCACGGCCGATTCGTTGTCGGCCAGCGCGTCGTAGAAGCGCACCTCGTCCTCGGTCAACCCCAGCCGCTCGCCGCGCGCCGCCGCGGCCTGGAACTTCTTGGCCATCTGCACCAGCTCGTCCATCACCTGCGCGGCCTCGATGGATCGGTTCTGGTAGCGCTGCACCACGTCGGTCAGCATGTCCGAGAACTTCTTGTGCTGCACCAGGTTGCCGGCAAAGCGTGACTTGATCTCGCCTTCCAGCAGCCGCTCCAGCAGCTCCACGGCCAGGTTGCGTTCGGGCAGGTTGCGCACCTCGGCCAGGAAAGCGTCGTCGAGGATGCCGATGTTCGGCTTGTCCAGACCCACCGCGTCGAAGATGTCGACCACCTCTTCAGACACCACGGCCGAGTCGATGATCTGGCGGATGGCCAGCTCGCGCGCCTCGTCGGCCTGCTTCTGCGTGGCGATGTCGCGCTTGGTCAGCAGCACCTTCACGCCCTGGAAGAAGGCCACCTCCTCGCGCACGGCCTTGGCCTCGTCCAGCGTGCAGCACAGCGTGAACGCCTTGCTCATGGCCAGGGCGGTGTCGGCGAAGCGCCGCTTGCCGTCCTTCAGGCCCAGCACATGGCTGGCGGCACCGGCCAGGGTCTTGTGCCCGCCGCCGAGGAAGCCGCTGTAGTCGTAACCGTGCACCATCGCGCGCAGCGCATCCAGCTTCTCGGCGAGCAGGCTGTAGGCCTCGTGCACGTCCACGGTCGGCCGGCCGCGGCCCCTGCTGGCGGTGTATTCCTTCAGCGCCGACTTCAGCTCGTTGGCGATGCCGATGTAGTCCACCACCAGCCCGCCCTGCTTGTCCTTGAACACGCGGTTCACGCGGGCGATGGCCTGCATCAGGTTGTGGCCCTTCATCGGCTTGTCGATGTACAGGGTGTGCACGCAGGGTGCGTCGAAGCCGGTCAGCCACATGTCGCGCACGATCACCAGGCGCAGCGGGTCGGCCGGGTCCTTGAAGCGCTTCTCCAGCCGCTTCTTCACCTGGGCGCTGTGGATGTGCGGCCGCAGCAGCGCGCGGTCGCTGGCCGAGCCCGTCATCACGATCTTGATGACGCCGCGCTCGGGGTCGTCGCTGTGCCAGTCGGGCCGCAGCTTCACGATCTCGTCGTACAGGTGCACGCAGATGTCGCGGCTCATCGCCACCACCATCGCCTTGCCGGTCTGCGCCTTGCTGCGCTCCTCGAAGTGCGCCACCAAGTCGGCCGCCACCCGCGCCACGCGCGGCCGGGCGCCCACCACCTTTTCCAGCGCCGCCCAGCGGCTCTTCAGCCGTTCGCGCTGCGCTTCTTCTTCCTCGTCCTCGGTCAGCTCCTCCACCTCGCCGTCGATGGTGGCCAGCTCTTCCGCCTTCAGCCCCAGCTTGGCCAGCCGGCTCTCGTAGTAGATGGCCACCGTGGCGCCATCTTCCCTGGCCTGCTGCATGTCGTAGACGCTGATGTAGTCACCGAACACGGCGCGCGTATCGCGGTCTTCGCCCGACACGGGCGTGCCGGTGAAGGCCACGAAGGTGGCGTTGGGCAGCGCGTCGCGCAAGTGCTGGGCATAGCCCACCTGGTAGCGATCCACCGTCGGCACGAACTCGGCGCGGTGGGGTGCCGGCGAGCCGTCGCCGGTGCTCACGGTGGTGGAGAGCGGACGCTGCTTCACGGTCTTCAGCCTGGCCTCGAAGCCGTACTGCGTGCGGTGCGCCTCGTCGGCGATGACGACGATGTTGCTGCGGTCGCTCAGCAGCGGGAAGGCGTCCTCGTCCTCGCCCGGCATGAACTTCTGGATGGTGGCGAACACGATGCCGCCCGAAGGCCGGTTGCCCAGCAGGCGGCGCAGCTCCTGCCGCGTGGTGGCCTGCACCGGCGGCTCGCGCAGCAGGTCCTGCGCCAGCGAGAACACGCCGAACAGCTGCCCGTCCAGGTCGTTGCGGTCGGTGATGACGACGATGGTCGGGTTGGCCATCAGCGGCTCTTGCATCACGCGCGCGGCGAAGCAGGTCATCGTGATGCTCTTGCCGCTGCCCTGGGTGTGCCAGACCACGCCGCCCTTGCCGCGCACGCTGGGCGCGCCGTCGGGGCGCGACGCGGCCACCACCTGCGCGATGGCGGCGCGCACGGCGTGGAACTGGTGGTAGCCGGCGATCTTCTTGACGAGCCGCCCGTCGTCCTCGAACAGCACGAAGCAGCGCAGGTAGTCCAGCAGGTAGGCCGGCGCCAGCACGCCGCGCACCAGGGTCTGCAGCTCGTTGAACGGCCCCAGCGGGTCCAGCGTCACGCCGTCGATGGTGCGCCAGGCCATGTAGCGCTCTGTGTCCGCCGAAAGCGAGCCCAGCAGCGCATCGGTGCCGTCCGAAATCACCAGCACCTCGTTGTACTGGAACAGGTCGGCGATCTGCGCCTTGTAGGTCTCGATCTGGTGGAAGGCCTTCCACACGTCGGCGTTCACGTCGGCCGGGTTCTTCAGCTCCACCAGCACCAGCGGCAGGCCGTTGACGAACAGCACGATGTCGGGCCGGCGCACATGGTGCGGGCCCTTGATGCTGAACTGGTTGACGGCCAGCCACTCGTTGCGCGCCGGCTCCGCCCAGTCCACCAGGCGCACGAAGTCGCCCCGCGTCTCGCCGTCCTGTTGGTATTGCACCGGCACACCCGCCACCAGCAGCCGGTGGAAGTGGCGGTTGGTGGCCAGCAGCACCGGCGTGCCGAGGTCCAGCACCTGCTTCACCGCATCGTCGCGCGCGGCGGGCGGCACATGGGGGTTCAGCGCCGCCACGGCCTGGTGCAGCCGCTGCTTCAGCACCACCTCGCGATAGCTGGCACGCTCGGGCGCCGGGCCGTCGGGCGCGATGTCGGGCCCGAACCGCCGCGTGTAGCCCACGTCGGCCAGCCAGCTCAAGCACTCCTGTTCGAGTTGGTCTTCGGTCATGGCCGCCTCAGCCCCCAGGCCGGTGGCTGCTCAAGCAATCTTGCATAGCGGCCATGCTTGTTTAAGGTTTAGGTATTAATCTTAAACAAGAAACAGGCGTAGGTAAGCTTCGAAGGCGAACAGCCTGTTCCGCGCATAGCCCGTCTGCTCCTTCAGCAAGCCAAACCGCTCGAACTCTGCCACCAGGGCGTTGGCCGTGGGTGCGCTGACCTGCAGCGCCTCGCTCACCTGGGCCACCGTGACCACGGGCTTGCGGTACAGCAGGCGCAGCAGGGCCAGGCCCGACTTGCCGCGCCGCCCCAGCTCGTGCATGCGGGCCTCGCTCTCGGTGCGCAGCACCAGCACCTTCTGGAAGGTGTCGCGCCCGTTGGCGGCCGTCTCGGCCATGCCGGTGAGGAAGAAGCGCACCCAGTGGCTCAGGTCGCCCGACAGCCGCACGGCCATCAGCGCGTCGTAGTAGCTGGCGCGGTTGCGCTCGAAAAAGTCCGACAGGTACAGCGCCGGCTTGTGCAGCAGGCCCTTGCTCACCAGGTACAGGGTGATCAGCAGCCGCCCGATGCGCCCGTTGCCGTCGCAGAAGGGGTGGATGGTCTCGAACTGGTAGTGGCTGATGGCGATGCGCACCAGGTCGGGCACCTCCACCGCCTCGTTGTGCCAGAACTTCTCCAGGTCGCCCATCAGCTCGGGCACTTCGTTCGGGTGCGGCGGCACGAAGGCGGCATCACCCAGGCCCGAGCCGCCGATCCAGTTCTGCGAGGTGCGGAACTCGCCCGGCATCTTGTGCTCGCCGCGCACCCCGCGCATCAGGATGGCGTGGGTCTGGCGCAGCAGCCGGTTGGACAGCGGCAGGTTCTTCAGCTCGGCCATCGCCGTGTTCATGGCGTCGATGTAGTTGTGCACCTCGCGCCAGTCGTCGCGCCGCTCGGGGGCGATCAGTTCCTCGCTCATCAGCGCCTCGTCCATCGCCGTCTGCGTGCCCTCGATGCGGCTGGACTGGTTGGCTTCCTTGGCGATGTGCATTTCGACGAACAGGTCCACGTCGGGCACGATCAGCGAGAAGGCGTTCAACTCGCCCAACGCCCGTGTGGCCTGCTCCAGCAGCGTGTTGATGCGCGGGTCTTGCCACAGCCAGGCGCGGTTCACCGGAACGGGCGAAAAGCTCTTGTACTTGTATTGCTGCAGCCAGACGCCCGGGGCGAAGCCTTCGAAGTGCAGCGGCGGGGGCGGGGCGAGGGCGTCACTCATGCCAGGGCTTCCTCGGCTTCAGGCAGGCGGATTTGGCCGGAGATCAGGCGGGGGAGCAGGGTGTCGAGGAGGGTGGCGAGCGTTTGGGCCCGCGCATGATTGCTGGCGATGGCCTGCTGTAGCGGGTTCACCAGCTCTGCGAAGGCGGCAGCGACCGCATGCGTCGGCACCGCCAGCGGATACCGACCGAGAACATCGTTCTGCACGCGCTGGCGTCCGCTGGTCCCTGACATGCTGCGTATCGCGTACTCCCTGAACGGCATGTGCCGACACAACAGGTATCCCATGTACTCGGGGAACGGCGCCTTGGGCCGCAGCACGATGAATTCAGTCGACCCCCAACCAACATGGTCTGAGTCGAGGAAGTCCACGAATGCCGATTTGCCATTCTCAAGACACGGCGTGATGCGAGCGAGCAGTGTGTCGCCATTGCGAAACTTGGTGCCGGATCCGAACTCGCGCAGGACCGGTCGCTCAACGCACTGTCCAATCGTGCCCACACTGGCCATGTCCAGGTAGGGCGCGACTGCGCCCTTCTTGAGCGTGCGCACTGGATTAATCTCGAAGACTTCGGCCAGTGTCGCGGCGCTCCAACCGGTCGGCAGCGCTCCGAGGGCCGACTCCTCGAAGCTGTCCGGAAACAAGGCCGCGGTAGCTTCGTCCATGCCAGCCGGCGCGAGGCCTTGGCTCTTGGCACGAACGGGATCGAAGTCGACGAACCACGACTTGAACAGCGCCTGCGCGATGGCTTCGAGGGTGGCGTTGGTTTCACGCAGGAGGGCGATGCGATCGTCAAGTGCACCAAGCACCTGTGAGATTTCTCTTTGGACAGTCAGGGGCGGAAGTGGCACGACGAACGACTCGATATGGGCTTTAGTGATTGCACGCCGCGAGCCCCCAGCATTGAATGCCTCGATGTACTCCTTGATGGTTGGGTGGGTGAGGTAGCTCAGCACGTAGCCAGGATCCGCTCGCTCCGAGTCCAGCCGAATAATCGAGACATGCTGATTCACGCAGGCCGGAAGCACCTCGCCTGGAACCATGCACGCACGGCCAAAGGTCACCCCATCACCGGTGATGTTGAGCAGCAGATCGTGCAACTCAAGTTGGACTCCTCTCAGACCATGAGCCTGGGCTTCGGAAATGAAGGCGAGCCCAGCATTCGAGAAGGTCCTGTCGAAGACGTTCTGACTTCGGATCAATGCGAACCCTGTGCGCAAGGGCTGATACGCGGCTTGTCCGCCAGTTGGTGTCGCACCGGAGCCAATCTTGCGTGCAATCTCATGAAGTCGGACGAGAGGCCAATCAGGGGGGCACGAAATCGGCGGTGTCAGCGTCTCAGAACTCATACCCCAGCCCTCCGAGCGTCTGTCGGATCACCAAGTCCAGCTCTGCCCCCTTCGCCATCTGCTCGCCCAACTTCTCGGTCAGCGCCTGCATCTTGGCCTCGAAGCCTGCGTCGTCGTCTTCGACCGCCTCGGCGCCCACGTAGCGCCCTGGCGTCAGCACATGCCCGTGCTCGGCGATCTCGGGCAGCTTCACGCTGCGGCAGTAGCCTGCCACGTCGGCGTACTCGCCCGCGCCGGCATCGCCGCGCCACGCGGCCACGGTGCCGGCGATGCGGTCGATCACCTCGTCGGTTAGCTCGCACTGCACCCGGCTGATCATCGTGGCCAGCTTGCGTGCGTCGATGAACAGCACCTCGCCGCGCCGCACTCGCTTGTCCTTGACCAGGAACCACAGGCAGGCCGGGATCTGCGTGTTGAAGAACAGCTGCCCGGGCAGCGCGATCATCACCTCCACCACGTCGGCGTCCACCATCGCGGCGCGGATCTGGCCTTCGCTGTTCTGGCTGCTGCTCATGCTGCCGTTGGCCAGCACGATGCCGGCGCGGCCGCCGGGCTTCAGGTGGTGCAGCATGTGCTGCAGCCAGGCGTAGTTGGCGTTGGCTGGCGGCGGGTC
>JAGWLO010000147.1 GCA_028872015.1 Burkholderiales bacterium | reverse complement strand
CCACCCCGCCCGAGCCGGCGCTGCAGGCGCCGCTGCGCGACCCCTGGGTGCCGCCGCGCGTGCTGCAGGCCGCGCGCGCCGCCAGCGCCGCCGGGCCCTGAAGCTCAGGGGCCGGGCGCGGGCAGGCCCTGGCGCAGCAGCTGCTTGGGCTGCCGGTCCTCCGTGTACAGGCCCCAGTGCTTCTCGGGCTCGTGCGGGTCGGGCGAGCCCTTCCACGGCTCGTCGAAGGCCTCGAACACGAAGCACAGGATGCCGGCCTCGTCGGTCCAGCGCAGCAGCGCGTCGACGTAGATCGCCTGCAGCGCCGGCGAGGCGTTGTGCGGCTCGATGCCGCGGCCGTTGGCGCAGGTGGCCCAGCCGGCCTCGGTGATGACGACCGGCTTGCCCGGGCAGGCCTGCACCACGCGGGCATGGTTCTCGCGCGTGTATGCCAGCGCCGCGTGCACGGGCTGGTACTCCCACACCGGGTAGGTGTGCAGCGAGACGAAGTCGAGCTCGGCCACCAGCGGCTGCAGCGGGCCCGGCCAGGGCACGTAGTTCTCGCAGAAGGTCACGGGCTGGCGCACCGCCTGCCGCACGCGCCGCACGTGCTCGATCATGCGGGGCACGGGCACGCGGTGGTCGGTCCAGTCGACCGTGCACTCGTTGCCCACCGCCACCGCGAACACCGTCTCGGGGTAGGCCCGGGCCAGGGCGATCAGGCGGCCCACCTCGGCCTCGTTCTCGGCCACGCTGGCCGCGAGCTCGGCCGGGCTGTAGCTGCCGCCCCAGGGGCAGCCGGGGTTGTTCACCTCGGCGCCGAGGTAGGCGCCCAGCATCACGCGCAGGCCCAGGCCCTCGCGGCGGATCACCTCGAGCACGCGCTCGGCATGCGGGCTGCAGTCGTACAGCCGCAGCAGCGGCCAGTGCGGCTGCAGCAGCAGCAGGTCTTCGCGGATCTCGGCCAGCGAGGGGTAGGCCCGGGCGCCCGGGCTCTGGCCGCGGCGGTAGCCCGAGTAGCAGATGGCGCGGCCGCGCGGCAGCTCGGGCATCGGCATCGGCATCAGGCGAACTTGGGCGCGCCGTCCTTGTCCCACAGGCCCCAGTAGGCGCCCACGTCGCCCTCGGCGCCGACCTTCCAGGCCTCGTCGTAGGCGGCGAAGTGGAACACCTCCACCCCGTCCTGCGCCGCCCAGCGCTGGGTGTCGATGAAGTAGCGCATGGCGCCTTCGCGCGAGGGCACGGCGCCGTGGAACGGGCTGCCGCGGTCGGGCCAGCCGGTCTCGCTGACCACCACCGGCCGGCCGCCGGCCACGGCCCGGGTGCGACGCCACATGCTCTGCATGTAGGGCAGCGCCTGCTCGCGCGGGCAGCCTTCCCAGAAGGGGTAGCAGTTGGCCAGGATCACGTCGCAGGCCGCGGTGATGCGCGGATGCTGCTCGAACAGGTAGTAGGCGTCGACGTAGCCCACCGTCGCGCCCGGCAGCGCGGCCTTCACGCGCTCGATGCAGTGCAGCAGCGCGTCCTCGCTCAGGTCCTCGCGCAGCAGCACCTCGTTGCCCACCGCCACGATGTCGGCATGGCCGGCGCGGGCCACCGCGATCAGGCCCTGGAGCTCGCGCTCGTTGACGGCCGGGTCGGTGCCCAGCCAGGCGCCCACCAGCGTCTTCAGGCCCAGGGCGCGGGCGATGGCCGGCGTCTGCTCGTGGCCGTCGGTGCACGAGAAGCTGCGCACCCAGCGCGTGTGCGGGCGGATGCGCTCCAGCCGCTGGCGGATCTGCGCCGCGCCGATCTGCGCCCCCGGCGCCTGGCCCTCGAGGTAGGGGCTGAAGCACAGGCCGTGGACGCCGGCATCGAGCACGGCCCGGAACTCGCTCTCCAGCGCGGCCCGGGCCTGCGGCGTCAGCGGCGGCGGGGCCGGGGCCGCAGGTGCAGCCCCGGGCCCCGGCTCCACGGCCGGGGCGCCGTGGCGCGGGGCCGACGGCGCGGCCGGTGCCGGTGCCGGCGTCTGCGCCGGCGCCG
>JAGWLO010000096.1 GCA_028872015.1 Burkholderiales bacterium | reverse complement strand
GACGGCCGCCGGTGGTGCCGGCTCGAGCGGCATCGGCTGGGTCGCGGCTTCGCTCACCGGCGGGCGCGGCCGCGCGACCGCCTGGGCCAGGTCGGTGGGCAGCGCGCGCTCGCCGCCAGCGCGGCCGTGGAGGCGGTTCCAGGCACCGCCGATGAAGGCCCACACCTGCTGCGGCCGGCTGGCCTGCGGCGCCACGTGCACGGCCACGTCGCCGCGGCTGCCCAGCTGCGCCGTCTGCGTAGCCAGCGCCGCGCCGTTGCCCAGCGGCACCAGCAGCAGGTCGCGGTTCGGCCAGGGGCCGCGCGACATGGCTTCCTTCAGCGGCGCGAGCTGGCCGCTCAGGGCGTTCGGGGGCAGCTCGCCCACCAGCAGCACGCCCAGGCGGCTGAAGGCGAGCAACACGCGCGCCACCTGGCCGCGGGTGGCGTTGTCGGCGTTGAGGTCGGTGGAGTAGATGCGGATGCTCTGGCCATCGGCCAGCGGCACCTCCACGAACTGCAGCACCGCCAGGGCCACGCCGTGGCCCTGGCGCCGCACCGACAGGCGCTGCACGCGCGCGCCGGCGGCGCCGGCCAGGCTGGCGAGCAGGCGCAGCGAGGCGCTGCTGCCGATGTCGTGCACGGCCACGAATTCGGAGGTGTGCTGGGTGAACTCTTGCTGCAGCGAGCCGGCGATGTCGGCGCTGATGAAGAGCTCGACCTGGTCGTCCGCCACGCGCCGGCCCACGTCGTGCCGGCCTTGGCCGAGATAGGCGTCGCGGTCGGTGACGAGCTGGGTCTGCGGGGCCAGCAGCGCGTCGCGGCCGGGGCCGCGCGGGGGCGCGGTCTGGCGGGTGACTTCGTGCGAACCGCTCATATCAACCCATCATAGACGGGGTCTGGGCGCAGCCGGTCAGGGCGTCGGGACACGCGTCCCTAGAATCCTGGGCCTTGTCCAGCATGTCACGCCCGACGCCATGAACCCCTCGTCTGCCGCTCCTTCGGCCCCCGCGCCGGTGGTCGTCCTGGGGGCCGGCCTGGCCGGTCTGGCGACGGCCCTGCACCTGGCGCGGTCGATGCCCGTGGTGGTGCTGGCCAAGCGGTCGCTGGAAGAAGGCGCCACGGCCTGGGCCCAGGGCGGCATCGTCGGCGTGCTCGGCCAGGACGACAGCATCGCCTCGCACGTGCACGACACGCAGGAGGCGGGGGCCGGCATCGTGGACGAGCACGCGGCGCGCTTCATCGCCGAGAACAGCGCGGCGGCGATCGCCTGGCTGGTGGAGGCCGGCGTGCCCTTCTCGCCCGATCCCAGCGGCCCGCTGGGGCTGCACCTCACGCGCGAGGGCGGACACGCCGTGCGCCGCATCGCGCATGCCGCCGATGCCACCGGCCGCGCCATCCACGACGCGCTGCTGGCACGCGCCCGCGAGCACCCCAACATCACGCTGCGCGAGCGCTGGGTGGCGGTGGACCTGCTCACCTCGCGCCACCTGCGGCGCGAGGAGTCGCCGCGCGTGTACGGCGTGTACGCGCTCGACATGGACCGCGGCCACGTCCAGACGCTGCCGGCGGCGGCGGTGGTGCTGGCCACCGGCGGCGCGGGCAAGGTGTACCGCTACACCACCAACCCCGACACCGCCACCGGCGACGGCATCGCGATGGCCTGGCGCGCCGGCTGCCGCGTCGCCAACATGGAGTTCATCCAGTTCCACCCGACCTGTCTGTACCACCCGCAGGAGCGCAGCTTCCTCATCACCGAGGCGCTGCGCGGCGAGGGCGCCCACCTCACGCTGCCGAACACCGCAGTGGCGGGCGGGATGGGCGCGCGCTTCATGCACGCGCACGACGAGCGCGGCGAGCTGGCGCCGCGCGACATCGTCGCCCGCGCGATCGACTTCGAGATGAAGAAGCATGGCCTGGACCATGTGTGGCTCGACGCCCGCCCGATCGTTGCCGACAAGGGCGAGGCCTTCCTGAAGGAGCATTTCCCCACCATCCACGCGCGCTGCCTGCAGCTGGGCATCGACATCGCGCGCGCGCCGATCCCGGTGGTGCCGGCGGCGCACTACACCTGCGGCGGCGTGGTCACCGATCTCGACGGCCGTACCGACCTGCCCGGCCTGTACGCCGTGGGCGAGACCACCTACACCGGACTGCACGGCGCCAACCGGCTGGCCAGCAACTCGCTGCTCGAATGCGTGGTGATCGGCCGCACCTGCGCCCAGAGCATCCTGCGCGCGGGCCCGGTGCGGCGCGAGCCGCTGCCGCCCTGGGACGAGAGCCAGGTCGAGGACGCCGACGAGCAGGTCGTGATCGCCCACAACTGGGACGAACTGCGCCTGCTGATGTGGAACTACGTCGGCATCGTGCGCACCACCAAGCGGCTGGAGCGGGCGCTGCACCGCATCGAGCTGCTGCGCGGCGAGATCGACGAGTACTACGCCAACTTCCGCGTCAACCGCGACCTGCTGGAGCTGCGCAACCTGGTGGTCTGCGCCGAGCTCATCGTGCGCTCGGCGCTGCGCCGCCACGAAAGCCGCGGCCTGCACTTCAGCCGCGATTACCCGAACCCGCTGCCGGTGAGCTTTCCCACCGTGCTGACGCGGCAGGCGCGCAGCGGGCGGGGCTGAGGCCGGCGCCCGCGCCCGGCCTCAGCCCAGCGCGCCGAAGCCGGTCTGCACCACCTCGATGCGCGCGCGGCCGCGGTGCTTGGCCGCGTACAGGCCGCGGTCGGCGCGCGACAGCAGCTGCTCCAGCGTGCTGCCGTGGCGCGGGAAGACCGCGATGCCGGCCGAGAACGAGCAGCTCGGCAGGCGCCGGCGCCCGACCTCGGCCTGCTGCGCCTGGAAGGCGTCGAGCAGTCGCCGCAGCATGGCCTGCGCGCCCTCGGCATCGATGTCGGGCATCAGGGCCACGAACTCCTCGCCGCCGTGGCGGCACACCACGTCACTGCGTCGCAGCATCTGCGTCAGCAGGGCCGCGAAGCGCTGCAGCACCAGGTCGCCGGCGTGGTGGCCGTAGGTGTCGTTCAGCAGCTTGAAGTGGTCCAGGTCGATCAGCACCACGCACAGCAGGCCGGCCTGGCGCCGCGTCAGTTCCATCAGCCCGGGCGCGATCTCGAACAGGTAGCGCCGGTTGTGCAGGCCGGTGAGCGGGTCGCGCAGCGCCTGCTCGCGCAGCCGGCCGTGCAGCCGCTCGGTCTCGGCGATCTGCGCCTGCAGCGCCACGTTCAGCTCGGCCAGGCGCTGGCGGTCGTCCTCGGCGGTGCGGCGCGAATCGACCGCCAGGTCTCGTTCGCGCTTGGCCTGTGCCAGCTCGTGGCTGACCTCGAGCGCGATGTAGCGCGCGCGGGCGCCACGGCCCATCAGCTCTTCGTACAGCGCGTGCGAGCGGCGCAGGTAGGACAGTGCGGCCACGGCGTCGCCGGCCTGCTCGCAGGCGTCGGCCAGCGCGCCGTACAGCGCCATCATGTCGTTGGGCTGGTCGCTGGGGCGGCGCTGCGCCAGGATGCGCTCGCCCAGCGCGCGCGCGCCCGCCGCGTCGTGCCTGGCCAGCAGGCAGCGCGCTTTCAGCCAGGCCCAGAAGGTCATGCCGTCGCCGTCGCCGAGGTCGACCACGGCGTCGCCGTCGAGGTAGCGCAGGGCGTCGTCGATCTCGCCCGCGCACAGGTGGCCCAGCGCCAGCTGCAGCGGATTGCGCTGCAAGGCGCCCGGTGGCAGCAGTTCGGGGTGGGTGAGCAGGAACTCGGTCATCGCGCGCGCCTGCGGGAAATGGCCCTCGGCGTGGTGGATCACGATCAGGTTCAGCGCCGCTGTCAGCACCACCTGTGGCGCGCCGGCGGCCCGCGCCAGCGCCAGCGCCTGTTCGCTGAGCCGGCGCGCGTCCTCCCAGTTCGACAGGCACATGTGCGTGTCGCCCAGGTTGGACAGCGCCGTCAGCCGCGGCCCGAGCCAGCCGGTGCGGCCGGCGGCGTCGGCGGCGGCGTAGAGCAGGCGCAGCGCGGTGTGCTGGTCGCCGCGCAGCGTGGCCGTGATGCCGCGCGAGTTGGCGGCCAGGAAAGCGTGCATCGCGTCGCGCTGGACATCGTCGCGGGCGTCGATCTGCGCCTGCAGGTAGGCAGCGCCCTCGTAATCGCCGGTGCGCCGCAGGGCAATCGCCTGGGCCTCGTCGCACAGCGCCAGGCCGCGCCGGTCGGGGCCGTGCGGGTCGGCGCTGAACCCGGCACGGGCCCGCGCCAGCGCATCCAGGCCGGTGTCGACCGGCCCGAGGCGCAGGTCGACCAGGGCCACGTGCAGCCAGCCGCTGGCCGCCGCGGCGCCGCCCGCGGCGGCCAGGCGGGCGCCGATGGCGCGCGCCGCCATCGGGTCGAGATAGCACAGCTCCCAGGCCCGCCCCAGCAGCGCGGCGGCCTCGCCGTCCGCCGGTGCGACGGCGTGTCCGTCGGCGGCCGGTGCGGGGGTGTGCTCGCCGGCCGCCGGTGCGGCCGGTGTCTGCAGCTCAGCCACGGGCGCGCATGGCGGTACGGGCCTGCACGAAGCCGAAGGCGTACTCCACCGCGTCCAGCAGCTGGCGGTCGCTGTCGCTGCGCTCGCGCTCGCTGAGGTAGAAGACGAAGTCGACTTCGTGCCGGATGTAGCGCGGCGCCAGCCGGTTCAGCGCCACGCAGGCCACGTCGGCCAGCAACTCGGCGCTGTGCGCCAGCCCCGGGTAACGCTCGGCCTGGCGCTGCACGGCGTCGTACACCGCGCGCTCGTTGTGGTTGCGCACCGAACTGAAGTCCACGCTCGCGGCGGCGGGCCGGATGGGGGGCATGTCGTTCCTTCGTCCCGCAAGGGGCATACCGCGATATCGGCGGCGCGCGACGGTCCTGAAGCACCGCGCCCGCGCCGCCGCGGTACCGGCGCCAGGGCAGATTGCACGCCTGCAGCGCGATCCGCTGCTGACCAGGCAGCGATCAGGCGGCACCCAGCCCGGGCTTGAAGCCGCCGGCCGGTCGCGCCGTGCTGGCCGGGTGGGTGCGCACGAAGTCGAGCATACGCTCGATGCAGCCCAGTGCCTGGCGGCGCACCGACTCGGGCAGCAGCACTTCGCCGCTGCCCTGCACCAGGCAGTCGACCACGCCCTGCACCGCGTTCATCGCCATCCACGGGCAGTGCGCGCAGCTCTTGCAGGTGGCGCTGGCGCCCGCGGTCGGCGCCTCGATCAGGGTCTTGCCGGGCGCGAGCTGGCGCATCCGGTGCAGGATGCCGTTGTCGGTGGCCACGATGTAGGCCGGCGCGCTGCCGTGCACCACGGCGTCGAGCAGCTGCGTGGTGCTACCCACCACGTCGGCCTGGGCCACCACGGCGGGCGGCGATTCCGGGTGCACCAGGACCATCGCGCCCGGATGGGCCTGGCGCAGCAGCCCCAGCTCCAGGCCCTTGAACTCGTCGTGCACGACGCAGGCGCCGTCCCACAGCAGCATGTCGGCGCCGGTCTGCTGCTGGATGTAGCGGCCGAGATGGCGGTCGGGCGCCCACAGCACCTTGCGGCCCTGCGCGTGCAGGTGCGAAACGATGGCCAGCGCGCACGAGCTGGTCACCATCCAGTCGGCGCGCGCCTTCACGGCCGCGCTGGTGTTGGCGTAGACGACCACCGTGCGGTCGGGGTGCTGGTCGCAGAAGGCCGAGAAGGGGCCGGGCGGGCAGCCCAGGTCGAGCGAGCAGGTGGCTTCCAGCTCGGGCATCAGCACGCGCTTGTGCGGACTCAGGATCTTGGCCGTCTCGCCCATGAACCGCACGCCGGCGACCACCAGCGTCTGCGCCGGGTGGTCGCGTCCGAAGCGCGCCATCTCGAGCGAGTCGGCCACCAGCCCGCCGCTGGCCAGGGCCAGGTCCTGCAGGTCGCCGTCCACGTAGTAATGCGCCACCAGCACCGCACCGTGGGCCTGCAGCAGCTCGGCTGCGCGGGCCAGGTTGCGTTGGCGCGCGGCCGGGCTCACGGGCGGGGCGACCTTGGCCCAGGCCTGGGCGGTGGTGGTGACGCCCTGGGCGTCGGGGCGGGCGTAGTCGACGGCGATTTCGCTCATGGGCATCCAGGCTGGGGCAGGGGGTGGCTGTTGGCGGCAGCGGCGCTCAGACCGCAGCGAAGAAGCGGCTCGGCGGCATGCCCACCGAGCGCGTGACCATGGCCGAGAAGGCGCTGGCGCTGGCATAGCCCAGCGCGGCGGCGATATGCGCCATCGGCCGCCGGCGGGCCGCCATGGAAAGCGCCTGCGCCAGCATCACCTGCTGGCGCCACTCGGCGAACGTGGTGCCCAGCTCCTGCCGGAACAGGCGCGCCACCGTGCGCGCGCTGGCGCCGGCTTCGCGGGCCCAGCCGGGCAGCGTGGCGTGGCGGGCGGGGTCGTCCAGCACCGCTTCGCACAGCGCGCGCAGGCGCTTGTCCTGCGGCAGACCCACGCCCAGCGGCACGGGGCGCGCGTGGCGCAACTCGTCCTGCAGCAGCGCCGCCAGCAGGCGCTCGCGCTCGCTGGGCGGGCCCGGCTGCGGGTGCAGGGCGGTCGCCTCGCCGAGCTGTTCGACCAGCACGCGCAGCAGCGGCGAGACCTCCAGCACGCGGCAGCGCAGCCAAGGTGCGGGCGGCGCATCGGCGCGCGGCGCGGCTTCGTGCCGGTCCAGCGCGGCCGGCCCCAACCGGCCGGCCGGCACATGCAGGTACAGCGTGCGCAGCTCGGCGTCTTCGACCACCGTGACCACATGCTCGACGCCGGGCGGGATCCAGACCGCGCGCGAGGGCGGCACGATGTAGGTGTGCTGCCCGGCGCTGACGCGCAGCACCCCGGCGGACGAATAGGCGACCTGCGCCCAGGGGTGGCGATGCGGGTCGATGCGCGTGCTGGCCGCCAGCCGGCGGCTGCGCACGCGCACGGCGCGCTCGGCATCGGGGGCGTAGGCCGCGAGTTCGTGCGCACCGGCCGTGGCGCGGCGCTGCACCGGCGGCCCGTGCCGGGCCGTCCGGGCGGGCGGTAGGTCGGGCAAGGTGTGGCTTGGCACGAAATCGACAGAAGTTGACGCGCTATCGTAACCTCGCCGGTGCGGGGCTGCGTAAGCTTGCGGGCATGCACAAGTCGGCCGCCGCCCTGCCGATCGCCGCCACGCGGCGCTCGGACGCCACCGTCATCGGCCTCATCGGCCTGGCGCACGGCACCTCGCACTTCTTCCACATGCTGCTGCCGCCGCTGTTCCCGTTCTTCATCCACGAGTTCGGGCTCAGCTACTCCGAGCTCGGCCTGCTGGTCACCCTGTTCTTCGTCATCTCGGGCGTGGGCCAGGCGCTGGCGGGCTTCCTGGTCGACCGCGTCGGCGCGCGGCCGGTGCTGTTCGCGGCGCTGGCTTGCTTCACGGCGGCGGCGCTGGCGGCGGCCAGCGCGCACGGGTATGCCGGCCTGGCGCTGGCCGCGGCGCTGGCCGGGCTGGGCAACGCGCCATTCCACCCGGCCGACTTCACCATCCTGAACAAGCGCGTCTCGCCGCAGCGGCTGGGGCATGCGTTCTCGGTCCACGGCGTCACGGGCAACCTGGGCTGGGCGGTGGCGCCGATCTTCCTCATCGGCATCGGCGGCCTCAGCGGCAGCTGGCGCACCGCCTACCTGTGCGCGGCGCTCTTGCCGCTGGCCGTGCTGGCCCTGCTGACGCTGAACCGCGGCGCGGTGGACGACCGCCGCGGTGCCTGGGCGCACGACAGGCCGGGCGCCGCGCGGGCCGCCGTGGCCGAGCATCCGCTGGCCTTCCTGCGCCTGCCTTCGGTGTGGCTGTGCTTCTCGTTCTTCTTCTTCAGCACCGCCGCGCTGGCCGCCATCCAGAGCTTCGCCGGCCCCGCGCTGGCGCGCCTGTACGGCCTGCCCACCGCCGACACCGCCTACGTCGTCACCGGCTTCATGCTGCTCAGCGCCACCGGCATGGTGGCCGGCGGCTTTCTGGTCGGCCGCGTGCAGCGGCTGGAGAAGATCATCGCGCTGGCGCTGACGGCTTCGGCCGCGCTGCTGCTGCTGGTGGCCACCGGGGCTATGCCGGCCCTGCCGGCCGGCGTGGTGGTGGCCATGGCCGGTGCCGGCATCGGGCTGGCCGGCCCCTCGCGCGACATGCTCATCAAGCGCGCCGCACCGCCCGGCGCCACCGGCCGCGTGTACGGCGCCGTGTACTCGGGGCTGGACACGGGCTTCGCCACGGCCGCCCCGATCTTCGGCAGCCTGCTCGACCACGGCCACACGCAGGCCGTGTTCGTCGGCGCGGCGCTGGCACTGCTGATGGGCGTGGCCTCGGCCGGGGTGGTGGGCCTGCGCCTGCGCTGGCGGTCCCTGACCATCCCCGGCGGCAGCCTGACGTCGTGACCTGACGGCGTGGCCTGAAGCCGCAGCACCGGCCCAGCGCCTTGGCGCGCACGGGTCGGGGTAGGGGGTGACGGTTCCTTTACAAGGTCGGGGGCCACTCCTAGCATGACCCGCATGGGCAAGCGCGGGCGGCATCGGCGGCGGCAACCTCAGCAACGGCAGCGGCGCGCCGCGTGCCGGCGCAGTGGTCGCGCGTGGCTGCTGCAGGTGCCGGCGGTGGCTGCCGCGCTGCTGGGCCTGGCGTTGGCCCTGCCGGCCGCCGCGACCGCATCGCCCGCAGCGGCCGCAGCCGCCGACACCGGCACCGAGTCGGCGCCCACCGGCATCCCCGCCCGCCTGGCGGCCGTGCGGGCGGCCTGGGCCGCCGCCCAGAGCGATGCGCCGGCCCCGGCCGCGCCGTGGACCAACTGGCCGAAATGGAGCAAGTGGAGCAACTGGGCCAACCAGTGAGGTGGCACCGGCGGCGGGGCGCGGGCGCGGATGGGTGCGAGCCCCAGCAAGGGTCCGACCGGTTGCCCGCCCCGGGGCTCACGACCCGGGCCCTGCAGACCGAGATGCTGGTGCTGCAGCCCACGCCCTTCTGCAACCTCGACTGCAGCTACTGCTACCTGCCGCAGCGCCACCTTCGCGCGCGCATGGCGCCGGCCACCGCGCGGCTGGCGGCACGCCGCCTGCGCGACGAAGGCCTGCTGGGCGACGAACTCACCGTGGTGTGGCATGCGGGCGAGCCGCTGGTGCTGCCGCCGGCGTACTACGAGGCCGCCTTTGCCGCCGTCGCCGACGGCCTGGGCGGCGCGGCCATCCGCCTCACGCATGCGATCCAGACCAACGCCACCTTGCTCGACGAGGCCTGGTGCGATTTCCTGCAGCGCCACCGGGTGGCGGTGGGCATCAGCGTCGACGGGCCGGCCGCGCTGCACGACCGGCACCGCCGCACGCGCCGCGGCGCCGGCACGCATGCGGCGGTCGAGCGCGCGATCGCGCGGCTGCAGGCGCGCGGGCTGCCCTTCCATGCCATCGCCGTGGTCACCGCCGACACGCTGGCCGACCCCGATGCGTTCTACGACTGGTTCGAGCGCCGCGGCATCACCGAGCTGGGCTGCAACATCGACGAGGCCGAAGGCCCGCACCCGGCGTCCAGCCTGGCCGGCGCGGCCCCCGGGCCCGGCCACGAGGCGGCCCACGCCGCCTTCCTCGCACGCCTGCTCGAGCGCTCGCGCCAGGGCCGCGTCGTGGTGCGTGAGCTGGCGGCGGCCTGGCGCCTGTTGCGCCAGCCGCCGCCGGCCGGGGCGCTGAACCCGCAGACACGGCCGCTGGCCATCGTGTCGGTGGCGCATGACGGCGGCTTCTCCACCTTCTCGCCCGAACTGCTGGGGCAGGCGGCGCCGGCCTGGGGCGGCTTCGTGCTGGGCAATGTGCACCAGGGCGGCTTTCGCGCGGCGCTGCAGCGCGAGCCCTTCGCCGGCCTGTGGCGCGACATCGCCGCTGGCGTGGCCGCCTGTGAGCAGGCCTGTCCCTGGTTCGCGCTGTGCGGCGGCGGTGCGCCGGTGAACAAGTGGTACGAGCGCGGCAGCTTCGCCGCCACCGAGACGCTGTACTGCCGCAGCATGGTGCAGCGGCCGCTGGCCGCAGTGCTGCGTCGGGCCGAGATCGATCTGGGGCTGGCCGCATGAAGTCGCTGGCCGACTGCGAGTTCACGGCGTTCATCAGTTACGCCCACGCCGACGATGTGGCCTGGTTCGACTGGGTCACGCAGTTCCGCAGCGAACTCGAGCGCAGCCTGGCGGCGCTGTTGCGCGGCGTGCGGCTGCCGCGCTTCCATCTCTCGGGCGACAACGGTCCGGTGGCGGGCGAACTGAGCGACGAGCTCACCCGGCGCATCGAGGCCTCGTTCGCGATGATCATCATCGTGCACGACAACTACGCCCAGAGCGCGTGGTGCCTGAAGGAGCTCGAGTACTTCAAGTCGCTCTTCGGCGAAGAGGGCTTCCGCCAGCGCCTGTACATCGTGGCGATGTCCGAGTCCGCGATCCTGCGCGTCAGTGCCAGCCCGGCCTGGCAGCGCCTGGTGCCGGGTGGCGGCCAGCTGTGGATGCCGTTCTACGACGCCGCCGACCCGGGCCGGCCGCTCGACATCTACCTCGCGCCGGGCCTGGTGGCGCCGGCCTTCCGCACGCCCTTCGAGCGGCTGCGCAGCGACTTCGCGGCCAAGCTCCGCCTGGCGGCCGCCTCGCCGGCCTCGGCGCCCGCACCCACCCCACCGGCCGGGCCACCGCCAGCCTCCTTGTCCGCCGGACCCGCGTCCGCAGCCGCTGTTGCGGCCGACGCTGGCCGCCTGGGGCGGGGCGTGCTGCTGGGTGTGGTGCCGCAGGCGCTGGCGCCGGCCGCCGCGGCCGCCGCGGCCGAACTGCAGCGTCGCGGCGTGCCGGTGCGCCAGCTGCCGCCCGAGGCGCTGATGGGCGACTTCGCCGATTTCGCCAGCGCCGATCACCTGGTGCTGGCCTTCGACGACACGCCGCCGATGCTGGGCGCCCTGGCCGCCGGCGGCCACCTGCAGCTGCAGCGCGAGGCCTGGCTGCAGCGTGGCCGGCCGCTGCAGGGGCTGCACTGGCTCGATCTGCGCCCCGATCCCCCGCCGCAGGCGGCCTGGCAGGGTGCGGCCGCCTACGTGGCGCACAGCGGCGCGCGGCCCGAGTCGCTGGCCGCCATCGCCGCGCAGGCGGTGCCGCCGCCGGCCGCGGCACCGGCGCCGGCCGCCGCGGCGGCGCGCGTCTACATCGAGAGCAAC
>JAGWLO010000095.1 GCA_028872015.1 Burkholderiales bacterium | reverse complement strand
GATGTGCTGGATGTCCATCAGGGGGCGGTCTTTCGTTCGAGGGCGCGCAGTCGCTCGCGCAGGCCGTGGAGCTGGCGCAAGGTGGCCGCGTTCTTCTCCCACGACGCATTGTCATCGAACGGAAACGCGCCGCTGTACAGCCCCGGCTTCAGGATCGAGCGGCTCACCACCGTGGCGGCGGTGAGGTGCACATGGTCGACGATCTCGAGATGGCCCAGGATGATGGCACCGCCGCCGGCGGTGCAATGGCGGCCGATGCGCGCGCTGCCCGCCACGCCCACGCAGCCGGCGAATGCGCTGTGCGCGCCGATGCGCACGTTGTGGCCGATCTGCACCAGGTTGTCGAGCTTGACGCCGTCCTCGAGCACGGTGTCTTCGAGCGCGCCGCGGTCGACACAGCTGTTGGCGCCGATCTCGACGTCGTCACCGACGCGCACCGCGCCGAGCTGTTCGATCTTTACCCATCGACTGCCCTGGGCCTCGTTCGTCGGCGCGAAGCCGAAGCCATCGGCGCCGATGACGGCACCGCTGTGGACGATGCCGCGCGCGCCGATGCGGCAGCCGTCGCCCAGCACGACGCGCGGAGCCAGCCGCGTGTGCTCGCCCAGCTCGGCGTCTTCGCCGACATGGCTCTGGGCCCCGACCACGGCGCCGGCACCGATGCGCGCACCGGCGGCCACATGCGCCAGCGGCCCCACCGTGGCCGTGGCGTGCAACCGGGCGCCGGGCTCGACCACCGCGCTCGCGTGCACGCCCGGTGCCAACGGGCGGCGCAGCTGCGCCGCCCACCACTGCGTGAGCTGGGCGAACGCCAGGTAAGGGTCGGCACAGACGAGGGCGGCGCCGCGCGCGGCGGCCAGTTCGCGCTGCGCCGGGCCCACGATCACGCAGCCGGCGGACGATCTGGCCAGCTGCGCCGCGTAGCGCGGATGGGCCAGGAAGGCGATGGTCTGCTCGTCGGCCGACTCGAGCGGGCCGATGCGATTGACGCCGCGCTCGGCGTCGCCGATCAGGTCACCCTGCAGCAGCCGGCCAAGGTCTCCCAGGCGCGCCGGTGTGGCAAGCGCGCGCATCGCCGCGGATCACTTGCCCGGCGTGGCGCCGCCGCTGCTGCCGCTGCTGGTGTCGTTGAGGATCTTGATCACCTTGTCGGTGATGTCGACGCGCGGCCCGGCGAACACCACTTCCTGCAGGATCAGATCGTAGTGCTCGCTGTCGAAGATCTGCTTGATCACGCGGTTGGCGCGCTCGACCACGCCGGCGAGCTCTTCGTTGCGGCGCTGGTTCAGGTCTTCCTGGAACTCGCGACGCTTGCGCTGCAGGTCGCGGTCCTGCTCGACCAGGTCGCGCTGGCGCCGGCTGCGCTCGGCCTCGGACAGGGCCGGCGCGTCCTTCTCGAGCTTGTCGGCCGCGGCCTTGAGCTTGGCCGCGGCGTCGTTGAGGTCGCGCTCGCGCTTGCCGAACTCGGCCTCGAGCTTGGCCTGCGCCGCCTTGGCCGGCACGGCCTCGCGCAGAACGCGCTCGCTGTTCACGTAGCCGATCTTCAACTCCTGGGCCGCGGCGGGCGCCGCCACGGCCAGGGTCAGGGGCAGCGTCAACGCGATGGCGGCAAGCCACCGCAGGGCGAACGTCTTCATCAGAAGGCAGTCCCGATCTGGAATTGGAAGCGCTGGATTCTATCGTTGGGCTGGGACCGCACCGGCCGGCCGTAGCTGAGCTGCAGCGGGCCCACCGGCGAGATCCACGACAGGCCGATGCCGGCCGATGAACGCAGCGAGTTGAAGGTGAGCTTCTCGTCCTCGCGCCAGACGTTGCCGGCGTCGAAGAACGCGAACACACGCAGGCTCTTGTCGTTGCCGGTGCCGGGCACCGGAAAGTACAGGTTCGTGTTGATGTTGAAGCGCTTGGCTCCGCCGACATAGGCGCCCGTGGGGTCGACCACGCCCAGCGAGCCCTGCTCGAAACCGCGCACCGAGCCCAGGCCGCCGCCGTAGAAGTTCTTGAACACCGGGAAGGGCTTGCCACCCAGGCCGTGGCCGATGCCGAGTTCGGTGTTGACGCCCAGCGACAGGCGCAGCGGCAGCGGCCAGAACTCCTGGTACTGCAGGTCGGTGCGCAGGTAGCGCACCTGGCCCGCCGCGCCCCACTCGAAGTTCACGCGCTGGTAGCGGCCGGCGGTGGGCGTGAGCACGTTGTCGCGCGGGTCGCGCGACCAGCCGACGGTGATCGGGAACGAGTTGGTCTTGTCGCCGTACAGCACGCGGTAATTGAGGTACGACAAGGGGATGCCCGCGGCGGTGCCGATCTCGGTTCGCTCGATGCCCACGCCCAGAAACACGGTGTCGTATTCGGAGAAAGGTATGCCGAAGCGCACGTCGGCCCCCGGCGTCTTCAGGTCGTAGGTGTCGCCCAGGCTGTTGAACGGCCGGCTTGTGCGGTAGAAGATGTCGAAGGCCCGCGAGATGCCGTCCACGGTCCAGTAGGGGTCGACCGTGCTGATCACGGCCGTGCGCTGGTACTTGCTGGTGTTGAGTTCGACGCCCAGGTAGTTGCCCGAGCCGAAGGCGTTGTCCTGTTTGATCGAGGCCGTCAGCGTCAGCTTCTCGGCATTGGAATAGCCGGCCCCCACGAGCAGGTTGCCGGTGGGCTTTTCAGTGACGCTCACCACCAGGTCGACCTGGTCGGGGCTGTTGGGCACCTCGTTGGTCTCGACGTTGACGTCCTTGAAGTAGCCCAGGCGCTCGACCCGCTCCTTGGACAGCTTGATCAGCCCGCCGTCGTACCAGGCGCCCTCGAGCTGGCGGAACTCGCGCCGGATGACCTCGTCGCGCGTGCGCGTGTTGCCGCCGATCTCGATCCGGCGCACGTACACGCGGCGCTGCGGATCGGCCGTGAACACCACCACCACCTGGGCCCGGGCGCGGTCGACCTCGGGCCGCGACTCCACCCGCGCGAAGGCATAGCCGTACAGTCCGAACTGGTCCTGGAAACGCTTGGCGGTCTGCGTGACCTCGTCGCCCTGGTAGGGCTGGCCGGGCCGCAGCCGCACCAGGGATTCGAACAGCGGCTTCTTGCCCAAGTAGTCGCCCTCCAGGCGCACGCCGGTGACGGTGTAGAGCTGACCCTCCTTGATCGTGACGGCGATCGAGATCGTCTGCTTGTCGGGCGAGATCGTGACCTGGGTCGATTCGATCGCGAACTCGAGGTAGCCGTGGTTCAGGTAGAACGCGCGCAGCTTCTCGAGATCGCTGTTGAGCTTGCTGCGCGAGTAGCGGTCGGACTTGGTGTACCAGCTGAGCCAGCCGCTGGGCGTGAGCTCGAACAGGTCGAGCAGCGTGGACTCGGAGTAGGCCTTGTTGCCCGCGATGCGGATGTCCTTGATCTTGGCCGCCTCGCCCTCGTTCATCGTGAAGGTGACGTTGACGCGGTTGCGCTCCAGCGGCGTGACCGTGGTCACCACCTCGGCGCCATACAGGCTGCGGCTGAGATACTGACGCTTGATCTCCTGCTCGGCGCGGTCGATCAGCGCCTTGTCGAAGGGCAGGCCCTCGCCGATGCCGGCGTCGCGCAGCGACTTGAGCAAGGGCTCCTTGTCGAACTCCTTCAGGCCGACGAAGTTGACGTTGGCGATGATGGCGCGCTCTTCCACCACCACCACCGGCACCTGACCGTCGATCTCGATCCGCACGTCCTTGAACAGGCCGGTGGCGAACAGCGCGCGCAATGCCGCGGAGCCCTTGTCGTCGGTGTAGGTGTCGCCGATGCGGAAGGGCAGTGCGGCGAACACGGTGCCCGGATCGGTGCGCTGCAGGCCCTCGATGCGGATGTCCTTGATGATGAACGGCGTCACCGCCAGCGCCGCCGGCGCAGCGACGGCGGCAGCGAAAGCGACGACACAGGCCGCGGCGGGGCGCAGCGGCCCGAACAGGGAGACAGGGGGCATGGGTTTCAGTGCAGACCCAGCAGGCGGGTCACGTCGTTGAACAGCGCCACCGACATCATCGTCAGCAGCACCACGATGCCGCCGCGCTGCAGCCGCGCCAGCCACAGATCGGAGACGGGGCGCCGGGCCACGGCCTCGAAAATGTAATACATGAGGTGACCGCCATCGAGCATGGGCAGCGGCATCAGGTTGATCACCCCCAGGCTCACGCTGACCAGCGCCAGAAATCCGAGGTAGTCGGCCAGGCCCTGGTGCACCGACTGGCCGGCGTAGTCGGCGATGGTCAGCGGCCCGCTCAGGTTCTTCAGCGAGGCCTGGCCGACGATCATCCGGCCCAGCATCTTGACCGTGAGCGACGAGATCTCCCAGGTGCGGACGGCGCCCTGCTGCAGGCCCTCGAGCGGGCCCTGGCGCACCGTCACCAGGGCCGGCGGCTGGCCCACGTAGGCGTCGATGCGGCCCACCAGCGCCCGGCCATCGTGGAAGGGCCGCGGCGTCACGGCCAGCTGCAGCAGGCGGCCGTCGCGCTCGACGCTCCACTGCTGGGGCACCGGCCGGCCACTGCGCAGATCGGCGCGGATGCGTTCGCGCAGCACCGTGGCATCGGGCACCGCCACGCCGTCGATGCTGCGAACCCGGTCGCCCTGGCGCAGGCCGGCTGCCGCGGCGGCGCCGCCGGGCTTGATCGCGCCCAGCACCGGCGCGCTGTAGGCGCCGCTCAGGCCGATCGTGCGCGCCAGCCCGCTGTCGACCTGGGCCGGGCTGAGCCCGGACAGGTCCAGCGTCAGCAGGCGCTGGTGGCTGCCATCGCGGTCGCTCACCTGCAGCTGCACCGTCTGCTGGTGCAGGGCGGCCTGTGTCAGGTGCCAGCCCAGGTCGGGCAGCGAGCTCACGTCGTGCCAGTCGCCGCCATCGGGTGCGATCGCCCGCACCCAGTCACCGGCGCGCAGTCCGGCACGATCGGCTGGACTGCCGGCCACCGGCGCACCGAGCACGGCCTGGGGCTCCTGCACGCCAATCCAGTGCGCGGCGGCGTAGAGCAGCACCGCGAGCATCAGGTTGGCCAGCGGCCCGGCCGCGACGATGGCCGAGCGCGCCCACAGCGACTTGCGGTTGAAGGCCCGGTGCTGCTCCTGCGGGTCGACTTCGCCCTCGCGCTCGTCGAGCATGCGCACGTAGCCGCCCAAGGGCAGCGCGCAGACCACGAATTCGGTCGCGCCCGGGCTGCGCTGGCGCCGCCACAGCACGCGGCCGAAGCCGACCGAGAAGCGCAGCACCTTGACGCCGCAGGCCACGGCCACGCGGTAGTGGCCGTATTCGTGCACCACCACGAGCACGCCCAGGGTGAAGAGGAAGGCGAGCACCGTGGTGATCATGGCCGGAGGTCTTTCATGATGCGGCGCGCCAGGGTGCGCGCGCGGCCGTCCAGGTCGAGCAGTTCGTCCAGGCCGTGGTCGCCGGCCAGGCCCGGCGGCAGGCGCTCCAGCGCGGCCGCGACGACGCTGTGAATCGCGGTGAAGGCGATGGTTCCGGCCAGGAAGGCCGCAACCGCCTCCTCGTTGGCGGCATTCAGTACCGCGGTCGTGCCGGCGGGCCCGGCCAGCGCTTGCCAGGCCAGCTGCAGCCCGGGGAAGCGGCGCGCGTCGGGTCGCTCGAAGCTGAGCGCCTGCAGGGCCGTGAAATCCAGCCGCGGCGCGCCCGACTCGATGCGCTCGGGCCAGGCCAGGCCGTAGGCGATGGGCACCTTCATGTCGGGGGTGCCCAGCTGCGCCAGCACCGAGCCGTCACGGCAGACCACCATGGAGTGCACGATGCTCTGCGGATGGATCACGACCTCGATCTGCGCCGGCGCCAGGCCGAACAGCCAATGCGCCTCGATCACCTCGAGCGCCTTGTTCATCATGGTGGCCGAGTCGACCGAGATCTTGCGCCCCATGACCCAGTTCGGGTGCGCCACCGCCTGCTCGGGCGTGACGGCGTGCAGGCTGGCGAGGTCGTGGTCGCGGAACGGCCCGCCGCTGGCGGTGAGCACGATGTGGTCGATGCGGTGCGGCCAGCTCGCGCGGTCTGCGGGCAGGCACTGGAAGATCGCCGAGTGCTCGCTGTCGATGGGCAGCAGCGTGGCCCCGCCGTCCTGCACGGCGCGCATGAACAGGCCGCCGCCGACGACCAGGGCCTCCTTGTTCGCCAGCAGCAGCCGCTTGCCGGCGCGCGCGGCGGCCAGGCAGGGTGCCAGGCCGGCGGCGCCCACGATGGCGGCCATCACGCTGTCCACGCGGTCGTCGGCGGCCATCTCGCACAGCGCGGCGGCACCGGCGTGCACCTCGGTGCGCAGGCCGGCCTCGCGCAGCAGCGGGCGCAGCTGGGCGGCCTGGGCCGCGTCGGCCACGACGGCCACGCGGGGGTTGAAGCGGCGGCATTGCGCCAGCAGGGTGTCGATGCGGCGGTGGGCGCTCAGGCCCACCACCTCGAAGCGCTCGGGATGGCGCGCGACGACGTCGAGCGTGCTCATGCCCACCGAGCCCGTGGCGCCGAGGATGGCCAGGCGTTGGCGCGGCGGGCTCATCGCGGGCCCAGCACGGTCGCCAGCGCCAGCAGCGCCAGCGCCGCCGGCAATACCGGCAGCAGCGCATCCACGCGGTCGAGCACCCCGCCGTGGCCGGGCAGCAGGCCGCTGCTGTCCTTGGCGCCCGCGGCGCGCTTGACCAGCGATTCGACCAGGTCGCCGACCACGCTCAGCCCGCACAGTGCGAGCAAGGCCAGTACCAGCCCGGCCGGCCCGAGCGACGCGAGCAGGCGCGAATACAGGCTCGGCCCGTCGAAGCCCAGGCGCCGGTCGAGTGCGATCCACAGCAGCGCCAGCGCCACCACCCCCGCCATGCCGGCCCACACGCCCTCCCAGCTCTTGCCGGGGCTGATGGAGGGCGCCAGCTTGCGCCGTCCCCAGGCCTTGCCCCCGAAGTAGGCTGCGATGTCGGCCATCCACACCAGGCACAGCAGCGAGAGCATGAAGTTGATGCCGACGGCACGCGCCTGCGAGAGCGCCAGCCAGGCCGCCCACAGTCCGAGCAGCCCCAGGCCCAGGCGCGCCAGCCGCGGCCACTGCGGCCAGCGCGCCGGCCCGCGGCGCAGGGCCCAGGTGCCGGCCAGCAGCCACAGCGCCAGCGCCAGCCACCACAGCAGCGGCGGCCGGGCATCGCTCCAGCCCAGCGCCAGCGCCATCACGCCAGCCGCCGCCACGCCCAGGCCGGTGAGCCAGGCGCCCAGTCGGCCGGCCCGGTTCAGCCGCCCCCACTCCCAGCCACCGGCAGCCATCAGCACCAGCGTCAGCAGCGCGAACGGCCAACGGCTGGAAGCCGTCAACGAGATCAGCAACAGGGCCACGAGCACGAGGGCGGTGATGACGCGCTGTCTCAACATCCGCGTCAGGTGCCCGCGGGCACGACCGGGTGGGCGGGCAGGCTGCCGAACCGCCGGTCGCGCTGGGCATAGGCCGCGAGCGCGGCATCGATCTCGGCCTGACCGAAGTCGGGCCACAGGCATTCGGTGAAGAAGAGCTCGGAGTAGGCGGCCTGCCAGAGCAGGAAATTGCTCATGCGCATCTCGCCGCCGGTGCGGATGAAGAGATCGGGGTCGGGCGCGAACGACAGCGCCATGTGCTGCGAGAGCCACGCCTCGTCGATCTGCTCCGGCGGCAGTCCCTGCGCCACCGCGTGGCGGCAGGCCTGCACCACGTCCCAGCGGCCGCCGTAGTTGAAGGCCACGGCGAGCGTGATGCGGTGGTTGTCGCGCGTGACCTGCTCGGCGTGCTCCCAGGCCTGGCGCAGCTTGTCCGAGACCGCCGATCGGTCGCCGATGATGCGGATGCGCACGCCGTCACCTGCCATCTTGGCCAGGTACTTGGATACCGCCACCAGCACCAGGCTCATCAGGCCCGAGACCTCTTCGCTCGGCCGCTTCCAGTTCTCGGACGAGAAGGCGAACACGGTGAGGAATTCGACGCCGCGGTCGGCGAAGGTATTGACCGCACGCACCAGGGCGTCGACGCCCTGCTTGTGGCCGAAGAAGCGCGGCATGTAGCGCTGGCGTGCCCAGCGGCCGTTGCCGTCCATCACGACGGCCACGTGGCGCGGCACCGCCGCGGGTCGGCTGCCGGCGGCCGGGGCCGCCGCGGCATCGGGCAGGGCGAGATCGGACATGGTGTCGGCGGGCGCGGGAACGAAAGCGATGGCGCCGGCGTCAGACTGCCAGCACCTCGGCTTCCTTGCCCTGGACCAGGCGGTCGATCTCGGCGCTGGTGCGGTCGGTCAGGCGCTGCACCTCGTCCTGGGCGCGGCGCTCCTCGTCTTCGGTGACGGCTTTGTCCTTGAGCAGCTTCTTCAGGTGCTCGTTGGCGTCACGGCGCACGGCGCGCACCGCGATCTTGGCTTCTTCGCCGGCGTGGCGCACCACCTTGGTCAGCTCTTTGCGGCGCTCCTCGGTCAGGGCGGGCATCGGCACGCGCAGCAACTCGCCCTGCGAGGCCGGGTTGAGCCCCAGGTCGGACTCGCGGATGGCCTTCTCGATCTTGGCGGCCATGCCCTTTTCCCAGGGCTGCACGCTGATCGTTCGGGCATCGAGCAGCGTCACATTGGCCACCTGGCTGATCGGCACCATCGAGCCGTAGTAGTCCACGTTCACCTGGTCCAGCAGGCCCGGATGGGCGCGGCCGGTGCGGATCTTGTGCAACTCGTTCTTGAACGCCTCGACCGACTTGGCCATCTTCTGTTCGGCGGTCTTCTTGATCTCTGGAATCGTCATGGCGGTCATGGCGCAGCGGGCTCCTCAAACGTGCACGAGCGTGCCTTCATCCTCGCCCAGCACCACCCGCTTCAGCGCGCCGGGCTTGTGGATGCTGAACACCTTGATCGGCAGCTTCTGGTCGCGGCACAGCGCGAAGGCGGTAGCGTCCATCACCTGCAGGTGGCTGGCGATGGCCTCGTCGAAGCTGATGGTGGCGAAGCGGCGGGCCTGGGGGTCCTTGTGCGGATCGGCCGAGTAGACGCCGTCGACCTTGGTCGCCTTCAGCACGATCTCGGCACCGATCTCGGCCCCGCGCAGCGCCGCGGCGGTGTCGGTGGTGAAGAAAGGATTGCCCGTGCCGGCGGCGAAGACCACGATCTTGCCTTCCTCGAGGTACTGCAAGGCCTTCGGCCGCACGTAGGGCTCGACCACCTGCTCGATGGCGATGGCCGACATCACGCGCGCGGTCATGCCTTCCTGGCGCATCGTGTCGGCCAGCGCCAGCGCGTTCATCACCGTGGCCAGCATGCCCATGTAGTCCGCGGTGGCGCGGTCCATGCCCACCGAGCCGCCGGCCACGCCGCGGAAGATGTTGCCGCCGCCAATGACCACCGCGACCTCGCAGCCCAGGCGCGTGATCTCCTGCACTTCGCGCACCATGCGTACGATGGTCGCGCGGTTGATGCCATAGGCATCGTCGCCCATCAGGGCCTCGCCCGACAGCTTCAGCAGGATGCGCTTGTAAGCGGGCATCGGATGGAACTCCCCAGGCAAAGCACGCAGTGTAAGCGGCGGTGGGCAGGCCGCCGGCCGCGGGCGGCCCCCTCGGGCAGCGCCGGGCGCAGGGGCCGCCGGGCCGGTCGGTCAGCGACCGGTCACGCGCCCTTGGCCGCGGCCACCTGGGCCGCCACCTCGGCCGCGAAGTCGTCGACCTTCTTCTCGATGCCCTCGCCCACCACGTACAGCGTGAAGCCGGCCACCCGGGTGGCCTTGTCCTTCAGCATCTGCTCGACGGTCTGCTTGTCGTTCTTGACGAAGGGCTGGTTCAGCAACGAGACCTCCTTCAGGAACTTCTGCACCGAGCCCTCGACCATCTTGGCCACGATCTCGGCCGGCTTGCCGCTCTCGGCCGCCTTCTCGGTGGCCACGCGGCGCTCCACCTCGATCAGCGCCGCCGGCACGTCGGCCGTGGACAAGGCCTTGGGCTTCATCGCCGCGACGTGCATCGCCACATCCTTGGCCGCGACCTCGTCGCCCTCGAACTCCACGATCACGCCGATGCGCGTGCCGTGCAGGTAACTGGCCAGGCGGCCGCCCCCCGCGTAGCGCTTGAAGCGCCGGATCGAGAGGTTCTCGCCAATCTTCCCGATCAGGCCGCGGCGCACGTCATCGACGGTCGGTCCGAAGCCGTCCTGGGCGAGCGGCAGCGCCGCGAGTGCCGCCAGGTCGGCCGGGTTCTGCTCGGCGGCGAGCGTGGCCACCGACTTGGCGAAGCTCAGGAAGGCCTCGTTCTTCGAGACGAAGTCGGTCTCGCAGTTGATCTCGACCAGCGCGCCGGTGTGGCCACCCACCGTGGCGGCGATCACGCCCTCGGCGGTGATCCGGGCGGCGGCCTTGCTGGCCTTGTTGCCGAGCTTGACGCGCAGGATCTCCTCGGCCCGGGCGGCGTCGCCCTCGGCCTCGGTAAGCGCCTTCTTGCACTCCATCATCGGCGCGTCGGTCTTGGCGCGCAGCTCGGCCACCATGCTTGCGGTGATTGCGGGCATCGTCTACTCCATTCAAAGCGGGTGCGGCACCGGCCGCGGGGGCAGCCGGTGCAGGGGGGCTCGTGGCCCGGGGATCAGGCGTCGGCGCTGACTTCGACGAACTCGTCGCCGTCGGCCGAGACGGCCTGCACCAGCTCGTTGCTGGCGTTGGCCTTGCCTTCGAGCACCGCATCGGCCACGGCACGCGCGTACAGCGCCACCGCCTTGGCCGAGTCGTCGTTGCCCGGAATCACGTAGTCGATGCCCAGCGGCGAGTGGTTGGTGTCGACGATGCCGATCACCGGGATGCCCAGCTTCTGCGCCTCGGCCACCGCGATCTTGTGGTAGCCGACGTCGATCACGAACATGGCGTCGGGCAGCGCGCTCATGTCCTGGATGCCGCCGATGTCCTTCTCGAGCTTGGTCAGCTCGCGCTCGAACAGCAGAGCTTCCTTCTTGATCATCGCCTCGGTGCCGGCTTCCTTGGTGGCCTGCATGTCCTTGAGCTTCTTCAGCGAACCCTTGACCGTCTTGAAGTTGGTCAGCATGCCGCCCAGCCAGCGCTGGTCGACATAGGGCATGCCGCAGCGCTGGGCCTCGAGCGCGATCACCTCGCGCGCCTGGCGCTTGGTGCCGATCATCAGGATCGTGCCGCGGCGCGCGGCCAGCTGGCGGACGAACTTCATCGCATCGTCGAAGAGCGGCTGCGTCTTCTCGAGGTTGATGATGTGGATCTTGTTGCGGTGGCCGTAGATGAACGGCGCCATCC
>JAGWLO010000146.1 GCA_028872015.1 Burkholderiales bacterium | reverse complement strand
GTGCCGCGGTGGCCGGCGTGTTCACCGCCAACCGCTTCTGCGCCGCGCCGGTGCAGCTGTGCCGCGAACACCTGGCCCACCCCGGCGCCGGCATCCGCGCGCTGCTGGTGAACACCGGCAACGCGAATGCCGGCACCGGCGCCGACGGCTTGGCGCGCGCGCGCCGCAGCTGCGCCACGCTGGCCGCGCTGATGGGCCTGGCCCCCGGGCAGGTGCTGCCGTTCTCCACTGGCGTGATCATGGAGACGCTGCCCATCGAGCGCCTGGAAGCCGGGCTGCCGGCGGCACTGGCCGCGCTGCAGCCGGCCGGCTGGGCCGAGGCGGCCCAGGGCATCATGACCACCGACACGCTGCCCAAGGGCGCGTCGCGGCAGCTGGTGATCGATGGCCGTACCGTCACCGTCACCGGCATCTCCAAGGGCGCCGGCATGATCCGGCCGAACATGGCGACGATGCTCGGCTTCATGGCCACCGACGCGGTGATCGCGCAGCCGCTGCTGCAGACGCTGCTGAAGGAGGCGGCCGACCTCAGCTTCAACCGCATCACGATCGACGGCGACACCTCCACCAACGACTCGTTCATGCTGATGGCCACGCAGCGCGCCGGCCATGCCGCCATCACGAGCCTGGATTCGCCCGCCGGCCGTGCGCTGCGCCAGGCCGTGGTGGGGGTGGCCGAGCAACTCGCGCAGGCCATCGTGCGCGACGGCGAAGGCGCCACCAAGTTCATCACCGTGCAGGTGCAGGGCGGGCGCGATGCCGCCGAATGCCGACTGGTCGCGTACGCGGTCGCCCATTCGCCGCTGGTCAAGACGGCGTTCTTCGCCAGCGACCCCAACCTCGGCCGCATCCTGGCCGCGGTGGGCTACGCCGGTATTGCCGACCTCGACCCGGGCCTGATCGACCTCTTCCTCGACGACGTGCACGTGGTGCGCCAGGGCGGCCGGCACCCCGACTACCGCGAGGAAGACGGCCAGCGCGCGATGCAGCGCAGCGAGATCACGGTGCGCATCGATCTGCACCGCGACCGGGCCGAGGCCGTGGTCTGGACCTGCGACCTCTCGCACGACTACGTCAGCATCAACGCCGACTACCGGTCCTGATGCAGCGCCCGGCCGAGCCCCGCACGCCGGGCCGGGCCGGCTGGAGGGTGCGCTGGCGGCGACTGTCCTGGCGTTGGCCCTGGCGCCTGCCCGACGGCGACCTGCTGCGCGACCCGTCCTACCTGCGGCTGTGGAGCTCGATCCTCACCAGCAGCTTCGGCAACCAGGTGATGCTGCTGGCGCTGCCGCTGACGGCCGCGGTGCTGCTGCGCGCCACGCCCACGCAGATGGGCCTGCTCACCGCGGTGGAGTTGCTGCCCTTCGTGCTGTTCTCGCTGCCGGCCGGCGTCTGGCTCGACCGCGTGCGCAAGCTGCCGGTGTATGCCGCGGGCGAATCGCTGATCGCCCTGGCGGCGGCCAGCGTGCCGCTGGCCTGGTGGCTGGGCTGGCTCACCATGGGCTGGCTGTATGCGGTGGCCTTCGTGCTCGGCCTGGTGCACACGGTGGCCGGCACGGCGGCGCAGGTGGTGCTGACCCAGGTGGTGGCGCGCGAGCGGCTGGTGGAGGCGCATGCCAAGAATGCACTGGCCACCTCGGGCGCCGAAGTGGCGGGGCCGGGCGTGGCGGGCGGGCTGATACGGCTGTTCGGCGCGCCGCTGGCGCTGCTGGTGAATGCCGCGATGCTGCTGGGCTCGGCCCTGATCCTGCGCGGCCTGCCGGTGCACGAGCGGCGCGAGCCGCGGGCCGACGCCCATTTCTGGCGCGACCTCGCGGTGGGGCTGCGCTTCGTCCTGCGCCAGCGGCTGCTGGTCACGCTGGCGGTGCTGATGGGCATCTGGCAGATGAGCCACTACGCGGCGATGACGGTGCAGATCCTGTTCGCGACCCGGGTGCTGGGCCTGTCGGAGCAGGCGGTGGGCCTGTGCTACATGGGCGTGGGCCTGGGCACCATCGGCGGCAGCGTGTTCGGCCGCCGCATCAGCCA
>JAGWLO010000094.1 GCA_028872015.1 Burkholderiales bacterium | reverse complement strand
GGAGACCCGACGATGAAGCCTCGATTGGACCCGGCCTGGCTGGAAGCGCAATACAACAACCGTGCCCTGGTGCCCCAGCATGGCGAGGTGTTCGACAGCTGGCGCGCGGCATCGGCGCTGGCGCGGCGCGAGAGCCGGGCGCACCTCGACGTCGCCTACGGCAGCGGCCCGAGCGAGACGCTGGACATCTTTCCGGCCGTCACGGCGGCGCCCGCGGGCGCGCCCGTGCTGGTGTTCATCCACGGCGGCTACTGGCGCTCGCTGGACAAGGCCGACCACTCTTTCGTCGCGCCCTCGTTCAACGCCGACGGCGCGATGGTGGTGGTGCCCAACTACGCGTTGTGCCCGTCGGTGGGCATCGAGCAGATCGCCCTGCAGATGGCCTCGGCGCTGGCCTGGGTGTGGCGGCATGCGGCGGCCTACGGCGGCGACCCGGCGCGCATCGCGCTGGCCGGGCATTCGGCGGGGGGCCATCTGGCCGCCTTGCTGCTCAGTTGCCGCTGGCGCGACGTGGACGCGGCGCTGCCGCCCCAGCCGGTGAGCGGCGCGCTTGCGATCTCGGGCCTGTACGACCTCGAGCCGCTGCGCCACGCGCCCTTCCTGCAGCGAGACCTGAAGCTGACGCCGGCGTCGGTGGCACGGCTGAGCCCGGCCTTCTTCCCGCGGCCCAAGGGCGCGAAGCTCTACGCCGCGGTGGGACTGGACGAGAGCGAGGAATTCCGCCGCCAGACGACGCTGATCCGCGACGTGTGGGGCCCGACCGCCGTGCCGGTGTGCGAGACGCTGCCGGCCAGCAACCATTTCACGGTGCTGCGCGGGCTGGCCGACCCGCAGGGCCGCCTGCACCAGCTGGCGCTGCGCCTGCTGGGCCTGCGCTGAGCACCGCCACGGACGCCCCAGGCTATGGGGCGGATTGAAGCTTTGTATTGGCAGGCACCGCGGTGATTTGCTAGCGTCCACGGTGGTCGTGCCCGCAGCCGCCAGGCCCCGGCGCACTTCGAAGACCGTCCCGATAAACCCATTCCAGGAGCAACCCATGGGCTTGAAAGGTTCCAAGACCGAGCAAAACCTGAAGGACGCCTTCGCCGGCGAATCGCAGGCCAACCGCCGGTATCTGTACTTCGCGAACAAGGCCGACGTCGAGGGCCAGAACGATGTGGCGGCGCTGTTCCGCTCCACCGCCGAAGGCGAGACCGGCCATGCGCACGGGCACCTCGAGTTCCTCGAGAACGGCTCGGGCGACCCGGCCACCGGCCTGCCCATCGGCAGCAGCCGCCAGAACCTGATGGCGGCCGTGGCCGGCGAGACGCACGAGTACACCGACATGTACCCGGGCATGGCCAAGCAGGCGCGCGACGAGGGCTTCGACGAGATCGCCGACTGGTTCGAGACCCTGGCCAAGGCCGAGCGCTCGCACGCCAACCGCTACCAGAAGGCCCTGGACGCGCTGGTCGACTGACGGCTGCAGCCAGCCGCAGGCGCCGTGCACTGCCGAACAAGGGGCTTCGCGCCCCTTGTTCGTTTGAAGACCCCCACCGACGACACATCCCATGCGCGAAGGCAATCTCGAGGCGCCCACCCGGCACGCGATCGACTGGAAGAGCCCCGATTTCTACGACGAGGGCAAGACCCTGGCCGAGATGGAGCGCGTGTTCGACATCTGCCACGGCTGCCGCCGCTGCGTGAGCCTGTGCCAGAGCTTCCCCAACCTGTTCGACCTGGTCGATGCCACGGCCGACGGCGAGGTGCATGGGGTGAAGAAGGACGACTACTGGAAGGTGGTCGACCAGTGCTACCTGTGCGACCTGTGCTACATGACGAAGTGCCCGTACACGCCGCCGCATGCGTGGAACCTGGACTTCCCGCACCTGATGCTGCGCGCCAAGGCGATCAAGTACGAACGCGGCGAGGTCTCGGCCAAGGAGAAGCTGCTGGCCAGCACCGACACCCACGGCCAGTTCGCCGGCATCCCGATCGTGGTGCAGGCGGTGAACGCGATCAACGGCACGAAGGCGGCGCGCGGCGTCATGGCCAGCCAGCTCGGCGTGCACCCCGACGCCTGGATGCCGGGCCTGGCGACGCAGCGCTTCCGCTGGGGCCGCACGATGAACAACCCGGCCTTCACGGCCGTCGCCGGCCAGCGCACGCCGGGCAAGGTGGCGATCTTCGCCACCTGCTACGTCAACTACAACGAGCCCGGCATCGGCCTGGACCTGATCAAGGTGCTCGATCACAATGAGATCCCGTACGAGATCGTCGAGAAGGAGCAGTGCTGCGGCATGCCCAAGCTCGAGCTGGGCGACCTGAAGTCGGTCGAGCAGGCCTGGCAGGCCAACATCCCGGTACTGGCCCGGTATGCCCGCGAGGGCTGGGCCATCGTCAGCGCCGTGCCCAGCTGCACGCTCATGTTCAAGCAGGAGCTGCCGCTGATGTTCCCGGGCGATGCCGACACGCAGCTCGTCAAGAACGCGATGTTCGACCCCTTCGAGTACCTCGTCGCGCGCCACAAGGACGGCCTGCTGAAGACCGACTTCAAGGCCGCCCTGGGTCGCGTCAGCTACCACATCCCCTGCCACGGCCGGGTGCAGAACATCGGCAAGAAGACCGAGGAGATGTTCAAGCTCATCGGCCAGACGGTCGAGGTGAAGCTGAACACCGTGGAGCGCTGCTCGGGCCATGCCGGCACCTACGGCGTGAAGCTGGCCACGCACCCGGTGGCGATGAAGATCGGCAAGCCGGTGTTCAAGGCCATGGCCCGGGACGAGCCCGATGTCATCAGCAGCGATTGCGCCCTGGCCGGCCACCACATCGCGCAAGGCATGGCGCAGGCCGGCACGCCGGCGCGGGCGCTGCAGCACCCGCTGAGCCTGGTGCGCAGGGCCTATGGACTGGAGTGACACCCGCATGACCATCACCCGCGACAGCCTGCTCTCGCTCGAGGCCTACGCCAAGATCCGCAAGAGCAGCAAGCCCGAGGCCATCGCCCACCGCCGGCTGCGCAGCGTGCGCCTGGGCGAGCACCTGACCCTGCAGTTCGAGGACGAGCGCACCGTGCGGCGCCAGATCCAGGAGATGCTGCACATCGAGAAGATCTTCGACGAGGACGGCATCCAGAGCGAGATCGATGCCTACGCCGCGCTCGTGCCCGACGGCAGCAACTGGAAGGCGACGATGCTGATCGAGTACCCCGACCCGAACGAGCGTAAGCGTGAGCTGGCGCGCTTGATCGGCGTGGAGGACCGGATGTTCGTCGAGGTCGAGGGCCATGCCCGCGTCTATGCCATCGCCGACGAAGACCTCGACCGCGAGACCGACGAGAAGACCTCGGCCGTGCACTTCGTGCGCTTCGAGTTCGGCCCGGCGCAGCGTGAGGCCATCCGCGCCGGCGCCGGCGTGAAGATCGGTTGCGACCACCGCAACTACCCGGCACACGTGGCCGTCGCGCCCGAGACGCTGGCCAGCCTGGCGGGCGACTTGCGCTGACCTCCCAGGCCCCGCGACCCTCCCGCCCCGCGACATCCCCGACGTGCCGAGCCTCGACGACCCGCCCACCCTTTCGCCCGTGGTGGCCGGCCTGTGGCGCCTGCACGAATGGGGCCTGGACACGCCGGCCCTGGGGCGCTGGATCGAGCAGGTGCTGGCGCTGGGCATCACCAGCTTCGACCACGCCGACATCTACGGCGGCTACACGGTCGAGGCCGCGTTCGGCGACGCGCTGGCGGCGGCGCCGGGGCTGCGCGATCGGCTGCAGATCGTCACCAAGTGCGGCATCAAGCTGGTCTCGCCTCAGCGGCCGGCGCATGCGATCAAGTCCTACGACAGCTCGCGCGCGCACGTGACGGCCTCGGTCGAGGCTTCGCTGCGCGCGCTGCGCACCGACCGCATCGACCTGCTGCTGATCCATCGGCCCGATCTGCTGCAGGATCCGGCCGAACTGGCCGACACCTTCGAGCGCCTGCGCGCGGCCGGCAAGGTGCTGGCTTTCGGCGTCTCGAACCATGCCCCGCATGAGCTGGCGATGCTGCACCGGCGCTGCGCGCTGCTGACGAACCAGATCGAGTTCTCGCCGCTGCAGATGAAGGCGCTGGCCGACGGCACGCTGGCGCAGTGCGTGGACCTAGGCCTGCGGCCGATGGTCTGGTCGCCACTGGGTGGCGGCCGGCTGTTCGGCGGCAGCGACGAGCAGGCGCGGCGCGTGCGCGAGGCCTTGCAGTCGCTAGGTGCGCAGCACGGCGCCTCCGTGGCGACGATGGCCTACGCCTGGATACTGCGCCACCCCGCGCGGCCGTTGCCCATCACCGGCAGCGGGCGCATCGAGGCACTGCGCGAGGCGGTCGCGGCGCTGGCCATCCGCCTGAGCGCCGAAGACTGGTACCGCGTCTGGCAGGCCAGCATCGGGCACGAGGTGGCGTAGCCGGCCTGGCCCTGGCTGGGAGAAGACCCCGGTGACAGCGCGCGGGCGCGGCGCCATCATCGCGCGCATGGCCCGCATCGCCTTCACGCCGCAGTTGCGCCGATTCACCGCCACGCCCGAGCTGGACAGCGACGCGCCCACGTTGCGTGCGGCGCTGGACGAGGCCTTCGGCCACAACCCGCAGCTGCGCGCTTATGTCCTGGACGAGCAGGGCCATCTGCGGCCGAACGTGGTCGTCTTCATCGACGGCCAGCGCAGCCACGACCGCGTCGGCCTGAGTGACGCGCTCGCGCCCGACAGCCGGGTGCATGTGCTGCAAGCGCTGTCGGGTGGATGAAGCCGAGCCGATGAAACGCAGGAGGACATCACGATGAGCCGCAGCGACCGTGCCTGGGTGGCCACGCGCAAGGGCCTGTTCGAGCTGCAGCACGGCAGCGCCGGCTGGCAGATCGCCCGCGTGAGTTTTCTGGCCGAGCCGGTGAGCATGCTGCTGCCGCCCGACGACCAGGGCCGCATGCTGGCGACCCTGAATCTGGGCCATTTCGGGGTCAAGCTGCACGCTTCGACCGACGCTGGCGTCAGCTGGCGCGAGGTCGCTGCACCGGCCTACCCGCCGCAGCCCGAAGGCGCCACCGGCGTGCCCTGGAAGCTGGTGCAGATCTGGGCGCTTGAGGCCTCGGGCGGCAGCGTCTGGGCCGGCACCATCCCGGGCGGCCTGTTCCGCAGCCGCGACCATGGCCGTTCGTGGGCGCTGGTCGAGGCGCTCTGGCAGCGGCCCGAGCGCGCCGAGTGGTTCGGCGGCGGCTACGACGCGCCGGGCATCCATTCGGTCTGCCCCCATCCGCAGCGGCACGACGAACTGCTGGTGGGCATCAGCTGCGGCGGCGCCTGGGTCACGCGCGACGCGGGCGCGAGCTGGCAGTCGCAGTCGGCGGGCATGCGCGCCGACTTCATGCCGCCCGAGCGCGCCGAAGACCCCAACATCCAGGATCCGCACCGCATCGTGCGCTGCGCCGGCCAGCCCGAGGTGCTGTGGTGCCAGCACCATTGCGGCATCTGGCGCAGCACCGACAACGCCGCGCATTGGCACGAGGTGAAGGCGCCGGTCTCGAGCTTCGGCTTCGCGGTCGCGGTCCATCCGCGGGACGCCGACACCGCCTGGTTCGTGCCCGCGGTGAAGGACGAGAAGCGGGTGCCGGTGGCTGCCGCACTGGCGGTCAACCGCACGCGCGACGGCGGCCGCAGCTTCGAGACCCTGCGCGCAGGCTTGCCGCAGGAGCATTGCTACGACCTGGTCTACCGCCACGGCCTGGCGGTGGGCGACGACGGCCGCAGCCTGCTGATGGGCAGCACGACCGGCCATCTCTGGGCCAGCGCGGATGGCGGTGACCACTGGCAGGCGGTGGCGCTGAACCTGCCGCCGATCTACGCCCTGCGGTTCGGCTGACGGCTCGGCGCCGACCGCCGGGCGGTCAGTGCAGATCGCCGTCCAGGTAGTACCAGCGGCCGCCCTCGCGCACGAAGCGGCTGGTCTCGTGCAGCCGCATCGCGCGCCCCTGCTGCTTGCTGCGGGCCACGAACTCCACGCGGGCCGCGGCGTCGTTCTCGCGCACATGGCGGCGCACCTCCAGGCCGAGCCAGCGCCGGTCGGCCTCGAGGCCCAGCGGACCGGTGGGGCGCGTGCGCGGGTGCCAGGTGTCGCGCAGGTAGTCCTCCAGGCCGAGCACGAAGGCGCTGTAGCGCGATCGCATCAGGGCCTCGGCATCGGGGGCCTGCAGGTGCAGGGCGCCCGCATGCCAGCGGCCGCAGCAGGTGGTGTAGCGCGCGCCGCTGCCGCAGGGGCAGGGCGCGCTCAAGCGCTTTCGCCGGATCTCGACATGCCGCCAAGCATCGACCAACCGGGACGCCCTGGCAAGCAGGGCGTCTGGCTACACTGCGCGCGTCTTCCGCCGGAGTGCCCCGATGCTCGACCCCCAAGCCCGCGCCCTGATCGACCTGATGGTCGAACGCAAGATCCCCGCGATCCACACCTTGGCACCGGCCGAGGCGCGCAGGCTGTACAACGAGCGGCGCTTCTACACCCAGCCCGAGCCGCCACCGGTGGCCGAGGTGCGCAACCTCGGCACCGACGCCGGCCTGCCGCTGCGCCTGTACCGCCCCGCCATGGGCACGCTGCCGCTGCTGGTCTATTTCCACGGTGGCGGCCACGTCATCGGCGACCTCGAGACCCACGACGTGGTCTGCCGCACGCTGGCGCTGCAGGCCGGCTGCGCGGTGCTCGCCGTCGACTACCGCCTCGCGCCCGAGCACCGCTTCCCGGCCGCGGCCGAGGACTGCATCGCCGCCACCCGCTGGGCCCGCGCGCAGGCTGCGCGGCTGGGCATCGACGCGGCGCGCATCGCGGTCGGCGGCGACAGCGCCGGCGGCAATCTCGCGGCCGTGGTGGCGATCGCGCTGCGTGACTTGGGGGAGCCGCTCGCGTTCCAGCTGCTGGTCTACCCCGCGGTCGACGCCCACTGCACCGCGCCCTCGCACCAGACCAACGGCCAGGGCTACCTGCTGACCGCCGACAGCATCGCCTACTACCGCGGCCACTACCTGCCCGAGCCGGCGCTGCAGGACGACTGGCGCGCCTCGCCGCTGCTGGCCCCCGACCTGTCGCGGCTGCCGCCGGCGCTGGTGCTGACCGCCGGCTTCGACCCGCTGCGCGACGAGGGCCGGCAGTACGCCGACGCGCTGTCCGAGGCCGGCAACCGCGCCCAGTACGTGTGCTTCGAGCGCCAGATCCACGGCTTCATCACGATGGGCCGCGTGCTCGACGAGGCCCACACCGCGCTGGCCCTGTGCGCGGCGGTGCTGCGCACGGCCCTGGCCGCCTGACGCGCCGGCCGATGGCGTCGGCGCGCCCGAACCAGTTCGCGCTGCTCGGCCAGCGACGCTTCGGCCCGTTCTTCTGGGTCCAGTTCCTGGGCGCGGGCAACGACAACCTGTTCAAGTTCGCGTTCACCGTGCTCGTCACCTACGAGCTGCAGGTGGCGTGGCTGCCGCCGGCGCTGGCCGGGCTGGTGATCGGGGCGCTGTTCATCCTGCCCTTCGTGCTGTTCTCGGCCACCAGCGGGCAGCTGGCCGACAAGCTCGAGAAGACGGTGCTGATCCGCGGCGTCAAGGGGCTTGAGATCGCGATCATGGTCGTCGCCGGCTGGGGATTTCTCGATGCCAACGTCTACGCGCTGCTGGCCTGCGTGTTCCTGATGGGGCTGCACTCCACGATCTTCGGCCCCGTGAAGTTCGCCTACCTGCCGCAGCACCTCACGGAAAGCGAGCTGACCGGCGGCAACGGCATGGTCGAGATGGGCACCTTCGTGGCCATCCTGCTGGGCCAGGTGGCCGGCGGGCTGCTGGTCGCGATCCCCGGCCGGGGCCCGGCGCTGGTGGCCGCGGCCTGCGTGGGCGTGGCCGTGCTCGGCCGCTGGGTGGCGCAGGCGGTGCCGCTGTCGCCTGCCACCGACCCGGGGCTGAAGATCAACTGGAACCCGTTCAGCGAGACCTGGCGCAACCTGAAGCTGGCGCGCCAGAGCCCGGTGGTCTTCCGCTCGCTGCTGGGCATCTCGTGGATGTGGTTCTTCGGCGCCGTGTTCCTGTCGATGTTCCCGGCCTTCGCGCACGACGTGCTGCATGGCGACGAACAGGTGGCCTCGCTGCTGCTGGTGGTGTTCTCGGTCGGCATCGGCACCGGCTCGCTGCTGTGCGAGATGCTCAGCCACCGCCATGTCGAGATCGGCCTCGTGCCGCTGGGCGCGATCGGCATGAGCGTGTTCGCGGTCGACCTGTACTTCGCCTCGCGCGGCCTGCCGCCGGGCGCGATGCTGACGTTGGCCGGGTTCCTGGCCCGGCCCGCGCACTGGCACGTGATGGCCGACCTGGGCCTGCTGGCGCTGTCGGCCGGCATCTACAGCGTGCCGATGTACGCGCTGATCCAGCTGCGCAGCCAGGCGAGCCATCGGGCGCGCATCATCGCCGCCAACAACATCCTGAACGCGCTGTTCATGATCGTCAGCGCCCTGGGCGTGGGCCTGCTGCTGAAGGCGGGCCTGAGCATCCCGCAGGTGTTCGGGCTGGTCGGCCTGCTCAATGCCGCGGTCGGGCTCTACATCTTCCTCATCGTGCCCGAGTACCTGCTGCGCTTCGTCGCCTTCGTGCTCACGCGCTGCATGTACCGGCTGCGGCTGCAGGGCGACGAGCACATTCCTGCCCATGGCGCGGCCATCCTGGTCTGCAACCACGTCAGCTACATCGACGCCGTGCTGTTGCTGGCGGCCAGCCCGCGGCCGGTGCGCTTCCTGATGGACCACCGCATCTTCGCCGTGCCGGTGCTGGGCGGGCTGTTCCGGCTCGGCAAGGCGATCCCGATCGCGCCCCGGCACGAAGACCCGGCGGCCTACGAGCGCGCCTTCGCGCAGGCCCGCCAGGTGCTGGCCGAGGGCGAGCTGCTGGGCATCTTCCCCGAGGGCGGCATCACGCGCGACGGCGAGCTCGGGCCTTTCAAGGGCGGCGTGATGAAGATCCTGCAGACCAACCCGGTGCCCGTGGTCCCGCTGGCGCTGCGCAACCTGTGGGGCTCGTACTTCTCGCGCATCGAAGGCGGGGCGGCGATGGTGCGGCCGTTCCGGCGCGGCCTGTTCAGCCGCGTCGGGCTGGCCGCCGGCGAGCCCCTGGCGCCGGCGCGGGTGACGCCCGAGCTGCTGCGCGAGCGGGTGCAGGGCTTGCTGACGGGTTGAAGGTCGGGCCGAGGCCCAAGGCGCTTGCCGGGAATACTGGATGAACGTACAGTATTCTGGTGACGCTTTCCCCAACGCTTTTTTCGCCGTCTTCGTCGCCTCCGCCGGCTTCACCGCCCATGCCGCTGCCCGCGCCCCCAGGCGGCCCGCAGGCCCTGCACCCGGCGCTGTGGCGCGCCCATCAGCTGGGCGGCCCCCGCCCCGGGGCCCAGGGCGTGCACCCCAGTGGCTTTGCCGCACTCGACGCCCAGCTGCCCGGCGGCGGCTGGCCGGCGCGCGCGCTCACCGAGCTGCTGCTGCCGCATGCCGGCATCGGCGAGTTGCGCCTGCTGGCGCCGGCGTTGGCGGCGCTGCAACGCGAGCAGCGCCCGCTGATGTGGTTCGATCCCCCTGCCGTGCCTTGCGCCTGGGCGCTGTCGGCACTGGGCCTGAGCCTGCAGCGGCTGACGGTGGTGCGCAGCCGCGTGGCGCTGCGCAGCGCGCCGGCGCGCGCGCGCCTGCCGGCGGCCGACGTGCTGTGGGCGCTGGAGCAGGCACTCAAGAGCGGCCAGCTCGGGGCTGCGCTGGCCTGGCTGCCGGCGCGCCTGCCGGCCGATGCGCTGCGCCGGCTGCAGCTGGCGGCGCAGGGGCACGACGGGCCGGTGTTCCTGCTGCGCGATGCGGCGCTGCGCCAGCAGCCCAGCGCCGCGCCGCTGCGCCTGCTGCTGGCCAGCGCCGGCCCCGACCGGCTGCGCGTGGGCCTGCTCAAGCGCCGCGGCCCACCGCAGGCGCAGCCGCTCATGCTGGCCCTGCGGCCGGTGCTGTCGCCGCCGGCCCTGGCACGGGCGCGGCAGGACCCAGCCGCCCTCGCGGTCGGCACTGCGGCAGCATCGGAAGCGCTTTCCTCCTGAGCTTGGAAGCCACCCGTGCAATGGCTGGCCCTGCACCTGCCGCAACTGTCGCTGGAGGCCTTCTGCGCCACCTTGACCGGCCCGGCCTCGGCGCAGCCCGTGGCACTGCTGGCCGAACACCGGGTGCAGGCCGTCAATGCCGCCGCGGCCGCGCAGGGCGTGCAGGCCGGGCTCCAGCGCGCCACCGCGCTGGCGCTGGTCCCGGCGCTGCGGCTGGCCGACGCCGACGCCGCGCGCGACGCCGCGGCGCTGCAGGCGGTGGCCCATGCGGCGCTGGCGTTCACGCCGGCCGTCAGCCTGCACGACGCGCAGACCGTGCTGATGGAGGTGCAGGCCAGCCTGCGTCTGTTCGGCGGCCTGCCGGCCCTGCAGCAGCGCCTGCGGGCTGCACTGGCGCCGCTGGGGCACCGGGTGCAGTCCGCCGCTGCGCCCACGGCCCTGGGTGCGGCGCTGCTGGCCCGCTGGCAGCCGGCGGGTGGCGGCCAGCACGGCGCCGGGCCCGACTTCGCCCCCCACGCGGCCGACCTGGCGGCGCTGCAGCACCGGCTCGACCCGGCCCCGGTCTGGCTGCTCGGCCCCGGCCGCGAGCACTGGGCAGCGCTGCAGGGCATGGGCCTGCAATGCCTGGCCGACCTGCGCGCGCTGCCACGCAGCGGTCTGGCCCGGCGTTTCGGCGCTGGCTTGCTGGACGAGCTCGATCGCGCCTGCGGCCTGAAGCCCGATCCGCGCGCCTGGCTGGCCCTGCCCGAGCGCTTCGACAGCCGGCTCGAGCTGCACACCCGCGCCGACCGCAGCGAGCAGGTGCTGCACGGTGCCGGCGTGCTGCTGGCCCGGCTGGTGGCCTGGGCGCAGGCGCGCCAGGGCCGGGTCGCCGCCTTCACGCTGCAGATGCTGCACGAGCCGCGGCGCGGCGCGGCGCGGCCCGCGACCGATCTGCACCTGGCGCTGGCCGAGCCGGCGCTGGATGCTGCGCACCTGCAGCTGCTGCTGCGCGAGCGCCTGGCGCAGCTGCCGCTGGCCGCACCCACGCTCGAGCTGCAGCTGCACTGTCGCGACCTGGTGACCGGCCCCGCGCCCAACGGCGAGCTGTTCCCGACCCCCGCCGGCCCCGCCGAAGGCCTGACGCGCCTGCTCGAGCGCCTGCGTGCGCGCCTGGGCGACGCGCAGGTGCAGTGCCTGGAAGCGGTGGCCGACCACCGCCCCGAGCGCGCCACGCGCACGC